>CALMML010000453.1 GCA_937868485.1 uncultured Myxococcales bacterium | reverse complement strand
CAGCCGCAGTACGGACAGCCGCAGTACGGACAGCCGCAGTACGGGCAGCCGCAGTACGCGGGCGACATTCCAGCGGGTCAGCTTCGGGTCGACATTGCCCCGCCCGCGCCGCAGATGGAGGTTCAGCCGATCGCTCCGTCTCGGATGCACGCGTGGATTCCAGGTCACTGGGCGTTTCGCATGGGTCGCTACGTCTGGGTGCCTGGCTACTACGAGGTGTCGCGTCCGAATCATGTGTACGTTCGGGCTCACTGGGTGCGCGTCGGTCATCAGTGGGTGTTTTCGCCGGGACACTGGGCTCCGCTGAGTCATCCGCAGCTTCCTTCGCCGGTCGTGGGTGCGCCGCCGCCGAGCACGATCGTGGTTCAGAGCGCTCCGCCGCCGATGATGACGGAAGTTGCGCCGCTGGCTCCGTCGGTTCATCACGAGTGGGTCGGTGGCCACTGGACGTGGAACGGCGCGCGCTGGCTGTGGGTTCCCGGTCACTTCGTGATGCGTCGACACGGCTTTGTGTGGCAGCGACCCGACTGGACGCGCCAAGGTCCAGGCTGGCGCTATGTGCCCGGTCACTGGCGTCGTCAGTAAGCACGCGCTAGGCTCGGCACTCCGTTGTCATCTACGCCCTTTGTGAAACCGTTTGTTGCGACGCTGCTGCTCTGTGCGCTGATTGCGCTGGGTCAGGCGTCGCCGGAGCCTGCTTCTTGGCGGTATGTCGTGAAGCTGGATTCTCTTGGGCGGGCGTCGGTGCAGCTTGCGCTTCGCGGGGTTCGGACCCGTCGAGTCTGCGTCGACATGAGCGGCTCGGGTCGCTTCGTTCATCGCGTCGAGCAGCTTCTGCCAAACGGCAAGCTCCAGGCGCTGCCGATGACGGGTGAGTGCTGGACGCTCGCCGCATCGGGTGGTCCGTCGCTGACGATTCGCTATGAATACGATCTGGCGCTGGCGGCGGATGCGTTTGGTAGTGCGGACTATGTGCAGCGGCTCGGTGAAGCGGTGACATTTTCCGATGAGGCGGTGCTGCTTCGACCCGATCCGCTGCCGCAGGGACGTCCGTCGCCCAGCATCGAAGTCGAGTTTGCGCTCGCGAGTGGACTGCAAGTGACCACGCCGTGGCAGCGTCTGGCAGGTCCGATTCCTCGCTTTCGGCTCGATGCTGCGCAATATGACGGAGGAAGCTACATCACCGTCGGTACGTTTCGTTCACTTGGGACGATTTCGCTGCCGCACTCGTCCGTCGAGCTGTACCTGATTGGTCAGTCCAAAGCGAGCGATCAGGCGCTGCGGACCTGGATCGAGCAAGCAACCAGGCTCAGCGACGATTTTTACGGGGAGCTGATGCCTTCGTCGGTTCACATTGTCTTGGTTGCGATGTCCGGTCACAGCGGTGCGGGCGTGTTTGGCACGGTGATGCGTCCGCTTCGTCCGTCGCTGGTGATCTTTTTTGGAGCCGATGCGACGCAGCTTTCGCTGCACGATGACTGGCTGGCTCCGCACGAGATCTTTCACGTCGGAAACCCGCTGCTCAAGTACAAGATTCCGTGGCTGACCGAAGGCGTGACGACGTATTACCAAGATGTGCTGCGCGGGCGGGCGAGGGCGCTTTCCGTCGAAGAAACCTGGTCCGACTTGTGGGATGGCTTCTATCGTCACTGTCAGAAGGATGGTCCGTCGCTGCGTACAGAGAGCGCTCAGCTGCGACGGACGCATCACTATACGCGGGTCTACTGGGGCGGTGCGTGCCTGCTGGCGCTCGTCGACATCGACATTCGGATGGAAAGCCACGGAAAGCGCTCGCTCGACGATGTGCTAAAAGAGCTGCGACGACGGAGCCTGGAGCAGCCGCTCGACGAAGAGGATGTCATACGCTTTTTGGAGCTGTCGACGAAGAAGGGCTTGGTTTCGCGCTATCTCGACTTGCCGGGCACGCTGCCGGTGAAAGAGATCCTGCGGTCCATCGGTGTTGAGCCGATTTCGCCCGATCGCGTGCAGCTACGCGACGATGCGCCGTATGCAAGCATCCGTCGCGCGATGTTCTGACGACGCTGGCTCGGAAACCGGCCTAGCGATTGACGCGAACATCGACGGAGGGATCGGCTTCTTCGACCTCTTCTCCATCGACGCTGATTCCCGTTGGAACCGGAATCGGAATGGGAATCGGAATGGGAATCGGAACGGGCACGTAGTTGGTGCTGCTCGTGTCAACCGACGGACTTTCTTCTTCGTCGCTCGGCACATCGACAGTGGTGGAGATCAGCCGACTGCCGCCATAGCTCGATCCCGTCGGAAGGGACACGGGCTTCCAGTCAAACACCGCCGGATCGTCCCAGCGTCCGTCGCGATAGTCGAGCTTGTGATTGTAGATGCCTGCGACCTGTTCCTGCGTCAGCTTTTGACCAGGACAGTCCGTCGGAAGAGAGCTTCCTTCGACACCTTCGCAGACGCTGCAATAGGGATGCGCGCGGTCAACCATCTGATGTGTCATAGCGATTAGTATACGCGGGGACGCTGACGCTCCGACGGTCTTGTCGGCGGTGGGAATCGGCCTGGCATTGCGTACACGCAGCGACTCGGGTACGAGTGATTCATGGCGCAGCTGAAAAAGCGCAGTAAGACCAGTGCTTCTCCGCCGAAGGAACCCAAGCTCAACAGCCCGTTTTTCGAGGCACGTAAGGAGCTGTGGGAGCTGTACGATCAGTCGAAGCAGTCCAACGTTCGCAAGGAACCGCCGCCGCCGCCCAAGCCGGTTGTCGTCGAAGAAGAAAAGATTTCCGACGCCGAGCTGTTTTATCGCGAGATGCAGGGAATCAGCCGGATTGCCACGCAAGGCCGCGAACGTCCCGTCGAGATGGAGCGTGTTGCTCGTCAGCGGGTGTCGGAAGATGCGGAAGCCTATGCGGCGCTGTCGGACTTGGTGTCAGGATCGGGATCGTTTGATATCAGCGACACCGACGAATACATCGAGGGAATCGCGCATGGGCTCGATCGGCGACTGCTTCAGCGGCTGCGACGTGGAGACTTTTCGTTGCAGGCGCATGTCGACTTGCACGGGCTCACACGCGAAGAAGCGCACATTCGTGTCGAGACGTTTTTGCATGAGTCGCGCACCAATGACCGTCGCTGCGTGTTGATCGTGCATGGTCGTGGGCTCAACTCCAAAGACCAGATTCCGGTGCTCAAAGATGCGGTGCGGCTGTGGCTGGCGCGTGGACGGATTGCCAAGAGCGTGCTGGCATTTGCGACGGCGCGTCCGACGGATGGCGGAGCGGGGGCGGTCTACGTGCTGCTGCGTCGATAACAGAGCGCGTCTAGCTCTCTCCGATCGTCGTCTTCGGCTTCTTCCGACGACAGCTGAATCCGCTGGGTGGTGAGCGGACCTTGTCCTGCGACGAGCAGAATCGGGCCATGTTTTTCGACGAGCACCGATTCTGCGACCGAGCCGTGCGTGCATCCGCTGCGATGAATGGCGGTCAGCGTCTTTTGGATGAGCGATGCATGCTCGACGGAAAGAGGCGCGCGATCCGTCGGCTTGTGACCAATGGGCTCTTCGTAGTGAACCTCTTGCTGTGCGTCGGTCAAGATGATGCGCAGCACGCGCTGAAGTCCCGGTCCACCCAGCTTGGCCATCGTCGCGAGCCAGCGCAGATGCACTTGTCCCAGCTCGGTGTCTAGCCTGTACGTCGCAAAGCGCTCGATCCACAGACTTCGTCCGAGTCGCAGATCGACGCAGTGGAAGATCTCGCTGTGCGGCGTTCGTGCGATGCGAACCGCTTGGGACAGTGCCTGCTTTTCCGACGGATGTTCGTCGGGAGTGATCGGATCGAGCTGCGCGTCCGCCGACGGAAGTCGTCCCAGGTTTGGCGTCAAGCGATGCGCATCGACTTCGACGGGAAGCTGTCGAAGCTGCGTCTTGAGCGCTTCCAGCGAATCGGGACGCTCGACGGCAGACTTGGCGAGGAGCTGCTGACAAAGCCGTGACCACGACGGCGGAACGTCGGGACGCAGGCTGCGTGGATCGGGCGCAGGCTGATACAGATGCTGAGACACCCAATCGGGACCGACAAACGGCAGGCTTCCCGTCAGAAGCTGAAACATCGTCACGCCGAGCGCGTACAAATCGGTGGCAAAGCTGAGCGGCTGTCCGTCGAGCTGTTCCGGTGAAAGATAGGCCAGCGTTCCAACCAAGCTCTCGGTCTGCGTCGCGCCCAGCTGTCCAAGCAGCGCTGCTCCGAAGTCCCCGATTTTTGTGCGATGTGCTTCGTCGAGAAACAGGTTGTGCGGCTTGATGTCTCGGTGCAGCACCGCTGCGCTGTGTGCGGCCTGAAGTCCCGTCGTCACGTCGAGCAGAATTCGCGACAGCTTTTGCAGCGACAGCGGCAGCGGTTGTTCTCCGAGAGAGCCTCCTCGCATGTATTCCATCACCAGCAGGCCCGCCGAATCGGAAAAGTCGAGCAGCGTGACGATGTTGGGATGACGTAGCGAGCGCAAGATGCGGGCCTCGGCACAGAAGCGCAGCCATGCGGGCG
This sequence comes from uncultured Myxococcales bacterium, assembly GCA_937868485.1. GTDB lineage: Bacteria > Myxococcota_A > Polyangia > Palsa-1104 > JAEUJZ01 > JAEUKA01. Next base: position 9,946 of record CALMML010000453.1, on the reverse strand, counting down.
ACGAGTGTCCGTGCGAAGACGACTGCGGCAGCAGCTTGATCGCGACGGTCTGCTTCGTCACAACATCCTCGGCGCGAAAGACGCGACCCATTCCGCCGGCACCGATGAGCTGTCCCAGCCGATACCGTCCAAGCAGCAGTCGCTCATCGCTTGGGATCGTCGGAAGCTGCGCCAGCCAGTCGGACAGCAGCAGCGGTGTGCGAGGATGTCGCTGTCGATACGCCGAAAGCAGCGGCTGCGCAGCGTCGGGCAGTCCGAGCTGACATAGACCCAGCGCGAGCTGCGGCTCTAGCTCGTCGAGCGCATCGGACGAAGGCTGCTGGCTCTGCAAGATCGCTCGTCGCGCAGCTTGTAGCACGGGCACCGCGTCATCCGTTCGTCCTTGCCGAAACAGCAGCATTCCCAGTCGCTGAAGCGACGAGCGCGATCCTGCGTGCAGTCCCAGCGTCGGTCCCGCCTGGCGATACAGGGACTCCGCCTGCGTTGTGTCGCCCAGCTGCTCGGCCAAGCGACCGGCTTCGTGAAGCTCGCCCGCTTGCAAAAACAGCGACTGCGCCAGCGCCAGCTCACCGAGCTGTTCGTACAGTCGCGCGGCTCGCTCCGAAAGCCCGTGATCGGTCAGGATGCGCGCCGTCTTTTGTACGATCTGCGGCGAAGACCGTCCCAGCTCGATGATCAGCGCATCGATCCCACCGACGTCCTGCGTGCCGAGGGTCTGACGAAGGGCCAGTAGCAGTGACTCTGCCTGCGCATCATGAGACGATCCGGGCGACACAAAAAAAATCTATCAGAGCGTGTAAGGCCGGGGAACGGATCGCGTTTGTATGGCGAAAGTAGGGAGGGACGATCGATGCGCCTCGGAATGTCGTGGGGTTTCAAGCGTACGCTGCTCAGCCTTGTGTGCGTTTCGCTGGTTGGCTGTCAGCAGTCCAGTCAGAACGTGCGGTCAGACGGTCGCGTGGGCGGAGAGTCGATGGGTTACGTCGAGCCTCGCGCACCGGAATACGCTGCTCCGTCGGGAGATTTCGGCTCGGGTGCGGGGCAGCTGGCTCCGTCGTCGTCGCCGCAGGTGTTGGCCGATAAGCGAGCCGAGCAAGATGCCTCTGTTCGTCGTCAAGCCGAGCGTCCGGGTCTTGGCACCGAGTACGGCGAGTCCCGCTATTCGCCGGTGCGTGACGTTCCCTTTGAGCGCACCAGCGAGTCGCCGCTGTTTATCGGGACCGTTCATTACAACGACGCGCAGGGAGCCCGCGCGCAGCAAGATCGCTTGGTCCGTCGCTACTATCCCGGCGAGCCGGTCTGGCGCATGTATCAAGGCAATCGTCCGACGCCGTGGGCCGGTGTGACCGTCTCTGTCGTCGATGAATACGGTCAGCCGCTGCCGTCGTATCACCTGGCGAATCACATCCTGGTCGTCGGAACCGCCGGTCAGCGCTACGCCATTCAAGTGGACAACCGAACCCAGCATCGCTTCGAGCTGGTCGCTTCCGTCGATGGTCAAGATGTCGTCGATGGCCAGTCCGCCAGCCTCAGCAAGCGCGGCTACGTCGTCGATTCCTATCGTCAGGTTCGCATCGACGGCTTTCGCAAGAGCATGAGCGAGGTCGCATCGTTCCGCTTTGGCTCGGTTCGGAACTCGTATGCCGCGCGCACCTCGGAGTTTGGCGATCGCAACGTCGGTGTCATCGGCATCGCACTGTTTGGCGAGCGCGGCGTGCCGCTTTCCGCGTACGGTCCTGACCTGGATGAAGAAGCGCGTCGTCGCGAAGCCGCCGATCCGTTCCCGGGACGCTTTGCTCCACCGCCTGCGCCGCCTGCGCCACGACCGTATTACTGAGCGATCGACCGCCAGTCCTGGCTCGTTTCCGTTGCTGCGCTGTCACAAGATCGCTCATTGCTGCGGCTACTTGGTGGTGAAGACCTTCATCGGCGCGCTGATTCCTTTGAGCATGACTTCTCCCGCTGGCTCGACGGACATCGCATGCGCAACTTGCTGTGCCACCGCATCGCTGATGAGCAGCGACGGACGAGGCTCGCGTGCTTGACCTTCCAGACGCGCCGCCAGGTTGACGTGGTGCCCAATCACCGTAAATTCCAGCCGATCGACCGTCCCGAGATAGCCCGCGATCACTTCTCCCGCGTGAATCCCGATGCCCGCCCGCAGCGTGATGCCCTGCGCCGCAAGTCGGGTGTTGTAGTCCGCGAGCCGCTTTTGCATCTGCTGTGCTGCGTGTACGGCCCGTAGCGCCGGTTCCGCCCGATCTTCTTGCCCCACCAGTCCAAACACCGCCAGCACTGCGTCGCCGATGAACTTGTCGATCATGCCGTGCTGCTCATGAATCGCGGCGACCATCTCGGCAAAGTAGCCGTTTAGCACTTCGATGAGCTTCTCAGGAGGCAGCGACTCGGACAGCGGCGTAAAGTCCCGCAGATCGCTAAACAGGATCACCGCCCACTTGCGCTGACCGCCTAGCTCTGCCGTGCGACCCGACTTGGCGAACTTTTCGATGAAGTCGCTGGCCACTTGCGGCGACACAAAGCGTCCGAAGGCGTCGCGAATGCGCTCTCGCAAGAGCAGTCCGTTCGCCATGTCATTGATGCCGGATGCCACCAGCGACAGCTCATCGGGACGGCTCGTCATCACGGCGGGCTGGAAGTTTCCTTGTCCGACTTGCTGAACCGCCAGCAGAAGCTGCTCACTGTCTTTGCGCAGGCTCCGTCCAAAGAGCAGCGCCGCCAAGAGCGCCGCGCCCGTAAACACCACCGACAGCATCGCTGCTTCGAGGACATGTCGTCGCTCGCCGTGCAGCTCTCCCACCACTCGGATCAGCGTCAGCAGCAGCACCAGCGCCGGAGCCACCGTAAACACGACATAGCCTTCGACCAGTCGCCAGCGCATCCGCTCACGAAGTGGCGCACCCAGATCTGCCGTCGGCAGCGGCAGCGCTTGCTCGAACAGCAAATATTCCAGCTGACCGACGATTCCTCCGCCGAGCACCCAAAACCCCAGCGCGAACTTGAGGTGACTGCCGAGCGGAAACTCTGGGTACAAGACGATGTGCAAGAGGATCGCAATGCCACCAGCGAACAGCCAAGACATCACCGACCGTAGATACGCAATCCGAGCTGGCGATCGCGGCTGCGTTCCACTCGGTGTAATCGGGCGACTGAGCAGCACAAAGCGCAGCGTGAAGTGACCGATCGAGATCAGCGCAATGTTTCGACTGAGCTGACTCGACGGCAGCGCGCAGATTGCCACGCACACCAAGCGCGAATAATAAAACGTAAACAGCGCGACCAGCAGCGTCCCCAGGAGCAGCGCAAGCTGCGTCCGCAACGGCAGCCGGTAAGAAGCTCCAGCCATGGCGACCTCGTCAGAAATAATCCGCAGAGCGCTTGTCTATTTCACCACAGCTCGGCGTACCCGTGTGATGTGACATTTCTTGCGCGCGCGGCAAATACGTCGAGACGGATGAAAGCCGCAAGCTATAATGGCGAACCTATCGTCGAGACTGGCTCTCCGCCGGTCACCCCTTGTGAAGGAGGACTCGTTTCATGAAAAAGCTTACGTTGGCTTCGCTCGGACTTGGCGTGTGTCTTCTGTCCTCGCTGCTGATTCACTGCGACAGCGATTCGGGTGGTGGCACGGACACCGCAGACATGACCCAAGCCGGGGCGGATATGACCGTCGCGTCGGGGGATATGACGCCGACTCCTCCCGATCTTGCGGGCGTGGCTCCACCGACCAAAGTGACCGGCTTTATGCAGCCTGCGTCGGCGTTTTGGGATGTGACGACCAACTCTTGGTACGTCTCCAACGTCGTAACCAGCAACATCACCGATCCGAAGGCGTTTAACGACAACAACGCCTACATCACCAAGGTTCCGGCCAACCTTCAGAGCCCGGATCACAACTGGTTCAAAGGCACTGCTGCCGTCAAGCTGTCGGCTCCGTTCGGTCTGCGCGTCGTGGGGACCAAGCTCTACGTCGGCGACATCAACAAGCTGTGGGTGGTCGACATGACCAATCCGACGGGCGCAAACACCATCCAGAGCGGAACCGTTGCGGCGGGTGGTCTGGCCGCACTCGCGGGCTATCCGGCGTTCTTGATTGACGTTGCGCTGGATGCGTCGGGCAATGTCTACGCGGTCGATGCCACGGGGGGTCGCGTTCTCAAGTGGAATGCGGGCTTTGCGGCGGGCGCGATGCCGTCTGCGACTCCGGTGGCGGCTGACACGCTGGCCGGCGCGAGTGGAATCAACGTCGATGGCACCAAGCTCGTCATCGCCGAAGCGGGCATCAACCAAGTCCTCATGAAGACCGGCGGCATCAGCACCGCCAACCTCGATGGCTCGGGACTCAAGCGACTCGTCAACAGCAGCAAGATGACGCTCGCGTACCAGGGCATCGAAAAGGACACGACCGCGAACAAGTACATGATCGCGTCGCCTGGCGATAAGGTCGTCTACTCGATCGACCCGACCTCGGGCGCGTCCACGATTTTGCGAGATGTCTCGGTCGATGGCGCTACCACGGCCACGGACATCGGCTGGGATCCGGTGGGCAAGGTCCTCGCTGTTCCCGATACCGGCGCCAACGTCGTCTACTTCTACAAGCTGTAAGCGTCGGTGTGGGCCGAGCTGGGTGGGGCTCGGCGAAAAAAGTGCTGCCTTTGCAAAGATTTCTTGTTGACAGGGGCAGCCCTTTTATCGCAATACATACGCACTTCTTGCACGGGCCCATAGCTCAACTGGCAGAGCAGCGGACTCTTAATCCGTTTGTTGTAGGTTCGATTCCTACTGGGCTCACGAAACAGGCCGTAGTCCTTGACTACGGCTTTTTTTTTACCGATTTTCTAGGTGGCGGTCGTTTCTTGGCCGCATGCTTGTGTCTCTTCGCGAGAGTGGCGGAACTGGCAGACGCACCAGACTTAGGATCTGGCGCCGGAAGGCTTAAGGGTTCGACTCCCTTCTCTCGCACTGTCTGACGTCGCGTGCTTCGCTGTCTCGCGATGTCAGTGCTTGTCAGCGAGCCCCTTGCATTGCTGATGTCTCCTGTCGCAAGTTCGTGCCGATCGCACGGTTGCGGTCCTGGAGGTTCGGCCATGTCCCCTGTTCGCTTCGCGCTCTGTGCACTGCTTGCTTGGTCCACTGGTTGTGGTGCGGGGGACGATGCTCCGCCGAGCTTTGCGTCCGAAAAGCCGCGCTTCTTTCAAGGCCTGAACCTGCTTGCAGACGACACGCGGGCGGCTTTTCCTGACTTCGAGAAGCGCTGGGATTTCATTGCCCAAGACACCATCGCGCGACTCGAAAGCGGCGAGATCGTCGAAGAAAAAGAGCAAAAGGACGCGGCGGCTGCGCTGCTCTACGCATCGTTTGCCTTGGTTGCCGGTCAGCACGCCATCGAAGACGGCTACATCAAGCAGACCGAGCTGACCAGGCCGCCTCGCTATTCCAAGGGCGATGACATCGACGAACAGAAAGCGCGCATGACCAAAGCCAGTGAGTGGCTGCGACGCGCTGCCGAGTTGGACCCGAGCGATGAGCGAATCCCTACAGTCATGCGCTCGTGTGCGTTCAACCTGCAGACCATTGACGGGGTGTTTACCGCCGATGTGCTGCTCGGTCTAAACGGTGCGGCCAGCCAGAGCTGGTTTGACACCTTCACCGCCATCATGCTGCTGCGCGATCCCAACCTGCATCCTGGCTACGCGCCGCAGATCGAGCAGCTCATTGGCATTGCCTGTGGTTCGTCGCGCTTTAACTGCGGTGGCGGTGGCCCTGCGCCAGAGACGCCGACCGGCGAGCGCTGGCTGACCAAGGAAGTGATGGGGCCGCTCCTTTTGAGCGACCTTCTGGCTAGGCGTGGTGAGTCGCAGCTCCATCGGGCCGACCTAAACCCGGCAATGGCTGGATCGCTGATTCCCGAGGCCGTGATGCGCATCAAGGGCGCAGAAGCGTTTTTGGCGGCGGCGAAGAAGGCGGCGGCAGATCCTGCACTGGCTCACTTTCCTGCCAAGTCCCGTCTGGCCGAGCGCAGCGATCGGATGTCCCTGCTTTTGGCCGCTGCCATGGGCCGTCAGAGTGGAGGCACCGGACCCGAGCTACCCGATCCCGGCTACTACCAAGGTCGTGCGTATCTCGACGCGTATCAGTGTGTGGCTTGCCACACTGCCGGTCCGACGACACAATCGCTGCCACGCTAACGATCTCAGCGTAGACGATCGAAGTCTTGCGGCAAGGGGCAGCCATGCATGACGAACAACCCGTGATTTTGGATGGCGGGCACGGCGAAGGAGGCGGTCAAATCCTTCGTACGGCGCTGTCTTTGTCGCTTCATACCGGACGTGCGTTTCGACTGACGGCCATTCGTCAGAACCGGGAAAAGCCGGGCCTGCGTCCGCAGCACATGCTGGCGGTCTTGTCGGCGCAGCGGCTCGGGTCCGCCTATGTCGAAGGGGCGACCGTGGGCTCGCGTGAGCTGTGGTTTGAACCCAAGCAGAAGGTCACGCCCGGCACCTACTTCTTCGACATCGGGACGGCGGGCAGCACCTTGCTGGTGATGCAGACGCTGCTGCCGGCGCTGCTTGCTGCCGAGGGACCATCGACCCTGACCCTGTGTGGCGGAACCCACAACCTGCATGCTCCGCCCTTCGAGTTCATCGAGCGGGTCTACCTGCCACGCCTTGCGCAGATCGGACATCGGGTGTCGATCTCGCTGCTGCGGCCCGGTTTTTATCCGATCGGCGGTGGCAAGCTGACGGTCCAAGTGAATCCGACGACGGGAACCCAGCCTCTTGAGATCCTGTCGCGCGGTCAGGTGCGCTCTGTGCGGGCAGAGATTTTGGTCAGTCGCCTGCCGATGCACATCAGCCAGCGAGAGCAGTCCACCCTGATGAGTCGTCTGCACATCCCCTTGGCCGACTGTCAGGTGCGCACGCTGACCGACTGCGAAGGTCCGGGCAACGCGCTGCTTACGCAGATCGAGACCGAGTCAGGCAGCGAGCTGTTCTGTGCCATCGGTGAGCGCGGTGTGCGGGCCGAGCAAGTTGCTTCCGACTGCGCCGATGAGGTCGATCGCTTCCTGCTGGCCGATGTTCCAGTCGGTGAATACCTGGCTGACCAGCTTCTTTTGCCGCTGGCGCTGGGATCGGGCGGTCGCTTTCTGACCAGCGCGCCTTCGCTTCACACCTTGACGCAAGTCGATACGCTGCGCGCTTTTTTGCCGGTCGAGATCTCGATCGAACAAAAAAACGAGCGCGCCCATCTCATCACGGTTTCACCACGCTGACCGACGGACGAATCGAACTCCAAAGCCCGCGCAGATTGGGTCGTTTGCCGCTGAACCCCTGGCGATGTCAGAGGCATCAGATGTAATGAGGTTGTTGCGGCAAATGGTTTGTCGCAGCCGAAACAAACGGTCCAAAAAGGTAGAGGAGTTTCCCCCATGAAGACTGTGCTTGCGATGGTCCTTGGCTCGATGTTCCTGGTTGGCTCGGCGATGGCTTGTCCTGGCGAAGGCCACTCCGACAAGGGCACCAAGTCGGCTGACAACAAGACCAAGTCCGACAAGGACAAGAAGACCACCACCTAGTGTGATGTGGCGGGCCGCTTCCGCAGATGCGCGGGCGGCCTTCCTTCTTTGACCTTCTGCACGCCGCTTCGGTGACTCACCAGGCGGCGTTTTTTATTGCTCAGCCAGCGGACCCGGTGCCTTTGGTGCCGGACTGGCCTCGCGCATCGGAGCCATCCTCGTCTGAGTCATCGGAGTCAGACGCTTGCGGCTTGCCTCCTTCTAGCAGCTCACGCGCGGCGGCCTCTGGGTCTTGATCCTTCGGGGTGCTGGTGCGGCTTCCTGTAGACATAGGGGAACCGTACAACACTATTTCGTCCCTTGGAAGTGCTGGCCGACTTGGGGTTTGATGTGCACGCGACGTATCCAGGGCTGCGGCTCTGGGCTGTTTCACGTCGCGTATCCTTCGATAGGAGCATGCACAAATGATCGTCGCTGTTACTGGCGCTTCCGGCTTCGTTGGCTCCAACTTGGTGGAGTCGCTGGTCGCTCAAGGTCACACCGTGCGGGCCCTTGCCCACAGCAGTGAGCCCACCCCCAGACCGCCTGCCGGTGCTTCGGGCACGGTCTCTTTTGTACCGGGAGACGTGCTCGATCCGGGCTCTCTGTCGCGTGTGTTTTCCGGGGTCGAGGTGGTGTTTCACCTGGCCGCGCGGATCTCGATCACGCGACACGATGAAGAAGCCGTCTTGCGGACCAACGTCGAAGGTCCGCGCAATGTCGCAGCCGCGTGTCTGCAGCACGGCGTGCGACGACTCGTTCACTTTAGCTCGGTGCATGCCTTTGCGGTGCCGCACAACGATCAGCCGATGGACGAAACGACGCCGCTTGTGCAGGAAACCAGCCGCGAGGCCCCGGCCTATGACCGATCCAAGTCGCTCGGTGAGCGTGAGGTCATGCGTGCCGTGGAACAAGGACTCGACGCCGTCATCTTGAATCCTTCGGGCATCATGGGGCCAAACGATCGCTCCCCTTCGCGCATTGGCCAGACCGTGCTCGACTTTGCCAAGGGCCGCTTTCCGATGCTGGTGCCTGGCGTCTACAACTGGGTCGATGTTCGCGACGTGGTGTCGAGCGCGATCGCCGCAGCCACACGCGGCCAGCGCGGCCACAAGTACATCGTGGCGGGAGAAGTCGGCTCCGTCCGTCGCATCGCCGAGCTGGTCGAGCAGGCGGGTGGCAAGCGTGCGCCTCGCTTCAACGCGCCGATGTGGCTGCTCGGAGGCGTGGCGCCGGTGGTCGAAACCGTGGCGCGCTGGCAGAACGCATCACCGCTGCTGACCCCGCAGTCGCTGGCGATCTTGCAAAGTCCCTGTGACTTTCGCTCGGACAAGGCCCACAGGGATCTGGGTCACACGCCGCGCGCGCTGTCCGAGACGATCTTCGATACCGTCAGCTGGTTTCGACAGACCGGGCACCTGGCCTAGCGGGCGAGGTCGCTACACCACATCGACGGCGGACATGCTCGGCATACGGTCCGTCGACTGCCTGCCGGAGCTGCGTCGTGGTGTCTCATCGATGAGCGGCAGACCCATCGCTTCGGCCAGGTCGAGTGCGACCGCTCGCTGGTTGCCAAACTCCCCACCCGACGAGACGCGCCGAAACACAATCGGTCCGAGCGGGTCTCGCTTGGGGTTTTGCCAGCACAGAAAGATGTACTGCTGACGAAACGGTGCCGCCAGGCCATCGGACACCAGCTCCGACCGCAGCGACACCGAGGCAAAGTCATCGAAGCTGCCGGTCTGTTTGCGCTCTCGCAGTCCAGACATCACGGTCATTTGGTAGCTGCGGGCCTTGAGATCTCCGGTCAGATCGACAAAGCGCGCATCGGTCAGAAGTGAGATCGGGATGAAAATGAGCGACACCAGCAGCGTCAGCCCCAGCCACACCAGGCACAGCAGGATGAAGATGCGCTCGGATCGCACCGACAGGGCGAGCGTGCATGCCGCCACCGCTGCCGATGCCAAGCTGGCATCTCGGATCGTCCGCAGAGCTGGCTTGCGAACCCGCTGCGGGGAGCGAAGCGCTACGGTTTCATCAGAGAGGCGACAATCCAGCCAATCCTGCATCTTCAGCGCACTCCCGAGCGTGGCATCCTGTGCCCCTTGCCGCTGGCGCCCCCGTCCTCCCGTCCACCTTGACCCAGCACAGAGCGGCCAGTGGACTTCAGTCTACCGTATCTTGGCCTCGAAAAGGCGTTACGAAAATGTCACAGCTTCGCCGGGCGAAAGACCTACCTACTGCAAAACCCTGCCCCTACACTTCGGTTGCCTGGGAAGAGGATTTCAGATGGCAAAGATCGTAATCATAGAGGACGAAGTCGATTTCCAGCAGATCATTGCCTGGAACATGAGAAACGGCGGACATGAGGTG
>CALMML010000452.1 GCA_937868485.1 uncultured Myxococcales bacterium | reverse complement strand
GTCGGTGCCGGTGACCATCTCGGTGACGGTGTGCTCGACCTGAATGCGCGGGTTCATTTCCATGAAGTAGAAGTGCGGCTTGCCGTCGGGGGTGCGCTCGAACAAAAACTCCAGGGTACCGACGGACAGGTACTTGACGGCAGCGACAGCTTGGGCCACGCGATCGAGCAGAGCGGCGCGCTCGTCGGGGGTCAGCGCAGGCGAGGGCGCTTCTTCGACCAGCTTTTGGTGCCGCCGCTGAATCGAGCACTCGCGCTCGCCAATGGCTACAACCTTGCCTTGACCATCGCCGATGACCTGGACCTCGATGTGACGCGGGGCATCGACAAAGCGCTCGATGAAGACGCCGGGGTTGCCAAAGCCTGCTTGGGCTTCGGCGCGCGCGGTGTGGAGCTGATCGCGCAGGCGGCTCTTGTCGTGGATGATCTTCATGCCGCGTCCGCCGCCGCCGGCTGTGGCTTTGAGGATGACGGGCAGGCCGATGCGCTCGACGGCAGCGAAGGCTTCTTCGTCGGTCTTGATGATGCCGGTGCCGGGCAGGATTGGCACGCCGTGACCCGCCATGGTGGTGCGGGCCTGGACCTTGTCGCCCATCAGTCGCATGTGCTCGGGCAGCGGACCAATGAAGGTGAGTCCGGCGCGACGACAGACTTCGGCAAACTCGGCGTTTTCGGACAGAAAGCCATAACCAGGATGCACTGCGTCGGCAGAGGTGATCTCGGCGGCGCTGATGATCGCGGGAATGTGCAGGTACGATCGGCGCGACGGGGGCGGTCCAATGCAGACGCTCTCGTCTGCGACCTTGACGTGCATCGCGTCGGCGTCGGCGGTCGAGTGAATGGCCACCGAGGCAATGCCCAGCTCTCGGCAGGCACGGATGATGCGAAGCGCGATTTCGCCACGGTTGGCGACCAGGATCTTCTTGAACATGGGGCCATAGGACAGCCCAGGCGCGGCCCTTTTCGCAAGTCGAAATCGTCGTGGACCGCACGATGTGGGACAACGCGAAAGACTGGCCCTAGGTGGTCGGATGATTCGCTTGGGAATCGACGCTCGCAATGCGGAAAGACGCTGGTATAGTGCGCGCCCTCTGCCGTGCAGCTCCTTGCCTCCGACTTAGTCCTCGCCGAGTTCGAGGGCCCCTTAGATCTGCTTTTGCACTTGGTGCGCAAGCACGAGCTGGACATCTTCAACATCCCGATCTCGTTTATTACCGCGCGCTACCTGGAAACGATCGAGCAGATGCGGGCGCTCAACGTCGACATCGCGGGCGAATACCTGCTGATGGCGGCGACGCTGGCGTATCTGAAGTCGCGTGAGCTTCTGCCGCCCGATGGCAAGAGCGATGACGAGCCGCAAAATCCCGAAGAAGAGGGCGAAGATCCGCGCCAGTCGCTCATCAAGCGGCTGCTGGCGTATCAGCGGTTCAAAGAAGCGGCGCAGTTTTTGTCGTCTCGGCCCGTGATGGGTCGCAACGTGTTTGCGCGCGGGCTCGATCCGGCGGTGATCTTGGGTCCGACTGGTGAAGCGCCGCTCGCGGAAGTGCCGGTGTGGGAGCTGCTGGAGCTTCTGGCCAAGACGCTGTCGAAGGGGCGGCGCAAGCTGGCGCACGAAGTGACGGTCGAGCGGCTGTCGCTGGCGGATCGCATCAACGACCTGTGCGAGCACCTGGCGAAGAAAGACGCGTTTGTCTTTACCGATCTGCTGGGCGATCTGGCCAAGGGCGAGTCGATCGAGCGGCTTGGCTATCAGATCGTGCTGACGTTTATGGCTGTGCTAGAGATGGCGCGGCTCAAGCTGCTGCATGTCGAACAGAAAGTGGATCGCGGCGAGGTCTTGATTCGGCGGGTGGAAGGCGCAATTCTGCCGCTGAGTCCGCGCCAAGGTGAGCTGCCGTTTGACGAATCAACCGAAGCCACCGACACCGAACAAGTCGCAGATCATCACCAAGTTCCAGACGTTCCGGCGGACGTGTTGCCGTCTGTCGATCCCGCAGCGACGAAGTCCAAAGTCTTGTCATGAAACGCTCCCGAGAAACCCGCTTTGCCAAGAGCAGTGCTGCGCCGTCTTCTGCGGCAGATGACTCCGCGCGCCTCGATGCCAGCGAAGGGGCCGGAATCGCTGACGCCGAGTCCGAAGACGATGTCGCCGATCACCTGATTCCACCGTGGGGTGAGCTGGCCGCTGGACTGTCATCGGCAAGCGACGAAGCGGAAGTGGGCACGGGCGAAAACCCGGAAGTGAGCTGGCCTCTCACGGGCGAGCGGCTCGTTTCGGTGCTGGAGAGCCTGCTGTTTGCCGCCGATAAGCCGCTGTCGGTCGAGCGCATTCATGAGCTGCTCGAAGAGACGGCCTCGGCGCCGCACAAGCCAAGTGGTCCGCCGCTGTATAAGCCGCAGCAGATTGAAGGTGCGCTGCTGAGCTTGGCCGAGCTGTTGGAGCGAAACGGTCGCGGCCTCGGACTTCATGAAGTGGCGGGTGGCTGGCAGCTGCGGACGGCTCCGCAGAATGCGCCGTGGGTGCAGCGACTGCTCAAGCAAAAGCCGGTGCGTCTGTCTCGGGCTCAGCTGGAAGCGCTGGCGATCGTGGCGTATCGGCAGCCGATCACGCGACCAGAGATCGATGACATTCGCGGTGTCGACTCGGGTGCGTCGCTGCGCATGCTGCTCGATCGCGGCTTGATTCGCATCCTGGGCAAAAAAGAAGAGCCCGGCAGGCCACTGCTCTACGGCACGACCAAAGAGTTTCTGGAGTTCTTTAACTTAAAAGATCTCAAGGATCTGCCGACGCTGCGTGAGTATTACGACCTGACGGACGAGAGCCGCGACAAGGTTCGTGCCGCTGGGTTTGAGCCGCCAGTTCCTGGGCCGACGCAAGGAACGCTGCCGGTCGATCAGGTGCTTGCGCCTCCGTCGGAAGCGGCTGCGCCGGTTGCGCCAGCGTCCAGTGCCGCGCCAGCGTCCAGTGCTGCGCCAGCGTCGGGTGATGCTGCGGCCAGCGTCGGTATCGATCCAGGCTCACCAGCGGCTGTGACGGCTCGACCCGTGGAGCTGATCGATCAACAGCTCGCCGACGACGCCGAGAACCTAGCCAAGATTGATGAAATGATTCGCGCCGTGAACACGGCCTTCCCGCTCCTTGACCCAGCGCTGTTTGGCAGTCCGCTTGACGCGGCCCAAGGCCCAGCGGCTGCTTCGACTGACACACCCAAGGCGGCAGAGCCGTCGACGGAACCAGCCGATGGTCCTCAGGAGCCAACTGCAGAGAGTGAATGAACATGAACGGTATTCGCTTACAGCTCCTCCTCGCCAAAGCTGGCATTGCTTCTCGACGACACGCAGAGGTGCTGATCAGCCAAGGTCACGTTGCGATAAATGGCAAGGTCGTGACGCAGCTTGGGACTCGCGTCGATCCAGCGACGGATCGCATCAGCGTCGATGGCAAGCTGGTTGAACAAGAGCCGCTGGCTTATTACCTGCTGAACAAGCCCAAGGGCTATGTCACGACCGCGTCGGATCCCGACGGTCGGCAGACGGTGTTCGATCTGATTCCTGATGCGCCGGTTCGGCTGTTTGCGGTGGGACGGCTCGACTACAACACCGAAGGCGTGCTGCTTCTGACCAACGACGGAGAGCTGGCTCATGCGCTGATGCACCCGAGCCGTGGCGTCGACAAGGTCTATCACGCCAAGTTCCGAGAGGAGCTGACGCCGATGATGATCGCGCGGCTTCAGGAAGGTGTGGATCTGCCGCCGCCTCGACCGATGGGAAAAGATGGTCAGCCGCTGCCGGTTCCCGCGCATCACGGCATGCCCGAGCGAAGTGCGCCGGCGGACGTTCGCGTGCTCAAGTTCACGTCGCGTCACACCTGGGCCGAAGTGCGCATCCACGAAGGCAAAAACCGTCAGATTCACCGGATGGCGGAAGCGGTTGGATCGTCGCTGCTCAAGCTGGTTCGCGTCGAGTATGCCGGTCTTACGGCGGACAACGTCGAGGTGGGTGCGTACCGTCCGCTGCGTCCGCAGGAAGTGGCGAAGCTGCGACAGCTGTGTGGGCTGAATCCGGGGGCAGCGCGAGCGACGCAGTTTGAAGATCGCTCACGCAGCAGCCAGCGCAGTCGTCCCGAGCGAACCAACCGACCCGCAAAAAGCGTTGAAGATCGACCCGCGCCGAGACGGTTTGAAGATCGACCCGCGGCGCGTCGGTTTGAAGAAAGACAGAAAA
>CALMML010000451.1 GCA_937868485.1 uncultured Myxococcales bacterium | reverse complement strand
CCGGCCACGGCGGCTAGCCCGCTCTGCGACGATCCATCGCGACTTTGCACACTAGATACAGACAGAAGAAGGAAGAGACAGGGGGGAAGCGGGGCGAGCGGCGCGGGCTCTCACGGTCGGAGAGCCCGAGGGAGGCAGCTTATTCGCCGCCAGCGGCCTTGAGCACGAACGGATACGTGACGACGACGATACCGCCCTGAGGACGTGGGAACTCCCAGCGACGGAGCGCAGCCGCGATACACTGCTCGACGACCGGGTTACCAAGCGTCGACGACTGGACGATGCTGGCCACGACGCCACCTGTCGGTCCGATCGTGAAGTTCACCATGACGCGGCCTTCCATGTTCGGGGTGCGGGTCAGCTCGCGCTCGTAGCAGAACTTCACTTCGTTGATGTGACGACGGATGATGCGGCGAATCAGTTCCTTGTCGAGCGAGCCACGGACCTCGGCGGTACCGGGAACGACTTCAGGAGAGCCCGCCTTGCGGCCTTTGAGTGCGCCGACCTTGGAGCCGTAGCCACCACCACCCGCGCCGTGACCGACGGTGCCGATGTTGCCAAGACCGATCGTGCCTTCGCCCGTGCCACCGCCGCCGCCACCTGCGCCGACGAGGCCGAAGCCACCGCCACCGTAGGCATCGCCAGCTTCCGTACCGACGAGACCACCCATCGCGTCCGACGCATCCTTACCGAGTGCCGAGTCACGACCGAAGATCGAGGCCATGTTGCCCATCTGGCCCGAGCGAATCAGGCCGAGCACACCGGCGTTCTTCGCGGCATCCTTGGCGGCTTCCTTGGCCAGCTTGATGTCCTTGGTGTCCTGCGGACCCTTGATTTGGTACAGCTTGTTCTTCTGGCTCGTGTCCTTCTTGCCCATCTTGCCTTCGGACTCTTTGGCCTTCTTGCCGCCGTCGTCCTTTTCTTCGGCCTTCTTCTTCAGCCAGTCCGGGATCTCTTCCGGCTTCTCCTCGGGTGGCTTCTGCACCAGCTTCGCAAAGCGCTGATCGTTCATGAACGCGTCGAGCGACAGCGACTTCGGATCGGGCGGAACCGAGAAGATGAGCGCCATAAACAGCGCAACCGCACCGAACACTGCGCCGGTATACGACTGCGTACCCCAGTCGATGTTCAGCGGCACCGGATAGGTACGCGCCTTGGCGACGGAGTTTACGTTAAAGAAGTTCTCTCCGAGCTGCAGGCTGAAGCGTCCCTCGGCGGGGATCGGCATCACAAACGCGCCCTGCACATCGGCCTGACGAGCCTGGTTCGACGCAATCAGGTCGCTCACCTGAATGCTCTTGCCGCCGACCTGAAGCTCGCCGCTCATCTTTTGGGTGAGCAGGATCTCATACTGGTCGCCGGTCGAACGAACGAGCTGGAAGCGCTCGACGGGGAGGTCCTCGCCAGGCGTCTTGAACGTCGTGCCGGGGGCCGGACCGATCGTAAACTCGTTCTCCGCGATTTCCTTCTGCTTGCGCAGCACACCGATCGCCAGGGCTGCGATGCCCGCGCCGAGCAGAATGCCACCCGCCGCGTCGTGCGCCCGACTGCCGGGGCTCTTCGCAGGCTTGACCGCCTTTTTGTCGGGGGCCGCCGCCGCGTTCTCGTGCTCCCACTTCTCTTCGAGAGCCACTTCGCGCGAGACGGTGATGTAGTTGGTCAGAAACAGCAGGAACACGATGCCCAGCGACGCCAGGCCGCCGTAGATCATGCCGTTCGTTGCGCCCGTGACCTTGCCGCCTTTGGGGTCGTCAAAGTGACGAACTTCGATGACCGCGTCTTCGTACAGCGCGGCCACTTCGACGGCGCGCGAGCCGTCACGCAGCTCCACCTGCTCCAGAACCTGGGGCGGAAGCTGGGGCACAAACGCCTTGGGACCGTACGCCGGAGGAATCGACAGGCCACCAGCCGGGGCACCGTGACCGTGTGCAGCCGCCGCAGGCGCAGCAGGTGCAGCCGCAGCCGCAGGCGCTCCAAACGGCGCGGGAGGACGCATGCCAGGCAGCGGTGGGCCTGCCGGACGGGGAGGCGGAGCCGCAGCCGCAGGAGCCTGCGCAGCCACCACCGGCGCTTCGAACTTCACAACCAGGCGAACGTCACCGACTTTGACTTCGTCGCCGCTCGACAGCTTCTGAGGCTTGTTGGCACCCAGCCGCGCCCCGTTGACGAACGTGCCCTTCGTCGAGTTGAGGTCGACGATCGTCACTTGGTTGTCCGGCGTCACCTCGACCTGCGCATGCAGTCGGCTCACCGACTCATCTTCGAGGTTGATGTTTGCCGACGAGATCTTGCCTATCTTGATCGTTTCTTGGTTGAGCTTTTCGGTCTTCACCAGGGCGTCGCCCTGATAGACCTCGATCGTAATGGGGATGGCAGCCATTGGGTCCTCCCTGCCTGGTTCAATCCTGTTAGCCAGTCACAGTTTCGGACACCTTTTGGTTTTCTAGGTTCCAAAAAATTTTCTTGCCGTTTAAGACCTGCGTGCTAACTCGGTCGAACCACCGCACGAAGCATCCGCAGCGACGGAAGAAGCCCAGAACCTAGCTGCACCGACTGTGCAGGCAGCGACCCACAGCGGCGCACCCTCGCGCACAGCCACCGATGCGGCCATACGTTAGGTTGCGCACCAAAATGCGATCGCAGGATCGTCCATTGCCATCAGGCGATCGGACCGCCAAACGGCGCGCAAGTTCCCAACTTTGTGGAAAAGTCCTAGCGAGACACGGACAGACCGAGCGTAACGAGGCTGTAGCCGACCTGATAGCGACCCGCGCCGATGCCGCCCTGCCCTGGTGCCAAGCCGACATCGGGTCGAATCGGGTTCTGCGGTGCCAGCTGACTGTCCTCCGGCGCGATCACGCGATCAGGAGAGAGAATCCGCGCATAGCCCAGATCGAAGCGCCACAGCGCCGAGCCCAGCTTGACCGATGGCACAAACGCACCGATCGCGATCATTCCTTTGTAACTGTCTGGCGCAAACAGCGAAAACGTCGCGTCGGGAACCGCTCCGCTTTCGAACATGCCCCCGAGCCGCGCCCCGATGTACTTCCAGACCTCGGCCTCGATGCCCAAGTGGACGGCGTGCGTGGTACGCATCCGCAGATCGATCGCCACCGGCCCGAGCTGATAGGTGTCAAAGCCTTTGACATTGACCAGCTTCACGTCTTGCGATTCGACGGTCACACGCTCCAGCACCGACCAAAACTCGGCGGTATAGGCCAGCTCGATGCGCAGCCTGTTTTGCAGCAGGGCCAGCTCCGCACCAACCCGCAGCACCGGCGGCAGGTTCATCGCCAGCTTGGCATCCTGACCGCTCACCGACGCTTCGTTAAAGAGCTCGCTCGCGGGCAGCCGCGTATCGATCCGGCCATACAAGCTGCGCACCAGCATCGGCAGCTGAAACGACAGCCCAAGCCGCAGCGGCGCAATCGGTCGATACATCGCCCCCAGGTTGAGCGAGGGCATCAGCGACACCGCTTGGATCGCTCCGAGCGCGTCGTAGTCCGGGCTTTCCGGCGGACACATCACCTGCGGGCAGCCATTGAGCATCAGCTTGGCCCGAAAGTAGAACAGCATCAGCTGCGGCCCGACGCCAAGCTGGAGCTTGTCATCCAGCAGCGACACGCTGGCCACCGGACTTATCACCGCCATCAGCGTCGAGCGCGAAATCGAGCCATCGTGCAGGCCGATGAGCTGATAGCGCTGCGGCGCAGTGTCCGGCACCTTCTGACGCCCTTCCTCGGTGTCGTAGGAACCTTCGGGATAGCGCGCCAGCCCCGAGTACGGAATCCACAGCCCGAGTCCAAGCGCGAAGCGGCCCCACGGCTTGTTCCACGACTTCGCAAACGCAAGCTGCGGGATGATCGGCGGAGCCCCCGAAAACGCACCGCCATCACTGTACACGGTCGGTCGCTCGATGCCCGCGTCGTTGCGGGTGTAGGCGACCTCTTGCAGGATCACGCCCACGTCGAACAAGACGCTGTAGCCATCTGCCCCGCCGGGACTTAGCACCACGCCCGCCGGGTTGTAATAGATCGCGTTTAGGTCATCAGCGCCCGCGACAAAGGCACCACCGCGAGCCGTCGGACGCGCACCATGCGTCCCCAAGAAGATTCCACCCGCTTGCGCCGATCCATGGCCCAGCGTCACCGCCAGCCACGTCAGCAGAACGGCTCGCCGCAGCTTCATCAGTGTCCTGCCAGGAAGGCTTCCGCTTCGAGCGCCGACATGCAGCCGGTTCCCGCCGCCGTAATCGCTTGCCGCCAGCGCTTGTCCTGCACGTCGCCTGCCGCAAACACGCCCACCACCGAAGTCTGGGTCGTGCCCGGCTTGGTCAGGATGTAGCCCGTCTCATCCAGCTCCAGCTGACCGGCCAAAAACGAGGTGTTCGGGACGTGACCTATCGCATAGAACAGGCCGCGACAGTCGATGACCTGCGTCTCACTCGTCTGGACGTTGCGCACCCGAATCGCCGACAGCGAGCCTTGCCCAAGCGCCTCTTCCACCACCGAGTGCCACAGCACTTCGATCTTCGGATTGCTCTGGAGCCGCTTCTGCATCGCTTTCGACGCCCGCAGCTCACCCCGACGATGAATCAGCACCACCTTGCTGCCGAACTTGGCCAGGTGCGTCGCTTCCTCGATCGCCGTATCGCCACCACCGACGACCACCAGCACTTGGTTGCGGAACAGCGGCAGCGCCCCGTCACACACCGCACACGCACTGATGCCACGCTGCCACAGCTTGTCTTCGCCTGGAATCGACATCCGTCGCGCAGTCGCTCCGGTCGCGATGATCAGCGTCTGCGCATACACCGTCTGACTATCGGTCTGAACCAGAAACGGTCGCTGGCTGAGATCGACACGCTCGACCGTCTCGGTCTGGATGCGTGTGCCGTGATGCTCCGCTTGAGCCCGCATCCGCTCCATCAGCTCCGGTCCCATGATGCCCGTCGGGAAGCCCGGGAAGTTTTCCACTTCAGTGGTCGTGGTGAGCTGCCCACCCGCCGCTACACCACCTGCCATAAAGCCTTCGAACAGAAGCGGCGACAGGTTGGCGCGCGCTGCATAAATCGCCGCCGTGTGTCCCGCCGGTCCAGAGCCAATGATGACAACTTGCTCAATCTGTTTCGTCTCGCCCATGTTCATCCTCTGACTTCAACATCGTGACGCTGTGACGCATCAGTCCCTGACACGCCAGGCCACACACTGCCTGGCCAACCGGACTTCATCTACTCGAGGAAGTCAAGCGATTTGGCCGCCACCCAACCAAGGTACGGACTTCTCGATCGTTTTGGATTGACCGACGCCACGCCAAGCACCCAAGATCCTCCGTCGATGGCTCGGTCGGTTGATTCACACGCCCAGCAAGTACAAAGCGCCCAGCTTGCGCAGGTTCCGCTCTGCGGTTCGTTTGCGCTGGTGGTCGATGAGCTACGCGACAAGAAAGTCTGTGACCTCGGCTGCAACCAAGGTCACTACTTGCAGTTCGCCGGACCGGGAAGCCTCGGGCTCGATGTCAGCGAGGAGTCTCTCTCTGCCTGTCGTGCGCGCGGCCTGACCGTCCAAAAACACGATCTCAACCAGCTTCCGCTGCCTGTGTCCGATGCCGCGTTTGAGGTCGTGCTGCTCAGTCATGTGCTGGAACATGTGACGGCACCGCTCGCCATGCTGCGCGAGTGCAATCGACTCTTGCCGCCCGAAGGCACGCTCATCATCGGGCTGCCGATTGAAGACGGCCTGTATTCGCGGCTCCGCATGGACTACTTCGGCGGCAGAGAAGGTCACCTGTATAGCTTCTCGCTGCGCAACCTCGACAAGCTGCTCCGGCTGTCCGGCTTTGCGTCGCAGCGTGTCGTCTGTCACCTGCCACGCCTTGGCAACCAGCTGTCCCCGTGGAACGCCCGACTTCAGAAGCTGCTGGCAACCAAGCTGTACACCTTGTCTGCGGCCTACTGGTGCGTGGCCCGTAAGATCGGCCAGCCCGCCCCCGATCATCAGCTCTCTGACTACTTTTCCCGCTGAGCCACCATGCGCCGCCTTCGACCGTTTGGGTTCGCACTGCTGTTTCTGCTGCTGTTTGAGTGCGTGCTACGGGCCTGGCTGCCGCCCGATCTGCGTGTCCAGCGCGACGTGCGCAATCCGTTTGGCTGCTTTGCCGATGATGAGCTCCTGCGCCTAGAGCAAGCCCGCGAACAGGACATAGACGCGCTCGATGTCGTGCTGGTCGGTGACTCGGTCCTCGCTTCGGTCGAAAACGGACCCGGTGAAAAGCTGGTCGATCTGCTGCCGCAAGTGCTCAGCCAGCGCCTCGCCACTGCGTCCTCGCCCTACGCGAACAAGAAGGTGCGGGTGTTTTCGATCTCAATGTCCGCCGCCCGCGCCGCCGATCAGCAAGCCGCGCTGACCGTTCTGCACCAGCGACTCTCTGTTCACCGCAAAGGACTGCGCGATCTGGTGGTCGTGGTGAGCAGCAACATCTTGTTCTTTTCCAAGCGCTTTGCCTCCGATGCGATGAGCTATCCGTGTCTTAGCTATGCGCTGGTCGACGATCCTCTGCTCTTGCGCAAGCTCGCGGTTCCCAGTCCCCAAAAGGGTCTGTGGGGTGACTCAGATGCCTTCCTTTCGCGCGCACTGTCGCACCTGTATCTGTTTCAGCAGCGTCGTCACTTGGCGGAAGCCCTGGTCGGAGGTCCGCTGCGTCCGCAGCTCCGTGAAAAGCTGACGCGCGCACTGCGCCGCCTGCCCGGACACGCGCCCCAGCCCGCAGCGCCCCAGGTGATAGATGCCGAGGTTCGCAACCGGCCCTGGTTTCTGCGTGATCACAAGCGAGAGTCCTTCACCGCCCACTACGACTACGTGCCGACCGACTCTCCGCAGGCCTTTAACTTCATCGCCACCCGCTCGCTGTTTGCCTTTCTGGCCGCGCATCCCGAGCTGCCCGCATTCGTGATGATCAATCCCCACAACCATCACTTCATCGGACCGCTTGGACAGACAGACAGCTATCGCGCGCTGATGCAGCAGATCAAACACATGGCCGCTGCCCACGGTCTGTATGTCGCCGACTACGATCGTCAGCCCGCACTCCGCAGCGAGCACTTCCTTGACATCGATCACTTCACCCGCGACGGAAATGCCGCACTCTCTGCACTGATTGCAGAAGATGTCCTGCGCGTTCTGTCTGCCCGCTCCCAAGGAACGTGAACGGCTCCCGATGTCTCTGCTGAGCACTACATACGGACTCCTTTTGGTCATCACGGTTGGGCTCTCTGCGCTCACTCCGCTGCGACTGCGAGGACTCCTTCTCACACTCCTTTCGCTGCTGTTTTATGCGTGGGGATCGCTGCCGCATGCCGCGCTCATCGTGCTGCTTGGATCGCTGGTCTTCCTCATCGGAGAGCGCCTACACAAGACCCGCAGCCCAGCCCTGTTTGCAAGCGGCGTCCTCCTCTGTGTCGCAGTGCTCTGCGGGTTCAAGTACTCGGTGTTCTTTCTTCAGACCGTGGCCGGACTGTGGCCCGCCAAGGACACCGCGACGAAGCTCAGTCAGTACGCACAGTCGCTCCTGCTCACGCTCCAGATTCCGCTCGGTATCTCGTTTTTCACCTTCGAGTTTGTCCACTACCTAACCGACATCTACCAAGGCAAGATCACGCGCCCGCATCCGCTGCCAGCGCTTGGCAAGCGACTCTTTGACTTCTTTTTGTTCGCGCTGTTCTTTCCAACCCTGCTGGCCGGTCCGATCAAGCGCTATCAGCAGTTTTCCCCCTCGGAAGCGCCGCTCTCTGCCCGCAAAGAAGAGCTGGCCGAAGGACTGTGGCGGATTCTCATCGGGCTGATGAAGAAAGTCCTCATCGCGGACTCCTTGGCGACCATCACGCTGCGGCTCAAGGCCCCCGAGCTTGTCACGCCGCCCGGTCTGTGGCTCGCGATGTATGCCTACGCAGCGCAGATCTACGCCGACTTTTCCGGCTATTCCGATGTCGCCATCGGAGTCTCTCTGCTGCTCGGCTACCGCATCCCTGAAAACTTTCGCAGTCCCTATGCCGCGCGCAGCCTGCAAGACTTCTGGCGGCGCTGGCACATCTCGCTCTCAAGCTGGATTCGCGACTATCTGTTCATTCCGCTGGGTGGCAGCCACGTTCCCCCCCTGCGTGCAATGGTCAACCTGCTGTTTGTGATGGCGCTGTGCGGACTGTGGCACGGCGCCGCCGGTCACTTTGTGGTGTGGGGACTGTGGCACGGTGCCGGCTTAGGAATCGAGCAGCTTGCCCGCAGACTGCGCGGACCAAAGGAAGGGAATCACGGGAAGCTCTTCGCACTGCTTGGCTGGCTGTGGACGTTTCACTTTGTCTGTGTCGGCTGGATTCTGTTCGCCGCGCCGTCTTTGAAAGCCGCGCTGACCGCGCTAGGACGCATGCTGTGGCTTGTCCGCTGACTGCGGACCTTCTGGCATCGGCTGGAGCAGGACTTTTCCTTCCCCTCGCGCCTGCGTCCGCAGCAGTGCTTCATAGCCAAACATCCAGCGCTCCTCCGCTGCATCGCGATGATCCATCCCGAGCAAGTGACACAGCCCATGCACCGACAGGTGACACAGCTCTGCCAGCAGGTCGTGTCCCTGCGCATCCGCCTGACGCTGCGCAATCTCTACCGAGATGATGATGTCCCCCAGCGGCTCGACCATTCCCGGCGGCAGCGGCACCACAAAGCCCGGACTTGCCTCGCGCTGCGCAAACGACAGCACATCGGTTGCATGATCTTCGTCGGCATATTCCAGGTTCAGCGCGTGTAGCTCTTCGTTGTCCGATAGCGTCAGAGACACCTGCGTGTCTGCCACTCCGGCAGCCTTCATCGCCCGATCCACCTGACGACGCAGCTTCTGCCGCAGCGGCGCAGGCACCTGCTTCGAAACGCTCTTTTGTACGTGCAAGGTCAGCATCTGCCGTCCTTGTAACACGACCGCACAGGCCCAGGCGCCCAGGCGAAAAATCGGCGCCGCCTTCGCGCGCCTTGCTATAACGGCGACCTACGCCAAACAAGTGGAGAGGTAGACTTCCCAATGCCCTACATCGCTCGCGTCCGACGGTCTGTGCTGACTCCTTGGCTGCTTGGACTGGCCTTGCTCAGTGGTTGTAGCGCCCTGCGTGATGGCGGTGGCGACGTGGTGGGAGCCGGTGATGGCCGCGTCGCGGGAGATCCCTCGGAAGAAGGGGCACTGCTCACGATTGCGCCAGCGGACCCGGTCCTTTCCGACGATGGCAAGAGTCCGTTCCAGCTCGGCTTCAAAGTGTTCCTCGGCAACGAAGACATCACCGATCAAGTTCACCTCTCCATTGACGATGAGCGACTCGGCCACTTTGAAGGATCCACCTTCCACGGCAACCCCGGCCAAGGCGGCAAGAGCATCGTCCGCGCCCAGCGAGGCGAAGACCGAGGCCAGACCACGCTGACCGTGCGGCTACAAGTGGTGGTGATTGCGCCCGGCGCGCAGCCCGATGCACCGTCGAAGTTTGGTGGATCAGGCTACGCCAAGCGCACCCCAGAGATTGCCTATCCGCCCGCCGGAGCCCTGGTTCCCCCCAACATCAACGAGCTGGAGTTTCAGTGGCGTCCGCAAGAAGCCACGCTGTTTGAGATAAACCTCGTCTCCGATGCGCTGGATCTGCGGATCTACACGCCCTGCAACAAAGCGGGTGATGGCTGCGCGTTTCTGCCCGATGAGGCGACCATGAAGCGCATCATGCAGGGCGGTCGCGGTCAGAAGATGCAGCTCTCGATGCGTGGCGCGTCGCCAGAAGGGGGCGGCGTAGGGATCTCCACCAAGCAAGAGCTGTCCTTTTCCGAAAACGACATGAAAGGCGGCCTGTATTACTGGGCGGCATCGAGCGGCGGCATTGCCCGCTACGACTTCGGTCTGCGCGGACAGAAAGCCGAAGCCTACTACGGACCGCTCCGTGCGGCGGCGGTCTGCGTCGGCTGCCACACCATGAGCCGCAACGGCAAGCGCATCGCGGTCGGCATGAACATTCCCAGCCCGGCCATGATGCGCACGCTCGACACCGGCACCCGCAACAAGCTGTTCGAGGTCGGCCCCGGCGTCATCGCTGGCTCGAACTTCCAAGCCTTCACCAGCGATGGCAAGTACCTACTCACCACAGAGTATGGCGGCCTGACCGTACGCGATGGCACAAGCGGCATGCTGATGGGCAAAAACCCAAGCCTGCCAAACGCCACGATGCCGGACGTCTCGCCGGATGGAAAGACGGTGGTGTTCGCGCGCGCCCCCACCCTGTGCCTGCCGCCGCTGTGTCCCAACCTGTCGACCGAAAAGGCCAGCCTGTTTACGGTGCCCTTCCAGGCCGATGGAACCTTTGGCACACCGACCGAGATCGTGAAGTCCGCTGGCGAAAACAACTACTATCCAGCCATCTCACCCGACGGACGCTTCGTGCTGTTCAACCGCGCAGCGGGCGATTCCTACGACGCCAAAGATGCCACCGTGATGGTCGTTCCGGTCGGCGGCGGCACCCCAATTGATCTCCAGTCGGTCAACGCCATCGCTGGAAACTCCTGGCCGAAGTGGAGCCCGTTTGTCCACCGCTTCAAAGGCAAGAGCATCCTGTGGCTGTCGTTTTCTTCGC
The DNA here is from genome assembly GCA_937868485.1 of uncultured Myxococcales bacterium. Classification (GTDB taxonomy): domain Bacteria; phylum Myxococcota_A; class Polyangia; order Palsa-1104; family JAEUJZ01; genus JAEUKA01. Next base: position 6,879 of record CALMML010000451.1, on the reverse strand, counting down.
GCAGGCCGTACGGCGTACGCGGCGGGGCCAACGCCCAGATCTGGATGGTTCCGGTCGAGATTGGCGCTCTCGAAAAGGGCCAAGACTCCGGCTATCCGCCGATCCGACTGCCCTTCCAAGAGCTGGGCACGGGCAACCACATCCCGCAGTGGGTCGAGCAGGTCGATCGCGCCCCGTGCAGCGTCATCGACATGACCGGCTGCGGCATGGGCGAGCGCTGCATGGACGGCTACTGCGTCCCCGTCATCCAGTAAGGATTAGGCTGGCACGTCGGCACTGGCGCTCGGTGCGGTGGCAGCCGGGGGCTCGACGGCAGACGCATCGGAGCCATCCTTGGTCACTGGCGGAGGAGAAGCGGCACTGGCCAGCGGTGCCGTCTCCAGCGTCTGACGAATCAGCCCATCAATGACCCGCTGACTCTTGCCCGCCACCAGCGCTGAGTAGACATCGTCCAGCAAGTCGACATCGCGGATCGAGTCCAGGCTCTCCATCACCGACTGATCCATCCGTCCGAAGAACATCCGGTACAGGCGATTGATGTCGAGCGCCATGCCCGATAGTCCCGGCTTGGTCAGATCGCTGACGATTCGCTCCAGGTCTTCCATCTGCAGCGGGCGACCTTTGTATAGAAGCGTCACCTCATTGCCGTCGGACCCCACCACGATGCCGTCAAACCAGCTCTCGCGGGTGACACCGTCGTTGCGTCGAATGTCGATTCGCCACGTTCCATCGGACTCGGGCTGCGAGCGCGGCATAAACGTCGCGGCGTAGCCTCGGGGAAGGTGCAGTAGCGTCGAAAACAGCTGAACCAGCCGCCCGGGCCGCACCGCCACGGCATAGCTGGAAAAGTGGATCGGACGATTTTCGCGCTTGGCCAGGTGCTCGACCCGGAATGAAAGCAGCGCCGTAAGTCGCTCGATCTCCTCGCGGATATCTTTCATCGTGGTGTGATCGTACCACGTTTTGACACAAGCGGGACCGATCGGCCCCTATGTCTAGGCCCACCGAGGCAGTCTGCGGCGAAGTGCTCGGTCCGCCAGTCCCCTATCCCCGCGTGATATCGTTGCGGCAAGCCAAACGGCACAAGGAGACGATGCGGATGAGCGAGACGCAGTACGACGTCGGACTGGTGGGGCTGGCGGTGATGGGGGAAAACCTCGCCCTCAACATGCTGGAAAAGGGCTTCTCGGTCGCGGTCCACAACCGCACGAGCGACCGCATCGACGCCTTCCTACAGCGCGCCAGTCGCGAGGGCTTTGTACGCACCAAAGGAGCCCGCACCGCAGAGGACTTGGTTTGCTCACTGCGCAGGCCGCGCCGCATCCTGCTGATGGTCAAGGCCGGTCAGCCCGTCGATGACACGATCGATCGGCTGCGCCCCCTGCTTGAGCCAGGCGACATGATTGTCGATGGAGGCAACGAGCACTTCACCCACACCGAGCGCCGCGCCCGCGCCCTGGAATCGTCGGGCATCCACTACCTGGGCATGGGTGTGTCCGGTGGTGAAGAAGGTGCGCGAAATGGTCCGTCGCTGATGCCAGGTGGGCCCCGAGCCGCTTACGAGTCGCTTGCCCCCGTGCTGACCCGCATCGCCGCCCAGGTCGAAGGCCAAGACGGCGGACCGTGCGTCACCTACATCGGTCCCGGTGGCGCAGGTCACTACGTCAAGATGGTCCACAACGGCATCGAGTACGGCGACATGCAGCTCATCGCCGAAAGCTACGATGTGTTGCGCCGCGTCGGTGGCCTGTCCAACGCCGAGCTGGCCGAGGTCTTTTCGACCTGGAACCTCGGCGAGCTACAGTCCTTCCTCATCGAGATCACCGCGCGCATCTTCCGCACCCCCGACCCCGAAGGCCCCGGCGAGCTGCTCGACAAGGTGCTCGATGCCTCGGGGATGAAGGGCACCGGCAAGTGGACCGTGCAAGACGCGCTCGAGCTGGGCGTCCCCATTCCCGTCATTGCCAGCGCAGTCGATGCCCGCATCTTGTCTTCGCAGAAAGCCGATCGAGTGGCCCAGAGCACCATCTTGCAAGGCCCGCAGACCGCCCCGCTTGATCCGGCGCAGCGTCAGCAGCTTGTCGACGATGTCCGTGCCGCCCTGTACGCCAGCAAGGCCTGCTCGTATGCGCAAGGACTTCAGCTGCTTTCGGTGGCGTCACAGACACGCGGCTGGAACTTGCCACTCGGTGACATCGCGGCCATCTGGCGCGGCGGCTGCATCATCCGGGCGCAGTTTCTATCGCGGATCAAGGCAGCGTTTGACCGCGACAGCCAGCTTCGCAACCTGCTGTGCGACCCAAGCTTTGCCCAGGAGCTGGCCCAGCGTCAGGCGCCCTGGCGACGCGTGATTGGCCTGGCCGCAGCGCATGGCGTCCCCACCTTGGCGATGTCCGGCGCGCTGTCCTACTACGACACCATCCGCCAGAGCCGCCTGCCCGCCAACCTGATTCAGTCCCAGCGCGACCTGTTTGGGGCCCACACCTACCAGCGAACCGACAAGCCGGGCACGTTCCACTCGGAGTGGGCCAAGTAATGTGATACGCCGCTGCGCATGCTACAGCGCCTACGCAGCGTGTGGAGCGTGCTGCTCATCACCGCCACGGTCATCGCCAACGGTCTGCTCCGTCCCCCGACGCGCCGCAGGGAGTAGCCCGCCCCGCCCATAGGCGGCTCCGCCCGGGACTACATCGCCCGACGGGTCGCCAGCAGCTCTTTTTGCGACTGCCGAATCAGCCAGATCTCGCCCATGTAGCTGACGATGTTGCGCAGATCCGCGACCTTGGACCGTCCCGACAGCCGGGGAAGGCACTCAATCTCGGTGGAGCCAATCCGCTTGCCCAGCGAGCGAGCCTTGGCCGCGATCTCCAGGCCGATCGACCCCGCCGAGCGGTTGCAGACCAGGTTCAGCTCATCGATGAGCGCGCGACGAAACAGGTACGGACCCTCTAGCCGATCGGCAAACCCGGTGGCCGCCCGAATCAGCAACCGTACCGTCTTAGACATCGTCGCCCGCCACAGCCCATCGGGACGGTGCCGATACGAGGTCAGCAGCAGATCTTCGCCGCGATAGGCGTGCAGCATCTTGTCTAGCTCGGTCAGCGCAATCTGACCGTCGGCGGGAATCCAGGTAACCAGCTCACTGTGCGCACCAAAGAAGCCACTGCGCAGCGCCGCCGTCAGCCCCTGATTGTGGGGATGATGCAGCACGCGCAGCCGCTCGGGGTGCTGCGCGGCCAGTGCGTCGCAGAGCGGCCCGGTGCCGTCGCTTGAGCCATCGTTCACAAGCAAGATCTGACAGTTGACGCAGCTTGCGGCGACGTAACGAATCGCCTCGGGCAAGACCACCTTCAGGTTGTCTTCTTCATTGAAGGCGGGAATGCAGAGAGTCAGCGAAGGCTCAAACAAGCTCACGGGCAGGGTGTACCACGACGACCCCAGCGAAAGAAACCGCGCAGCGAGCCCCTGCGCATCAACCCCCGACCCGCTCAGGGCTTTTTGCCACGCACGATGTACTGGTTGGGCAGCTCTTCGGGGATCACCTCGGTCGCAAAGCCCGCCGCTTGCAGGTCCAGCGCGATCTGCTCCGGTAGCAGTCGGTGCTTGGCCGGCGGACCTTCGGGCGATTCCTTGGTGAAGTCAACGATGTACAGCGCCCCACCCGCGCGCAGCGCCGCAAACAGCTTCTGAGCGTACGCAATCCGCGATGGAACGTGGTGCCAGGTATCCAGCATCACAATCTTGTCGACGCTTGCCGCTGCCAGCTTGGGGTCTGACGGATCCCCAAGCTGCGCGCTTACCTGGGCCAGCTTGGCGGTCTTGGCTCGCTCGGTCAGGTGCGTCACCATCTGAGGCTCGATGTCGACCGCGATGACCTTGCCCTTGTCGCCCACCGCTTGCGCCAGGTGCGGCATCAGATAGCCGGTTCCTGCCCCGACATCCGCCACCGTCATGCCCGGCGTAAGCTCCAGGCGCTTCACCAGCTCTTTGGGCTTTTGCCAGGCATCGCGCGCCGGTCCCTCAAACACCTTGGCCCAGTGCTTGGGGTCTTCAAAGCGATGAACCATCGGCTTGTCCCCACCGGGTCCACCGTGTCCCTCATGACCGTGACCGTGCGGCGGCGGTGCTTTGTCCGCCAACGCCAAGACCGGAAGCGCGCCCAGCACGCCAAACAGCATCACCTGTAGTGTCTTCATTGGCCGCCACGCTATCACAGCCGCGATTTGGTGTAGCGTGCCGGTCATGGACGTCTCTGTGCCACTTCTTGCGTCGCTGCTGCTGTCGCTGTTTGCGGCGTTTCTGCTGTGGCGGCTTTTGCGATCGGTCCGACGCGGCCTGTCCATCCGCATGCAGGTGTTTATGGCCATGGCGACCGTGTCGGGCGTGTTCGCGGCCATGCTGGGGCTGATGGCGGTGCAGCGACTGGAGCTACGCGCCGCACGGCTGCTGGCGGAAGTCTCTCGCGAAGAAGCGGCCATCTTGGCATCGGTGGTCGCGCTGTCCGGTCAAAGTCCGCACGCGCTGGCGCAAGTCCCGGCGCTGCACAAGCTGGCCGAAGTCAGCCAGGGCGGCCTGCGCATGGAGCTGGTGGATGCCAAAGGACAGCTTGTCCTGGCGAGCGGCCCTGAGCTTCCGCAGCGCCCCATCGAGCAAGCGCTGCTGCGCAGTCCCAGCGGTGAGGTGCTCGGGGCGGTGCGTGTCGCGCGGGAGAGCCTGGGCTTTCGCCAGATCCTGCGGGAAGTGGCCTCACGGGCGGCCCTGCTGACGCTGCTGCTGGTGCTGGGAACGGCCAGTGCCGCCGCGCTGATTGGACGAACGATTGCGACGCCGATCGAGCGGCTTACCCAAGCGGCCTCACGCATCGCGCAAGGAGAGCGCCAAGCCGTGCTGCCGCCGCCGTTTGGTCGTGAGGTCCGCACCTTGACCCATGCCGTCGAGTCGATGCGCCGTGAGCTAGAGGGGCGGCACCTGGCGGAAAAGCTGGCGGCGGACCTGTCGCATGAGCTGAAGAACCCGGTGGCGGGGATTCGCGCAGCGGCAGAGGTCTTGGCCGATGGCGCGCTCGATGAGCCCGAGACCGCCCGGCGCTTTGTCGCCCGCATCGCAGAAGCCGCGCAGCGACTACAAGGCATCCTCAACAACCTGCTGATGCTGACGAGGCTGCAAGCCCGAGGCATCGCCCGCGAGCCGGTCGATCTGGCCGCGCTGCTGCACAAGTCACTGGAAGCCCACACCGCCCAAGCCACCCTGCGCCGGGTCCACCTGCGCAGCGAGCTACCCAGCGAGCTGACCGTCCCCGGTGATGAGCCCTGGCTGCGCCGCGCCATCGACAACCTGATCGACAACGCCATTGCCTTTGCAGACAGCCCCACCGGACAGCCTGCCCACGTCACCATCGCCCTACGCAGCGACCCGGACCTGGCCTGTGTCCAGCTCGAAGTCCGCAACCCAGGCGCGGGCATTGCCCCCGATGTCCGCAGTCGGCTGTTCCAGCGCTTTGTCACCACCCGACGCGACAACGGAGGCTCTGGGCTGGGACTGGCCATCGTCGCCGCAGTCGCCGAGCAGCACGGAGGCCGCGTCGAAGTCATCGCGCCCGGTCCGCCCGAGACCTGCTTTCGGCTCAGCCTGCCAACAGGTCACTAGCCCCGGCGGTCCCGGCTAGCGATGCGTCTCATGGGGAGCGCAGCCCGCCCGCTCGATCTGCACGGTGATGTGCTCAATATCAAACGATGCCTTGGCCGCAGCCCGCAGCGCGCGCCCCACGGTATCGAAGTCGGCCCCGTCCGCCAGGACCGCATGCAGGCTGGCTGCGTTCATCCCAGAGGTCAGCGCCCAGACATGCAGATCATGAACGGTCAGCACGCCCGGCACCTGGCTGAGCGTAGAGCGCACGACCTCCAGATCGATGCCCGGAGGCACGCCTTCTAACAGGATGTGTACGGCTTCTTTGAGCAGTCGCCACGTCCTGGGCACGATGAACAGCCCGATCGCTGCCGAGATGAGCGGGTCGGCGTAGTACCAGCCGGTTTTCCACATCACAAGCGCCGCCACGATCACCCCCACCGAGCTGAGCGCATCCGATAAAAGCTCATAGTACGCGCCGCGAAGGTTCAGGCTCTCGCTCGACCCGGCGCGCAGCACCAGCAGCCCCGCCATGTTCACCAACAGCCCCAGCGCCGCCACCAGCAGCATCGGACCGCTGTGGACAAGCGGCGGCGAGCGAAAGCGGTGATAGGCCTCGACCAGCACAAAGCCCGACAGGACCAGCAGCACGACCGAGTTGGCCAGCGCCGCCAAGATCTCGGCCCGATGAAACCCGAACGTTCGCTGCGGCGTGGGCGGTCGCTCGCCAAACCACACCGCAAGCAGGGCCAGCCCAACCCCAGCTGAGTCGGTCAGCATGTGTCCGGCATCTGCCAACAGGGCCAGGCTACCTGTCCACAGGCCGGCGACGACCTCTGCCACCATGAAGCTGGTGGTCAGCGCCAGCACCACGGCCAAGCGTCCCTTGTTCTGCGCGGCCACCGAGCGGCTGGGCCGATGATCGTGGCCGTGGCCATGCTCGTGCTCTGATCCATGGCCATGGCAGTGTCCGTCTTGGCCGTGGCCATGCTCGCTGTGCGCTCGGCTCATCCCGCTCCTCTTGCGCTGAAGCTACCACGAACCCATCGCCAAGGCCGACCCGACCCCGATCGAGCAGGGTCTTTACCCCGCCCGAGCCGCACGCATCCAGGCCACGCAGCCGCTCGACCCTTCCAGACTGGCTCGCTGACCACTTCTGACATCCGCTCGACCCTTCCAGACTGGCTCGCCCACCACTTCTGACATCCGATGGACCCTTCCAGACTGGCTCGCTGACCACTTCTGACATCCGCT
>CALMML010000450.1 GCA_937868485.1 uncultured Myxococcales bacterium | reverse complement strand
GTCTGATGCATCACGAGCCCGGTCACCGCTGGCTGCGAGAGCTACTCCGCGATTTCATGCGCCAGATGCTGGCTCCTGTGCCTTCCCGCTGAGCGGACCTTCCCTCGGACAAGCGGACTGGTTGCTTCCCTCGTTGGATCGTAGGCCATGAGGGATTCGAAGACGAGGGCTCGCACAAGATGCGATCAAGTGATACTCGGTCAGCGGGCTGCGCCTCGGTCGCGTAGCAGATCGAGCCCATGGAGCAGGATCTCCAGTCCTAGCTCCAGGCTCTGCAAGCCATCATGGCGACCCGCGATGACCTCCTGCGACAGGCCGTTCATGTAGGGATACTGCTCGACGGGAATCAGTGGTAGGAACTGCTGCGCCGCTGGCGCGTACTGCTGGGGTTCCAGCGGGAAGTTGAGCCGCTGCAGCGTGAAGCCATAGGTGAAGGCGTCGAGCGTATTCCAGGCATGATCCGCCATCGCCCATGAGAAGCCAGCCTCGCGCAGGCAGCCCACGGTGCGGTCGATGTAGCGCAGCATGTTGGGCCCGACATTGATGCGAGAGACCAGCAGCATCGTCGCCCAGGGGTGTTGCATCAGCACCCGGTGGGCGGTGATCGCGCGCGCACGCATCGCACCGCGCCACTCGGCCCCGACTGTGGGCGGCTCAAGCTCGGCCACCACCAGCTCCACCAGTCCGTCGAGCAGCTGCTCTTTTCCCGAGACATGGTTGTAGATCGACATCGCTTCAACCTTCAGCGCTTGCCCCAGGTTGCGCATCGACAGGGCCTCAATTCCCTTTTTATCCGCCATGCGCAGCGCGGTCCTCAGCACTTTGTCGGTGCTCAAGGGCGGGCGCTTTTTCACTTTCGCGGCCATGCAACTTCGCTCTTTCGTTGGGGGTTGTAGTTTACAGCGTAAGTCTGAGTTGACAGACAGGCAACAGGTTGTTAACTTACAGCGTAAGTACAAAGCTGAACCCCCCGAAGGAGTCCCCGCATGCAAGCCATCGACAACTCGACCGCCAACGTCCCAGGAACGACCCTCGCGATGATGAAGGCAGTCGTTCACCGTGAGTATGGCGAGCCTGACGTCTTGACGGTGGGAGAGGTCCGAAAGCCGACGCCAGGCGCAGGGGAAGTGCTCATCCGTGTCGTTGCTGCGGGCGTCAGCATCGGTGATCATCACATCATCACCGGCAAGCCCTATCTGGTGCGACTGAGTCCGTTTGGCGGCTTTCCTCGTCCGAAAAATCAGGTGCCAGGCGCGGCGCTGTCGGGTCGCATCGAAGCAGTTGGCCCCGGGGTCAGCACCTTCCAGGTCGGGGACGAGATCTTCGGCCAGGCCCTGCACGGTGCCTTTGCCGAGTATATCGTGATGCCCGCCGCGCTCATCGCCCACAAGCCGAAGAACCTGTCGTTTGAAGAAGCAGCCGCTGTGCCCTGGGGGACGACCGCACTACAAGGGCTGCGTGACTCGGGAGGCATCAAGGCTGGCGATCGCGTGCTGGTCTACGGTGCGTCTGGTGCCGTCGGAACGTGGGCGGTTCAGCTCGCCAAGTCACTTGGAGCCCATGTCACCGCAGTATGCAGCACGCACAACGTGGACTTGGTGCGCTCGCTTGGTGCCGACGAGGTCATCGACTACAAAAAGAAAGACTTCGTCGAGGGCGGTGCGCGCTTCGACATTCTGTTGGACATGGTCGGAAACCGAGGGTTTTCCGACTACAAGGCGGTGCTGAAAGGAGGGGGACGCTACGTGCCGTGCTCGGGGGGCGGCGGCGACTGGCTGGGCCCTCTTCTGCGCATCATCGGTGGCCTCCTCTCGTTTCTCATCGGTGGCAAGCAGTTCAAGATGTTCATCCAGAACGTCAACGCGGACGACCTCGTGGTGATGCGCGAGCTCATTGAGGCCAACCGCGTAAAGCCGGTCGTCGAACGTACGTGGCCGATGAGCGAAGCGGCGGCGGCTCTACGTCACGTCGGCACCGGCCACTCACGAGGCCTCAACGTCCTTCGCCTATCGTGAGCGACGAGGGTGCGGTGTAGGTACGGCGGTTCCAATTGCTGGTGCGAGGGGCATCCCTCCGGCTCTTTACGGACCCCTCGTGAGAGGGAAGGGCATGGGCTCAGCGGGTCAGGTTCTCACCGAAGGGGATGAGGTCAAGCGCTTGCTGCGGCAGGACGCGGATCTGGCTCCACTCATAGCCAAGCCCGAGGAAGGTGGCCTCGTCGACGATCCAGCGCTTGCGACCGCCCTCGACTTTGTAGACGTTGGGCCTCGTGTCCGATTTGATGAGCTGACCCTCATGGCCGCACGCGCCGGGATAGACGAGGTTTGCGCCGTGCGGGATGCGCTCGAAAAGCGCTGCGGACAGGAGCCGATGCTGACCCCACGCATAGCCGAGTCGGAAGTACGTCTCTGGGTTGACGATCCAGCGCTTGCGGCCATTTTCAATGCGATACAGGCCAGGCTCTGCGTCTGATCCGATGAGCTGCCCCTCGTAGGCTGCGGCAGGACCACTCACCGCTTCGGCGGACGCGCTGCTCGGCGCCACGCGGCGATTGATGAAGACACGTATTCCGTCGAGAGCCAGGCTCTGTCCGCGCGTGCCACAGAACTCTCCATTGCGGCAGATGTCGGTCATCCCTTGGCCCACGATCCGGGCCTGGTAGCCGATCTCGAGCTCCTGAAGAACCTGACGAGCCAAGGGTGATGCGGTAGGGCTTGTCTCGAGCTTGATGGCGAAGCCTTCGAGCCGCATACCAGATGAGGGTGTTCCCACAAGATGGCCATCTTCGACCCAGCCGGTGTCGCCCGCGTTCTGGACGTGACCCATGTAGCAGAGCCGGAGATCCTGGAGCCACGGCTCTTTCGAGGGGAAGCTGAGCCGCATGGCCTGGATAGAGTTTCCAGCCACACCCACCCAGGTCTGCGCCGACTCGGTCCGGTCTCCGACGTTTGAGATATGGGCGAGGACAGACAGCGGCACCACGTTCCGATCGTCCGACGAAGCGAGCGCCAGCCGGAAGCGCTGATTGGGCGTATCGTTTCGCGTGTACTGGATGACGCGGGTTCCATCTGCTTGTCCGCTCCCAGTCACGTCCAGCACCTTTCCAGAGTGCTTGGCAAGGAGGAGGTAAGAGCCGTCCTCGCAAGGCTGGAACGCGAAGATCTGGTTGTCGCCAGAATGCCCCGGCCACTGGAGCACGTCCGCCGCATCAGCAGTACTGCTTCCGGCGACGTCGAGTGACTGTTCGGAGGCAACGTTGATGATGTGGAAATACCCATCGCCGAGGTGACTGATGCGCCAGCGCTGCGTGGCGGCCCCGGACGCTGTATTGGTGACGACGCTGCGACCGCGCGCGTGGCTCCCGCCGTCGATGTCGAGCAGCTTGCCGGAGTGTGCGGCCTGGATCGTAAACACCTGATCGGAGTGTGAGATTGGATCATTGGCCAGCGTGACGATACGGAACTTGGTGCTCTCTGTTCGGGTCGATGCCGATGCCGCGAGGGATCCGTCCGCTTCGACGATTCCCATGAACTTGCCGGTCTGCGTTTGAAAGGAGACCGTCCCATCTGCATTGCGGAACATCGTGAGCAGGTGCTCGGTCGGGAGTCCGACGTTCATCACAAGGGAATCGAGGAAGATAGGGTGCAGGCCGATGGTCTGCATCTTTCCCGAGCGCAGCGCGACGTGTCCGGTAGACAGCTCGATGAGCGTGAATGCCTCGCACTCACCAACCCGATCGGACACTGCACCAAGGCCGGGCTCATCCTGGATGTATGGATTCGGGGTGCGGATGTTGCTGCCCACGAACTTTCCGTTGGCCGCGCGTAGCGCCACGCGGGAGCTTGCCCACGAAAACGGCTGTGCTCCTCGGCTGGAAGACCACACGAGGTCGCCTGGCTCGTCCGGCGTACCTTGGAATACGGTCAGGGCTCCGGTGTTGGTCACCGCAGCGAAGCATTGCCCCGGCTGACCGAGCAGCCCCGTGGACCACAGCGCCGCTCCGTTGTCATCGGGGTCGCTGCCCTGGAAGACCCGCAGGTAGCCGTCGGCACCCAGCTGCGCGAACACCGAACCAGCACAGGCGGACGCTGTCCACACCTCGTCTCTCAGGGTCTTGGGCGAGCTACCGTGGAAGACGCCCAGCGCTCCGTCCGCTCGTAGGGTCAAGCAGTAGCGTCCGTTCGGCGAGCGCCGGTACTCACCGGGGCGCAGCAGCTGGAGCGGCAGCAGCGTCGAGCCCTGTTCCACGGGCACTGGACGGGCTTCGATAGACCAGGCCGCGCGATCCGGCGAGGCCGCGAGGGCGAGGAAACCCACCGTCGGAAGCAGCATCATGGTCTCGTCCATCTGCAGGTACCGCTTGCTTCCGTACATGGTGCTGATGCGAAGAGACTGGGAGCCGTCTGGCCCATAGGCGTCCAAGTCGAACGTCGCCGCTTCCCTGAATCGATTGTCGACCGAGTACGGAGCAAATCGAACGCCCTGCGTCGGGTGTTCATAGAGATAGCGCGGCGGATCCTCCACGGATTCGATGGAAAACTTGGTCGGATCGGCAAGCCCGCTGACCAATCGGAAGAGCGCATGCGGCACCGCAGAGCCGCTCTTCGCCCAGGCGTTGCCGTCGGAATCCGTGCAGAGTCGAAACGTCTCTGTCCACTGCGTCGTCTTCTTGACAACAAGCTCGCAGTAGGCCAGCGGCGTGAACATTTTTTCGACGAGGGCGGCGACCTGCCCAGTTGCGCGTGCTCTCTCTTGGCGGGTCGGTTGCAGATACGCGGTGTTGGCCAACATGAGGCCGCTGAGCGCTCCCTTGGTACTCGCCAGCAGCTCGTATGCGCCGTTCCCCAGCGGGGCCGCGCCGATCGACCCAGTGGGACGGACTTCCCACTTCGGCGGCTTGGCTGGGGCCTGTGGCTTGTCGCTTTTTTCGGTGTTGGACTTGAAGAGATCCAGCGTCGCTCCAGCGCTCAAACGCGCGCCGATCGGCACTGGCGGCCAGCCCGTGCGCATCAGCCCAGCACCTTCAACCAGGAACGTGCCGAGCTTGGCCTTTACGCCGAGCTTGACCACTTGGAGACCGCTCAGGCTCGACGGCTTGCCGTGCAGGATGGTGAGCTCTAGTTCGAGGGTGAACTTCGGGGTGCCGCCGCTAAACAGACTCTTGATGCTAAGGGGGCTTATGGACCAGTCGGTGTAGAAGCCCCACTGGGAATCCTGCCCAGCTGCCTTGGGGCCGACGTAGATGCCTACCTGTCCGCTGGCCGAGCTGAAGGCCGAGGCCGCACCCTTGAGCCCGATTTCAATGGTCAGGTTCCCCTGACGCGCCATTTCCTCAAAGGCCAGGAACGCCCCCGGCAGCAGGATCATCGCGACATCCCTCGCGATGCTCGATGGAGCAGCAAGCGACGGGAGCGCTTCAGAAAGAAAAGGAGAGAGCCAGCCCCATCCTTGCTTCAGTCCCTCACCGACCGTGGTAAATGCGTCCGTAGAGAATCGCGCGGCGGTGCCGGGAGCCGTACGACTCCACGCTGCGATTTCGGTGGCCGAGGTCTTGCTGAGGGCTACGATCTCGCCTTCGGCGGCCAGGCTGAGTGCCTTTGCATCGTTCGCGAAGGTCACGAAACTGGAAGTCACCACACCGGCAGCTCCGATGATCCCTTGGCCGACAACGACGCTGAGAACTTCAATGCGGCGTGCCTCCTTCCATCCTTGGGTGGCGACCTCGCTTATCCCCTCCACAATGGACGCTGGATGATGGACGATCTGATTGATGATGCCCTTCCCAATTCCCTCAATGATTTGCAGACTCATAAGCATTCCTCTTCGTAGGTGGTGTTTACATAGTAGACCAAGTGCAGCGTCTTCCGACGAGACGAGGACGTCTGTATGGCGCAAAGTCCGAGTGTAGCGACGAAGAAAAAATCGAAGACAGGTGCTGGCGAGTGATCCCCGAAATGGAGTTCGAGGTCGTCGGACGTCCTACACTCAACAGCGCAACGCCTAAAGCGACGGCAAGCGATTCCTGCAGACGATCGAAGAGCACGATGGCTACACCGCGATCGATATACAGAGAGCCCTTACGCGTTCGTTCAAGCACGAGGGGTCGTGTAAGCCTGCAAAATGTCTGGAATCCTGCGCAATCGCAAGCGTCGACACTTCTTCCCCGGATTCCGAAGCCCGGTGGACTGCGAATGTCCCGAGGCAGGATCGCGCTACGCAAAACCCTCGTCATAGACAGCCCGGAACGCTTGCTCGATTATCGCGATTTGGGCTTTCCATCCATGACCAGACAGCGCTACCTTGCCCCGCAAGATGCCCAGCCGTTGTGTATCCATTGCAACAAAAATCCAAGCACCAAGCGTCCCGCAAGCAGTGAGCGCGACGGCATTTGGCGCGGACACACGGCGAGGGGGATCCTCGAGGTAACGTATGTCGAAAGCAAGCAGTCCAGAGTCCGGTGCGGTCGCAGTGCAGCGCTTAGATGGGGTGTGGTTCCGTCGAGAGCGTGAGCGGATTGCGATGGGACGAAAGCCCCTCGCGGGTCGCTTGGGAATCCCGGAACACCGGCTGGTGATGGTGGAGCGGCACACGCAGGAAGTTCCTGCGGAGTGGCTGGGGGCCCTGACAGAGCTGGGGTTTCGGATTCCGCAACAGGTGCCAGCTGTCAGTCAGGTGGGGCCGACCTTGTCGATGGAAGCAGCGATGCCTGAACCTACCGCTGCGATTTCGATTTCCACGCCCACGGCTTCCTCCCCGGATCTCAGCAATCTCGAATCTGGTGCAGCAGCTGTCGTGGCGAGCGCATCCAACCTACGTGTGACCAAACCATCGAAAGAAGTGGACAAGAGCATGACCTCATCTGTTGGCATCAAGAATCAAGATACAGAGACCCCGCGTGCGACGAGCAGTGAGCCAGGAGGCGCAGCGTTTCACGGATATTGGCTGCGAGAGCGTCGACTGCAAAAAGGGGTGCGTACTGCGGATGTGGCAAGCCAAATCGGAGGGCCTCCTGCCGATATCAACACCGTCGAGCGAAACAACCTCAGGCTGCCGCTTGTGTGGATTCCTTCTCTGCTCAAGTTGAAGCTGTTGACGGTGCCAGAGGCGAAAGCTGCGATGCAGATGCCGTCGGACAAGTCGTCGCGGATGAATGGAAAATGGATCCGCGAGCAGCGGCTCCAGCGACAGCTCAAGCCTGCTGACGTGGCGTCAAAGCTTGGCACCAGCAGGTTGGATGTGGAGCTGATCGAGACCCGCAACTGGCTGATCCCAACGGAGTGGCTGCAACCGCTGTCGGAGCTGTTTGCATCGTCCAAGAGCGCCAAGGGAAAGAAGTCCGATTCATCGGGGGATTCCGCGGCGAAAAAGGACAGCGCGGCCAATCAGCCCACCGCACCCGCGAAAGA
>CALMML010000449.1 GCA_937868485.1 uncultured Myxococcales bacterium | reverse complement strand
TTCGGACCGCCCCCGGGCCGAAAAAAAGATCGTCGGGAAGGGGGGCCCCGCAGCGTGAAGCGGCAGACAGATCCGGTCGGTGATGGAAGCGGCTTGGCAAAGGGCGGACGATGGGAATAACCTACCAAGCACATGGCTCAAGACCTGACCGCAATCCTAATGCCTGCGCCTCCGCGTGGGCTGATCCCCGATAACGTCGTGAACTTGGTTGCTCAGAACGTCCCGCCGACGGCGTGGGTCCGACTGTCGCCGCTTGAGAAGCTGGACATCCAGCAGCTTGAGGTGCTGGACGGACAGAGCGGACTGCCTGCGGTGTCGCCGTCGATCTTGGTGGCGCTGTCGCAAAATGGCGGCAAGGCGATGTTTGTTCACGTAAACCACCAGGGCAAGCAGGCGCTGCTCCACGCGTTTGAAGACGGCATCGAAGTGGCGAGCTACACGGGCGAGCCGGGCGATGCGTTTGATGCGGAAGTGACGCGGCTGGTGGGTCACTCGATCGATGACGTGGTCGCAGAGGACGACGGGACGCGGATTGGCTTCGGTCAAGCGGCGACTCGGACGGCGGCGCTGGTGCGCGGGCGACTGCTGATGGTGCCGCCGGGAACGCCGACGGGCCTGGGATCGTTTGTGTTCCACGATCGGGGCTTCGATACGCCGTCAAACTTGATCATTGCAGGGGATGCGGAAGCGGATACGACGCGCGCAGCCTTTTTCGCCTTTGACGGCAACCTGATCCACCAGGCGTTTAACCAAGTGCCGGGGTCGCAGCTGGCGCAGGTGCTCGGGGGCGCGCCGCAGGACGTGCTGGGGCCGCTTATCGAGCTGCGCGATCCGACGGTGCGGGCGCTGACTCCGCAGCAGGTGCCGCCGGGACAAGCCAAGGATCATCCGGCGTGGCACACCCACACGTTTGAGCTGCTGGCGCTGTCGCACGCGGGCGTGTTTGCCGGTGGCGATACGGTGAAGTTTCTCGATAGCAAGCTGCTGGCGATCCTGAGCATTGGCGACGCGACGCCGATCATTGACGCCGATGACGCCGAGGAGCTGGAAGAGCTGCCGAGCGTGCTCGATGCGATGATCGAAGTGCTGCCGTGCCCCAAGCCGCCGGGTGGCTATGGTCCGCTGTTTGAAAACATCGGCCCGGACGAGATCGGCGCGCTGGTTCCGTGGGCCAAGCCCGGTCAGCCGTACGATGGCGCGGTGTTTTTGCTCAAGCCCGATCGCCTGCTGGAGCTGACGCGCAGCTTTGACGCCAACCGACTGGGTCAGCGGCTGGAGAAGTTCTGCCGGGCGCTCTATAGCGCGAAGGTGGGCGACGACTTCGCCGAAGACGACTACCTGAAGTGGCGCGGTGAGTGGGAGCAGAAGAGCCAGAAGGACATTGAGCGGCTGCTGCTCGCGTGGGCGGAGCTGCGCGTGACCTGCGAGATCGCGGCGCAGAACCGCCTAAACGTCGGCCTGGCCGTCTACGGCTGATCGGCGTACGCCTTCGAGCGGGCTCTTTGCACGGAGCCCGCGCACGAGTCCCACCCCCGACAGTCCCAGTCCCATCGACAGAAGAAGAAGCAGGCCGAAGCCGTAGCGACGCTGCGGTCCGTAGAGCCAGTCGCGCGTCCACAGGTCGAGGCGAAGGCGGGCTTGTTCGTCGCGCAGGTCGAGCGGGCCGGACAAAAGCTTGTGCCAGGGCGGATCGCGGAGCAGGTCGGGGTCGTGGCGCAGGACGTGCGTGAGCAGCCAGGCGTGACCGACGATCGGGGAAAACTGCGGGACGAAGTAGCCGAGCGGGTGGTGATCTTCGGAAAAGCGCGGGGACAGGGCCTGACGCTGGACGGCGGCCAGGACGCGGCAGTAGTGATCCCAGTAGAGCGAGCAGCCAAGCAAGCTGACGGACAGGCCAAGCGAGCCGGTAAGGCTGACGGCGAGGAACAAGCGGCGGGGGGCGCGGTGCCACAGGTCGGTGAGCCAGGGAATGGCGAGCAAGAGCAGCAGCGGCACGATGGGCACCAGATAGCGCGGGCCGTAGCAGAAGCCGCCATGCCAGACCGGATACTTGGCGGACAGGGCGGTGACGCTGAGGGCGATTGCCAGGACGAGCGTGGTGGTGCGGCGGGCGGCGGCCAAGGCGGTGGGCAGTCCGCACAGGGCCAGCAGGACGAGCGGCGCATAGAAGACGAGCCCTCTGCCGGGGGATAGAAGCAGGCCAAACAGGCCGGTGAAGAAGTCTCCCGCGAAGAGTCCGAGCTGACCGGACTGATAGCCGGTGCGCAGCGGGTGGCCGGTCTTTAGGTAGTTGTGGCCGCACAAAAGGACAAGGCCGGGCAGGGCGCCGAGGGCGGCCCACAAGATGGCGGTGAGCCGCTGGGGGACTCGCTGGGCGCGCTGGGCGATCCAAAAGCAGCCCAGGCCGATGAGCAGCACGGGGGCATAGACGAGCTTGGCGTTGAGGAGCAGGCCGCCGCACAGGCCGGTGACAAGGAGCCGCTTGCGGGTCGGCTGCTCGCTGGTGGTGAGAACGAGGTCGGCAAACCAGGTAAGGAGCAGGGTCTGAAGGGCTTCTCCGTAGGGGCTGCGGGCGTAGACCAGGCAGATGCTGCACAGCGCGGTCAGCAGCGCGAGCAGGACGGCGAGCGGGGCGGGGGCTCCGAGTCGCTGGGCACGGCGGGCCGCAATCGCCAGGGCGAGCGCCATGGCCAAGGCGGACGACAGGTGGGAGGCAAAGGCAAACCACGGGGCCTGGGGCAGACCGGGCAGCTTGCGCAGCGCTTTGTAGGTGAGGTAGCTCGGGACTTGGCCCAGGGCGGTGCCGAGGGTGGCAAAGCCGTACTTTTTGCCCGCGCGCTCGACAAAAAAGTAGGAAGGGGCGGACAGGTTGATGTGAAGCTCGCCGCGATCGACCAGGGCTTGGGTGGTCTGGTAGGCAATGTTTGCATCAGCCCACGGCGGCTCACGCCCCGAGAGCAGGAGGAACGTACAGAAGAGAAGCACCGTCAGACGGGCAAACATGGGCGGAGGGTAACACTTTTGCGCCGCGACTCGCTTGCGGCATAGTCTTTGGTCATGATCCTGGTTTCGGTGATGCTGGCGGCGGCGGCTGGGCCTGTGGTGTCGGGGATGTCGAGTCGTCCTCGGATGGGCGTGATTCCGGTCGTGGCGGGCGTGCTGTTTGTGGTGTGGCTGTCACTTCTGCGCTGGGCGCTGCCGGGGCTGACGAAGAAGCTGTGGCGGGTGCTTTGGGCGCTGTCGGCGGCGACGGTGCTGCTGATGATTCCGCGCGTGCTGTGGCGATGGGCGGGGGCTCCGCCGCGCTGGGTGACGACGGCGCATGAATACCTGCTGGGGCCTTCAACGGTGATGCAGGTGGCGATGCTGGCGGGGCTTGTGACGGCTCCTGTGTGGGTGCTGCTGGGGCGGTGGGCGAAGAAGCGGCTGGAAAAGCTGCCGCCACCGGAGAGCGGGGCGCTGGTGAAGCTGCCGCTTGTGCCCGAGCCGGTGGCTCGCAGGCTGGCCCCGGTTGTGACGCGACGCGCGCTGCTGCATGCGCTGCCGTGGGCGCTGCCAGGTGGGGCGCTTGTCGGGGCGAGCTATGGCGTGCTGTACGAGTCGAGCCGGATCGTGCTGCGGCGGGTGCGAATTGCGGTGCCTGGGCTGCCGAAAGAGCTGTGGGGCTTTCGGATCGGGCATGTGACGGACATTCATATCTCGCGGTTTCAGACGCAGCTTCGTCACCTGGAGCGGGGGCTGGAGCTTCTGGCGAACGAGAAGCTGGATCTGCTGTGTCCGACCGGGGACTTGTGTGATGAGCCTCGGCTGCACTTAGATACGCTGCGGCTTATCAAGCAGGTTCCGGCGCGGCTTGGGCACATTGCCTGCGTCGGCAACCACGAGCTGTACCTGGCTGATCCGCAGTCGATCGAGCGAGCGTACGACAAGGCGCAGATTCAGCTTCTACAAGAAGAGTCGACGCTGGTGGGCGGGCTGCGGCTGTCGGGCGTGGGGTTTGCGCACTCGGCGAAGGTGCCCCGGCTGGATGAAGGCTTGGTGCCGGCGCAGCTGGAAAAGGCGCTGCGGGACCGGCGGACGGGAGAGCCGACGATCCTGCTCGCGCATCATCCGCATGTGTTTCGTCACGTTGCGGGCAAAGAGGTGTCGCTTCAGCTGTCGGGACACACGCACGGTGGGCAGGTGGGCTTCTTTGGGAACGCGGTGCTAGAGCCGGTCTATCCGTACATTCGAGGGAACTACCGAGGTCAACAAGATGGCTAGAAGTTATTTGTGTGGG
>CALMML010000448.1 GCA_937868485.1 uncultured Myxococcales bacterium | reverse complement strand
TGAGCGCCTTGGCGATCGAAAACAGCACCGCGTTGCCCAGGCCGCCGCCGACCAGGCAGACCGTCTCGCCGTGGGGGATTTCGGTGGGGGCGCCGGTCGGTCCCATCACCATCACGGGCTCACCGGGGCGCAGGCGGCTGCACAGGCTGGACGAGCCGCCCATTTCCAGCACGATGAGCGACAGCTCGCCGGTGACGGGATCGGCGCTGGCCCCCGTGAGCGCGAGCCCTTCGAGGGTCAGGCGAGTGCCTGCGACGACCTCGGCGCGCGACTCGAGGTTTTGCAGGCGATAGAACTGACCGGGCAGAAACTTTCGCGCGGCAAGCGGTGCCCGCACCTTCACATCGACGATGGTCGGCGTCAGGCGCGTCACCGAGATCACCTCGGCGCATAGCTCGTGCTGCATCTTCTGTCGCAGCGTCAGCCAGGCGGCATCGGCGGCACGCTGGGCCGGGCTTGGGGTGGGGTGGCTGTCTAGCTCGGCCTGGGCCTTTACTTGGGCGGCGGCAAACAGGGCCGTCACCTGCGAGTAGCCATGCTTGGCCGAGGCCATCGCGCGCACCACCGACCCGGCATAGCGAGGATGGTTGTCGCCGTAGTAGGACACCACCTGGCCGTCTTGCTGATACGAGGTAAAAAAGCCGCTCGGATCGGGCACGAGCGTGAGCGTGCCATCTTGCGAAAGGTCGGCCCGGTGCGGCGAAAAGTAGCCGCCTTTGCCGAGTAGCGCGGTGCCGGGATGTTCCTTTTCGTACATCGTGTTCGGGCTGGTTCCGGCGGCGATGCACAGGGTCTTGGCGGGCAGCTCGACAAGCTCGCCGGTGCCTGCGTACTTGTCGCCGGTCTGGCGCTGGCGCTCGAACTGCACGGCCCGCAGCGCGCCAAACTCATCGGCGAGCGCGGCCTTGGGCGACATGTTTTCGACGTAGCGGATGCCTTCTTCGAGGCTCTTAGTGACTTCCTCGTGGTTTAGGCGATAGGCGGGCGAGTCGATGAGGCTCTTGCGATAGACCAGGGTGACGCCGCCCCACTGGTCGATGAGCGGGGTGAAAAACGGGGCGCGATCCTGGGCAGCGGCGGCTTGTCGCTCGGCGCGGACCTGTCGACCGTGGGCAAGCTGCTCTTCGAGGATCTGGCGCTCTTCGCGATCGAAGCGGGTCCACAAGGTCTGCTCGGCCTGCGGCGACTCGGCGCACAGGGCTTCCCAGCGCTCCAGCGTCTTTTCGACCTGGACGATGTAGTAGGCGAGCAGCTCGGTGGCGGTGTCGATGGCCGTGAGTCCGCCGCCAATCACCAGCGCGGGCAGTCGGACCTGCAAGTTGGCCAGCGAGTCGCGCTTGAACGCGCCGGTGAGCTGAAGGCCCATCAGAAAGTCGCTCGCTTGACGGATGCCGCGTCCCAGGCTGCCTTCCATATCGACCAGCGTGGGCTTGCCGGCCCCGGTCGCAATCGCAACGTGATGAAAGCCAAGCTGCCAGGCATCTTCAAGCGTCAGCGTTCCGCCAAAGCGCACGCCGCCAAACATCCGCAGGAGCGGCTGCCGACTGAGCTGGAGATAGAGGAGCTGGAGGAAGTTTTTGTCCCAGCGGACGGTGATGCCGTACTCGGACACGCCGCCAAAGCCGGTTAGCACGCGCTCATCGAGCGGCGCTTTGAGGCGCTCAACGTCGTAGATGGGCTCGGGGGCAATCCCTTGGCAGAGGTCGCCGGTGAGCGCCAGGGGCAGCGGCTCTAGCTTCAGGCCGTCGATGGCGATGACGCCGAGTCCTTCGCGGGTCAGGTAGTGGCACAGCGTGTAGCCCGCCGGACCGAGTCCCACGAGCAGCACATTTTTACCGGTGTAGGGCAGGGGATACGGACGGTGCCGGTTGAGCGGGTTCCAGCGCTGGAGCAGGCCGTAGATCTCGACGCCCCAGGGCAGCGCCAGCACATCGGTCAGCACCGAGGTCTCGATCTCGGGGATGTTGACCGGCTCTTGCTTTTGGAAGATGCACGACTTCATGCAGTCGTTGCAGATGCGGTGGCCGGTGCCCGCGCACATCGGGTTGTCGAGCGTCACGAGCGCCAGCGCCCCAAGCGAGTCGCCGCGCCGCCGCAGGGTGTGCGCTTCCGAGATCTTTTCATCGAGCGGGCAGCCGGTGAGCGGTGCGCCGAGCGGATTGGCCTTGTAGCCGCCGGTCTTGTCGCGAAAGCCCTTGCTGCACGAGTCTTTGCCGCGCTCGTGGCAGTACAGGCAGTAGTCCACCTCGGCGAGGATCTCGATCGAGGACTTGCGCAGATCGGTCAGGGCAAAGCCATCGCGGGCGCGCTGATGATGCGGCTCTCCGGCGATCTCTTCGGGCAGGCTGGGATTGCTGCGGCGCAGCGGGACAAGCTGCTGATAGTCGAGCGGATGCGGCAGTCGCCACGACAGAAAGCCTGCGGAAAGCAGATCCTTTCGCTTGGCAACGAGCCAGTCGAGCAGGCGATCAAGCTCTTCGGTGGCGGCGCGCAGGGCTTCATCGGTCGGAGAGCTGGCGGCCTTTTTGGCTTCGCTCTCGGCAGAAAGGAGTGCCAGGCCCAGCTCGGCCACTTGTCGCTCGGACACATGGGACGACAGGCCGTGGCGGGCAAACAGCGCTTCCCCGGCGGCGATGGCGGCCTCGGTCTGCTCCGGCGGAACGACGCGCTTGCTGGCCCGGCGCTTGACGACTTCTTCTTTGAAGCGAAAGAGCAAAAGATCGTGCTGGGTCTTGTGCTGCTGCGCGCGGCGGGCGTCGGCGATGTCGGGAAACAGCTCCTCGATCACCTGCGAGACGGTCCCGGCCAGATCAATCAGCAGGGTGGACTGGGCCAGCTCGCTGAGCGACTCGCCCTGGCGATAGCGGTCGTAGCGGGTCTTGAGCGCCGGATCGGACTGGGCTAGCCGCGAGAGCCAGTGGTTGTGCAGCCGACAGAGGCCGTGCGGGGAAAAGAGGTCTGCATACACAAAGCCTGGGATCCCCAGCCGCAGGCTTGGGGTCTTGTGGATCGTGCGGTCCGACATCGATGTCCTACTTGGGTTTGCGATTTACGGTGAGCTTTTGGATGACGATCGGAGTCTTCGGCGCGTCGTTCGGATAGGTCTCCACCTGGCTGACTTTTTGTAGCAGCGGCAGGTTGTCGCACTGACCGAACAGGGTGTGGTGGCCGCTCAGCCAAGGTGTGGGACGCAGCGTGATGAAGAACTGAGAGCCGCCGGTGTTTGGTCCCTTGTTCGACAGCGCGAGCAGTCCAGGCTGATCAAAGCGCAGGTCGGGCCGTGGCTCATCGGGAATCGCAAAGCCGGGATCGCCCGAGCCGGGACTGAACATGCACTGGGTATCGCCCGCGCACTTGGGATCGCCGCCTTGGATCAAAAAGTCTGCGATCACGCGATGGAGGATCAGCCCTTCGTAGAGCGGCTTTTTTTTCCACTCCCCGCCGTGCGGATCTTTCCAGCTGACGAGGCCGCGTGACAGGCCGATGAAGGTTGCGACGGCTTGCGGGGCTTTGTCGGGCCACAGCTCGCAGCGCACCGCACCGAGCGACTTGCCTTCGCTGTGAAGCTCAAACGACACCGAGAGCGCGCCGGTTCCTTTGAGTCCCGCCAGCGCTGCATCCAAGCTGATCGGCGCAGCAGGTGGTGGGGACGCGGGCTTGGCCGGAGCCGCCGGAGCTGAAACAGCCGGAGCTGAAACAGCCGGAGCTTGAACAGCCGGAGCTGAAACAGCCGGAGCTTGAACCGCTGGAGCTTGAACCGCTGGAGCTTGAACAGCCGGTGGCGGGGGCAGGTTGGGCGCGGCGCTCGCGGGTGGTGCGGCGGCTGGCTCTTTGAGCGTGGCCGCCTGCGGACTGAGCAGCGCGGGCAACAGAAGCAGAGCAACGGTGGGCGTCATTTACGGGGCTCCCTCCACGTGCAAAAACTCCACGCGCGAGCCGACATGGACACCGTGCTTGCGCGCTTCTCCAGCCAGGACTTCGACCACGTACTGCGCGGGCTGATCGGGGCCTCGGCTGGTTTCGTCCAGCGGCACGGTGTTTTCTTCAATGCCGACCACGACCTTGCGCTCGTTCAAAAAGATGATGTCGAGCGGCAGGTAGGTGTTGCGCATCCAGAAGCGGCGAATCTCGGGCGCTTCAAACAGAAACAGCATGCCGGAGTCTTTGGCTAGCTCGCGGCGATACATCAGGCCTCGGCTGCGCTCGCTGTCGTTTTTGGCCAGCTCGACCTTGACCAGCCAGGGACTGCCGGACGACGGATAAAACGCGACGCTCGGCTGCTGACCTTGGCTCTGCGCGGTCGCGGTTACGGGCGGTGGTGGCTTGTTACAGCCGAGGGAAAGACCGATCGCGAGCGGTAGAGCCAGCGAAGTCAGGACGCGGGAAAGACGGATCATGAGCGGCTTACGGCTTGGCGGGGGCAGCGGGCTTGGCCGGTGCAGGCGGCGCCGGAAGCTGGGCTTTGGTGGCGCGCAGTGCAGCTTGAACCATGCGCTTGGCGGTGACGGGATCGGTGCTGGCATCGACGCCCTTTTGCGCATTTTCGCGCATCAGGTTGGCCAGGTACGACAGCCGAATCTGCGTCATATCGGGGCAGCCCGAGGTCGGCTGCTCGCAGGCTTTGAGCCCCGCTTCGGCTTCAGCCAGGCCCAGGTCAAAGCGCAGGATCGTCGCGTACGCGGTCGCCAGCACCTGATGCACCGGATAGGTGTCTTTGCTCAGGTACGGCTTGAGCGTCGCAATCGCCCAGGTCGGCTGCTCGATGCGCAGATAGGCGCGGGCCAGCTCGACCGCGACATCCACTTCTTCGGGCTTGCGATGCAGCGCGTCTTCGAGTGCCGCGACCCGATCCAGGTCACTTTTGTCACCGGAAAACGCGGGCGCAAACACCACGGTGGGCTGCGGCAGAAGCAGTAGGAACGCAACAATCGCTAGCGCAAACAGGTCAACAAGCTTAGCCACGAGGAGCCACTCCTTGGCGTCAATCTATCGCTCGGGAGGCTGTGTCGTCAAATCCCGCGAAGGGTTTGTGTTTCGCGGCGAGAAGCTGGCGCTACACTCTTTCGCATGGCCCTGTTTCCGCGATCGCCGCTGAGAGGCATTCTGACGACCCGGCGACTGCTCGTGTTTTCGCTGCTCTGTTCCGTGAGCCCGACGCAGGCGCTGGCGGACGACTGGCAGGTGGTGCGGTCCGAGTTCGATCCGCGACTCATTGGGGAGCTAAAAGATCAGGTGCGGCGCAGTCCCGATGACGCGGGTCTGCTGCGGCGGCTGTGTGGGCTGTATCGAAAGCACAGCTCGCTGGAAAAGCTGCAAGCCGAACAGGCGGCGGTGGCGCAGAAGTCGGGGCAGGCGAGTGATGTCTACCTAACGGCGCTGATTGCCAAAGAGCGTGGCCAGCTCGATGAAGCGAGCAAGCTGCTGGAGCAAGCGGTGCAGCGGGGCGGAATCGACGAAGCGAAGATCGCGCTGCTGCAAGCGGACCTGGCGCAGAAAAAGACGCCGGCGGATGTGGCGTTGGCGCGCAAGCAGCTCGATCGGGCGCTGGGACTGCTCACGCCAAGCGATGCGCGGCGAAAGCTGGTGCTCCGCAAGCAGGTCGATCTGGCGCTGCAAGCCGGTGAGCAGCTGGAAGCGGAGCAAAAGCTTCAGCTGCTGATTCAGTCGTCGCAAGGTGCGGACGCGCAGCGGCTGCGGCAAGAGCGGGCGGAGCTGCTTTCGCGGAGTGGCAAGAACAACGAAGCGCTGGCGGAGTGGCTCGCGCTTTCGGCGAAGCTGGGTGGCGAAGGCAAGGCGCAGGCGCTGCTGCGGGTCGGAGAGCTGCAAGAGCTGCTGCACGATGACAATGCAGCCATGGCAACGTATCGTCAGTGCCAGAAGCTCTTGCCAGCGGGACATCACCTGCGACGCGATGTCAGCGAGCACTTGATTGCGCTGTGCCGGAAGCGGGACGAGCTGCCGCAGTTCCTTGCGCAGTTTGAAGCGGAGCATCCAGCGGGACAGCGCGGCTTTGGCGAGTGGGAGCTGCTCGGTCGGCTGTACGACGAGCGAGGCGACACCAAGGCGGCGCTTGCGGCGTATCGCGGGGCGCTGCGCAGCGATCCTCATCACATTGAGGTGCGGCGGCGGCTGATTGCGATCCTGGAGCGCGGTGGCGTGACGCCCGAGGTGCTGACCGAATATGAACAGCTGATTGTGCAAGCGCCGGGCGACTCGCGCGGGTATCTGGAGCTGGCGGATCGGCAGTGGAAGGTCGGGCAAAAGCCAAAGGCACTGGCTACGCTGCGGCGAGCGGCGGCACGGTTTTCGGCGGATCCCTCGCTGCACAGTGCGCTGGCCGAGCTGTATTCACGCTGGGGCGAAGCGGATCTGGCGCTGCAAGAGTCGGAGCTGCTGGTGCGGCTCGATCCGCGTGAAGAGAGCTACGTCGTGAACCTGGGCGAGCTGTACTGGGCGCGCGGCAAAAAAGATCGGGCTGAAGAGATCTGGAAGCGGCTGCTCACGATGGGCGGAAGTCGGGCGCAGGGTCAGGCGCGGCTCGCGGACATTTACGCAGAGCACAGCATGATGCCGCAGGCGCTGGACCTGTACCAAAAGGCGGTGACGGCAGAGCCAAACAACCTGCAGCTCAAGCGGGGACTGGCGCAAGCGTACGAGCGGCTGTCGCGCAATCGAGACGCGGTCGCGATGTGGGAACAGATCTACTTTGCGGCGAAAGGTCCGGCAGAGCGGCTGGTTCAGCTCGAAGCGCGCAAGCGGCTGGGTTCGCTGCTGTCGAAGGAGACGCGGCTGCAAGCGACGCTGTATACGTGGCAGCGAAGGCTGATGGCGGCGCTCAATCCGTCGAATCAGACGCTTTCGCTCGATACGCTGCTGCTCGGTCTGCTGGTCGCGGAAGTGGAGCAGCAGCTTGGCAAGCCAGGTGAAGCGGAGCAAGTGCTGAGTCGGCTGCGGGTGCGTCTGCCCGATGGTCCACAGCTCGCGGAAGTGCTGCTGTCGCTCGCGCAGGTGCTGCGGGCGCAACGAAAGCTGGAAGAAGCGATTGCGGTGCTCAAGCAAGCGGCGACGCTGCTGCCGGATCGTCAGCGTGAGCTGTATGCGCAGCTGGCGGAGCTGTCGATGCAGAGCTATCGCGATGGCGATGCGATCCGTTATGCCGAGCAAGCGGTGGTCGATGCGAGCGGTGAGCTGGCGCTCGGTGAGATCTTGGAGCGTCGCGATGAGATTCCGCGTGCGATGGCGGCGTACAAACGGGCGATGGAGCGAGATCCTCGGCTGTTTCGGGCGCACATGGCGCTGGCGCGACTGCATGTGCAGCGCGGAGAGCTAAGCGAAGCGGCGGTGCTGTATCGCGATGTGGTGCGTCGTACGCCGCAAGAAGAGCTGGTGCTGGAAGCGGGACGCAAAGCGATCGATCTGCACGAGTTTTTGGGTTCGCTGGGAGAGCTGCTCAAAGAGCTGTCTCCGCTGGCGTATTCGGTGGTGCCCAAGCCGGTGTATCGGCGGCTTCTGCTGATGGCGTATGAGCGCTATGCGGCTCCGCTGGCGGCGCTGTCGCGAAGTGGCGATGCGGCGGCGCAGGCCGAGCTGATTCGGCTCGGGCAAGGTGGGCTCAAGCCGCTGACCGAGAGCCTGACCGAAGGCGATGCGCAAGAGCAGCGAACGGCGGTGGCGCTGCTTGGAGAGCTGCGCAATGGCAGTGCGGTGCCGTCGCTTCTGAACCTGGCGATGACCGGGCTGCCGCTGCCGGGACAAGAGTCGCGGACGGTGCTCGGGGCGGCGAACCTGACGGGCGGAAGCGTGCGTCCAAGCGTGGACATGGATCTGCGGGTCGATGCGCTGCTCGCGGTGGCCAAGCTGGCGGATCCGCAGAGCATTCCGGGTCTGCTGCGGCTGAGCAAGAGTCGGGAAAAACAGCTCCGACTGGCTGCGTATTACGGGCTGTTTCTGCTGGCCGACAAGCTGGATCGCGAAAAGCTCGGACAGCTGGAAGCGGGACTGACCGATTCGGCGCCTGCGGGACGGGCGCTGGTGGCGCTGACGTTGGGTCGCGCAAGTGAGCTGCAACATCAGCCGCTGAGTCCGAAAGTGCGCGGGCTGTTTGTGAGTACGCTGGAAAAGCGGCGGCTGCGCAGCGATGAATCGGATGAGCTGTTTACGGTGGCGGTGGTGCAGGCGCTCGGTCGATCGCACGACAAGACGCTGGTTCCGCAGCTCATCGAGCTGTTGCGGCTGGGCAATGATGAAGTCGAGCGACACGCAGCGTGGGCGCTGGGACGGCTGCAAGATGTGCGGGCAGTGGATCCGCTTGTGCGGGCGGTGTTTGGCAAGAGCAGTGGTGTGCGGGCCGCAGCGGTGAGTGCGCTCGGACGGCTGACGACGCAGCCACAGCCGATGTCGCCCGAGCTTCTGCCGAGCGAGCGACGTGGTCTGGATGGTCTGGACGTTGCGCGCCTGTTGTCAGACTTGGTCAGTCAGCCGCAGCCAGTGAGCGCGCAGCCTGCGTGGCTGGACAGTCCTGGCGAAGTGGCGGCGGCGGTGCGTGATGCGCTGCAAGAGTCCCCAGATCTGGCGCTGCGCACGCTGGAAGACTTGCTGCATGAACAGGCGATTCATCGAGCCGCTCCGCTGCGGCTGGGTCCCCTTTCTTTCGCGGTGGCGCAAGGTTCGCTGCCGGCTTCGCTGCCTCAAGCGGTGCTGACGACGATCCTGCCAAGCCTGCGCAAGCTGGCGCTTCCGGGTCCAAGCGATGTCGTGGTGGCGAATGTTCAGCTGGCAGCGGTGCGAGTACTCGGGCAAGTGGCG
>CALMML010000447.1 GCA_937868485.1 uncultured Myxococcales bacterium | reverse complement strand
GACTTGTTGCCCGCCATGACGCCCGGACGCTCGACATCACCAACATTCGGTTTCGCAAGTGGGATGAAGCGCGATGGAATGGCGGACGCTGGATCTTGGAAGGGGAGGGCGCAGCGGCGCAGGCGCACGTCGTACCCGGAACCGAGAAGTCTTGGGATGCTCCGTTCAGCGCAGCGGAAGCGCTTGGGTCCACTTCGGTGCCAGATGGAGGCGGCGATCAGATCGACTTCCTGTCGCCATGGCCCGCCAGCGTCTTCAAGATGATGGTGGCCACCTATGTGATGAAGCTGCTCGATCGCGGCCAGACGACAGACGGCATGCCGCTGAGCCTGGAGACGCCCATTCCTCTGCCCTCCCAAGAGCTTGTGGCGGCCTGTCCCAAAGATCCGCAGACCTTGACCCTTCGACAGGCGCTAGAAACGATGCTGCAGTGGAGCGGCAACTGTGCAACGGCTTCTCTGGTTCGCTTCCTACACACACATCAAGAGATCGTCCAGAGTCCAGATGTCGACGACAAGGGCTTTCCCACCGCGCCTCCCTCGCGCAGTCTGCTCAACGAGCTGCTGGCTTCGCTCGGTCTGTCCACGATGCAGATGAATCGAACCATCGCCCGCACTGGCCGCTGGGGAAACGCCAACGACAACTACGACGCACGAACCGCATCGGTCGCGCACAATCACATGACGTCGTGGGACACGGCGAGGCTGTTTTGGCTGTTTGATGATCTCCCCTCGGCGTTGCAGCCTGCTTGGGAAGTGGCCCCGGGACGACGTGTGATGACGAACTTTGTCTCGGATGCGCAGAAGGCAGTCCTGCGCGAGATCCTTCAGAACGCCTACTCCGGTTCAGGGCTGGCGGCCAACCGCACCTGTCCTGGTTCGTCGCCCCATCCCGAGGTCCCTGGTCCCCCGCCGGAGCTGGGAATTCCCGCCCGCTTGGCGAGCAAGTGGGTCGATGGCAAGCGACTGCACAGTCCCGTGGGAGACCATCCCTATGCACGCGTTGTGGACGAGCTGCATCCCCAAACCGACTCCTTCCCGTACAGCACAGACCTGTCGCGCTGTCAGGCGTTGGCCGATGTGGAGTTCCTCAACAAAGCGGGGCTTACCAATGTGGCTGGTAGCAGCGTCGGCATCGTGCGTGGCCTTTCGGACGTGCGCCACCGCGCTTCGCGTCACTACATTGTGAGCTTCTTTTCCACCCTTGGCACTCGTTACACCGACGAAGCACGTCTGCCAGCGCTCGCGCTTCCCAAGGATCCTGCGGTCGCCCCCAGAATCTCGACGACCCAGACCCTTCCCAAGCTTGGTGCCACGCTGGATGCCTGGCTGGCGCTGTGGCTCGAATAGCGCCGGAGCGGGCGTCTACCATCATCACGGCGAGGCATCCGCTGCGCAGTCAAGGCGAGTGAGCTCGAAGGTGCCGCAGATGCCGGCCAGCGTAGACGAAAAGTGCTGGACCCTCTTGCCCTGTAGGATCGACTGCAGCGACGGCTGATCGGCCAGTGAACGAAGAAGGACGATGTCTGCGCCAGACCCTTGTGCTTGGATGCGTGCAGCCATGTTGACGGTCGTTCCAAAGTAGTCGAGAAAGTCGTTGGCACTGACGGCAATACAAGGTCCGCTGTGGATTCCGACCCGTACCATGAGCGCAGGAATGTCTGGACGCCTTCGATTCCACTGCGGTAGCTCGCTTTGAATGGCGAGGGCTGCGGACAGTGCCTCTGTTGCGTCTACAAACACCGCCATCACCGCGTCCCCAATCGTCTTGACGACCGCTCCGTGATGGGCTGCGATATGGCGAGTCAGTAGCTCGAAGTGCTCGCGTACAATTCCATAGGCAGGACCGTCGCCGAGGGATTCATAAAACGATGTTGAGCCGCGCAAGTCGGTAAACAGAAAGGTGAGCCTGCGAATGCGGACTTGCTCTCCACTGGCGAGGGCTTCCCTCGGAAAGAGCAGGCGAAAATCCTGACTCGCACAGACCTGCGCTGCCGTCAGCACCCCCGTCAGTCCGCCATCCCGCTCGATCACAAACAGGCGCTCTTCGGGTAGCAAGGAACGAATCCGTAGCGTGATGTCTCCTTGTGCCATCACCAGCTGGGCGGGCTCAAATGCCGTCGCCGTTGCCGTCAGCAGCGCGTCGCTTTCCCCGGATTC
>CALMML010000446.1 GCA_937868485.1 uncultured Myxococcales bacterium | reverse complement strand
AGGTCGGCGCTGCGACTGAGACGGAGATGAAAGAGAAGAAGGCTCGCGTCGAGGACGCTCTTCACGCGACCCGCGCGGCTGTCGAGGAAGGCATTGTTCCCGGCGGTGGTGTTGCGCTGATCCGTACGCTGCCGAAGCTGGCCGATCTCAAGCTGAGCGGTGACCGTCAGTACGGTGTGGCGATCATCCGTCGCGCCATCGAGGAGCCGCTGCGCTGGATTGCGCAGAACGGCGGCGTCGAAGGCACGGTCGTGGTGGACAAGGTCAAGAGCAGCCAGGGTTCGTTTGGCTACAACGCCGCGACGGACAAGTACGAAGACCTCGTCGAAGCTGGTGTCATCGATCCGACCAAGGTTGTGCGCACTGCGCTTCAGAACGCTGCGTCGGTGGCTGGCCTGATGCTGACCACGGAAACCCTCATCGCCGAAAAGCCCAAGAAGAAGGAAAAGGCTGCTGCGGGCGGCGGTGGCATGGGCGGAATGGGTGGCATGGGCGGAATGGGTGGCATGGGCGGAATGGGTGGCATGGGCGGAATGGGCGACGACTTCGGCAGCGACTTCTAGTCCTCGCTGAGCGCGTCAAACCGACCCTGGCTTCGTCAGCGGTCGGTTCCGTCAGTCCTTCCTGCCTTGCTCTGTTTTCTTGTCGCGCGTCTTGCGCGCTTCACTTTCCCCACACAGCTTCGTCTAGTTCGCGCTTGGTTCGAGCAGCGCACGACAGCTCCGCACGGTCGCTTGCTGGCTTTGCAGCGTCGTCGCGCAGCCTGCATCCACACCGGGCGCACCGCCAACCTGACCTTGATAGCGACCACACGGACGCAGCGAGATGTCCACGCCTGCCGGATCGCGAAGGCTCGCTTGCAGGCACTGACGACAGCATTCGGCGATTGATGGGCTCGCTGGAGACGGCTGTGCAGTCGTGTGCGCGTCTACCGCGACTGGTTGGGCAACTGGTGTCACGGTGCGCGAGCAGGCTGCACCAAGCAGTACAGCGACGGTCAGCCAGGATGATGCGTTCATCGCAGAGACTCCGATTAGACGGCGGTCAGGAGGTTTGCGCTCAGCTCACTTCCGACGGGCAGCGTCGCTTCACCGGGCGGAACTTCGATGAGCGCATTCATTCCGACGAGCGAGCTGAGCATTCCTGAGCCTTGAGCGGCCAGCGGCTTGGCCCACAGCTCAAACGGGCTCGTCGCTGATCGTGTGACCATGGCGCGCGTGAAGTGGGTTCGTTCGCGATCGGGACGAAGCGGCTCGGTGAGACGGACTTGTGCGACGGGATGTGCTGACAGCGTCGTCGGATGTCCGAGCAGTCGTCGCAGCGCTGGATAGACAAACAGCTCAAAGCTCACCAGCGACGAGGCAGGATTGCCGGGCAGACCAAAGACCAGCGACTTTCGACCCTGTTGCTCGACGGTGGAAAACACGAGCGGCTTGCCGGGCTTCATCGCGACGCGGAAGAAGTGCTCTTTGGCACCGAGCGAGGTGAAGATCTCTTTGACATAGTCGAAGTCACCGACGGACACACCACCGGATGAGATCACGACATCAGCGGAAAATGCCTCGCGGAAGGTACGCGCCAGCTCATCCTTGTGATCGCGCGCGATGGGCAAAATGCGTCCCATTCCGCCGCTTCTGTGAACGAGCGCGAGCAGGCTGTGCGCATTGCTGTTGACGATCTGTCCGTCGCCGGGAGACTCGTCTGCCGTCACCAGTTCATCACCTGTCGAGACAATCGCAACGCTCGGGCGACGATGCACGGGGACGATCAGCTTGCCGATGGCTGACAAAAGGCCAAGCTCTCCCGGACCGAGGACTGCGCCCGCACAGAGCACGGTGCTTCCGACGCGAACGTCTTCTCCGGCCTGACGAACGTGCTGACCGGGGCGCGGCACTTTTCGAAACGAGACCTGCCCGTCGTGCTCGCTCGCCTCTTCGCGCATGATGACCGCGTCGGCACCTGACGGAAGCTGTGCGCCCGTCATGATGCGCAGCACCGAGCGCTCCGGCAGCGGCTGCTTCCACGGATGTCCGGCTGCAATCGTTCCCACGACGGGCAGCGACTGGCCTTCCATCACATCGTGCGCACGCACCGCATAGCCATCCATCGCGGAGTTGTCCCACGGAGGCAGCAGCCGCGACGACACGACATCGCTTGCCAGCACGCGATCGATCGCGGACGAAAGCTCCAGCGTCTCGACGCCCAGCGGGCTTGATTGTTCCAGGATGAGCTCTCGGGCTTTTTGCCACGAGAGCATGGAGCGCTCGACGGTCATTCGTTGCCTCTAGTACAGGGTCGTGTAGAAGAACGCGATGCACATCTCGTCCTCGGTGCCTTCGCCGAAGCGGACGGATCGATCGGAGGGATTGTCCCAGACGCAGGTGTACTTGACCTCGGTGCCCTTCGGCAGCGTGATGCCATCGTCTTTGTAGAAGTACATCTGCTGCCAGTGGAACTGCCACTTGGGAATTTCGATCATGCAGCGATCGCCAGCGACGACGGTTCCGGTGCGACCCATCTCGTGCATGTGTGGAAACACGCCCCAGACCTTGAGCGGAATCGGCAGCGGGCCGGATGTGGCGACTGCGGTGGCGCCTTGCTGCTTGGGTCCGATGACAAACGTCGTGTTGGCGATGGGCAGGATCGATGCGCGGTTGGGCACTGGACGCTCGGAATAGCGAACCTTGAGCGTGCTGCGATCCGGTGCGATGCCGTGGCGCGTGTTGTAGTGAAGCTGCGCGATCAGCGCTTTGCCGGCACCGATGCGAATGCCTGTTCCCGTCGGAAACTCGGTGAACGTTTCGCCTGGAACCCAGGTTGCGACAAGCTCGGCATTTTTGACATCCGAGCTTCCGCTACAAGGCCAGCCCAGTCCCGGCGTCGCTGCGTCCTTGGCTTGGGCATCGCTCATCGGGGCCGAAAAGATCAGCGCGTGATGCACTTCGTGACGCTGATCCGGCACAAACTCATACGCGATGAGATCCTGATCTTTCTGTAGCTTCGGATCGATGAGGAAGCAGTGATAGTCATCGGACTTGGTCGTGCTCGGCGTGTACGCGCTGCCCCAGTCGAGCGTCGCCGACGGATTATCGAGAGACACTTTCTGCGGTAGAGTCGGCCTCTCGTCCGCTTGGTTGCCGAGCGGTGCGCCGTTTTTGGCCCACGCAACCACGCGATCGATCTCTTGCTGCGACAGCCTGCGGTCGGGGGCAAACTGCTGACAGTCGGCGCTCGGCATCCACGGTGGCATCCGACGACTTTGGACAGAGTCCGCAATCGCTGCCGCGTGCGCTTTGGCGTCGTCATATGAAGACAGCGTAAAGGGTCCGATTCCGTGCGGGGTGTGACAGCCTTCGCAGCGCTGACTGACGAGCGGCTTGATGTCGCGATACCACGTCGGATTTTCGTCGGAAGGCGTGCTCTCTCCACTTACGCAGCCTGCGACGAGCCATGGCAGAATCAGCAGCGACAATCCTGGTCCGTATGTCTTCATCTGACGTCCTTTCTGGCTCAGCCTAGTCGGCGAGCTTCTCGATGGCCGCAGCGACCGCAGGAGAGCACAGCGCGGACAGCTCAGCGGCGAAGCGATAGGTGGTGGCCCACGGGTAACGCTCGGAAAGTGGCGCAAGCTCGACGGACTCTTCGGCGGGATGCACCATGATTTCCGTCGTTCCTGCTGACGCGCTTGCGATGGCAGACAGCAGCTTTTCTTCGGTCATGCCGCCGCTCGTCGTAAATCCGACGAAGTGATCTGCCGTCGTCAGTCCGTGTTCGGCGATGACGCGCTTGGCATGGAGCGCCAGACTGGAAATCACCAGCCAACCGGGCAGCCGTCCCAGCACTGCCAGCGACGGACTTTCAAGCGAAGCACGGACAAATGGAATGTCGTATTCCCGTGCCAATCGACAAGCCAGCTGCACCAGTGGAGGCAGCAGATGAACATGCTTGTGTCCGTCGAGATGACTCAGCGTCAGACCGAAGCTGCGTGCGTGCTCGATCTGTCGTCGCCACTCGTGTTCGATCGCTGCAAGAGGCAGCTTTCGTCGCAGATAACACATCACCAGCGGCTGTAAGCCGTCATGAAACGCGCCGTGTTCGTCGACAAGCTCGCCAAGCGCACCGTCTGACGACAGCGGCTTTCCTTCGCACAGCGTCAGATGGACTCCGACGCCAAGCTGCGGATTCCGACGCGCGACCAAAACAGCATCTTCGACGGCAAAGCCATTACAGAGCAGCGAAGCATGCGTCAGCGTGTTGGCTTTTACGGCTTGTTCGACGGCGCGGTTGTGCGCGAGCGTCCAACCAAAGTCGTCGGCAGTGATGCGAATGCGGCGAGCCGAAGCCATGTCGGGCCGAACCTTTGCACGTTCGGGAATGCACTCGCAAGCCCGTCGCTGCCAAAATTTCTGGCCGCTCCTTGCAAACTTATGGCATCTAACGAAACCTAATCGCTGACCAGCACATCACGAAGGAGAGATGCTCATGGCCCATACCCCGAAGAACTACGACCAGCTGATTGCCGAGTGCGCAGGTTTTCTGTCGGAAAACCAGCTCAAGGCGCACTTTACCCTCTATCAGGGTTACGTGAAGAAGCTAAACGAGATCGAGGAGCGTCTGGCCAAGGCTGACCCGACGACCGCGAACTACTCGTTTAGCGAGTATTCGGAGCTTCGTCGTCGTGAGCCGGTTGCCTACAACGGCACGATCCTCCACGAGCTGTATTTCCAGGGTCTTGGCGCAGCGGGACAGGCTCCGTCGGATGAGTTCAAGAAAGCCATCGAAGCGAGCTTCGGTTCGTGGGACGCCTGGATTGCCGACATCAAGGGCATCGTGGGCTCGGGTCACGGCTGGTGCCTTGTGACCTACGACTACAACTTCAACAAGGTCCGCAACAGCCAGGTTCAGGGCGAGCACCACATCGGTCTTCTGCCGAACCAGGGCATCATCGCCGCCATCGACGCGTGGGAGCATGCGTACTTCCTCGACTACGGCACCAAGAAGCCGGACTACCTCGCGGGCGTGCTCAAGCACCTGAACTGGTCGGTGCTCAACGGTCGCCTGCCGAGCTTCGGTCAGAGCAAGGCGTAGCGCCACGTCCCGAGCGGCTGCATCGGCGGGCTCGGGATGTTGACTGTTTGGGGAGGAATCGCGCTTGGCGCGCTGGAAGCGATGTCGAAGCGTGTGTGTGATGGCTCGGTGCGAGCCGCGTGCTTACGGGCGCGCTGGGGCAAGCGCTGGGCAGTTCACATAGAACGGCGCCGAGTAGCCACCATCGACAACCAGTCGGTAGATGTGGCACTCCGAGCGGCTTGTCGGCTGGAGCGTTCGTCCGTCAAAGGTTCCGACGCTCTCGGCATTGCGGAACAGCTCCCCTTCGCCGCCTTCCCAGCGAATGTCGATGTGCTGCTGCGCGACGATGTGATCACCGACGCCTGCGGCCACCGGCTGCGCATCGGCAAACACGCGCAGTCCGCACGGCAGCGGCGAACGAACACAGACGCGACCTTGGGTCAGTCCCTGTCGCAGCGCTTCCGGCGTCCGCTCTGGCGCGGCAATGTAGATCGTCGGTCGAATCAGCGAGCTACGGCTATCGCTGCCACCGATGGGAATCATCCGACGCTTGGTGCGAATGATCTCCAGATCCAGCTTGCTCATGACAGCGGCCACCGACGCGACCGGATCGCCCTGAACGTACTGATCTCGCCACACCGAGAGCGGCACGCTGTACGCTTCCATTCCGTCGTACAGGTTGTTGATCGCGAGGATGTCTTTTGGATATCCCGCCGACGGCTTGGTCATCGGCTTCCAGCTGCGATCGATGCTGTTGTAGCGCTGATGCGAATCAACCGGCGCCTTCAGCGGAGTCGCCAGCGGCGTGTTCAGGTACACCAGCGCGCCGCGCATCCACAGCAGGTTGATAAACGCCGTCGGATTGACCTTCAGGTCA
This sequence comes from uncultured Myxococcales bacterium, assembly GCA_937868485.1. Taxonomy (GTDB): domain Bacteria; phylum Myxococcota_A; class Polyangia; order Palsa-1104; family JAEUJZ01; genus JAEUKA01. The sequence goes on along the minus strand of CALMML010000446.1, from coordinate 19,725 downwards.
TCGCGAGACACTTCATTGAGCGCCTTCGGAATGTCTACGCCAACGATCGTCGCAGAGCCGTTTTTGTCATCGACGTACTCTGCGCCCACCATGATGAGCGGGAGCTTGTCTGACATCGAAGACATCGTCTGCTGAATCGACGACCACTCGCGACGCACGCGCTCGAACTGATCGGCGCTTTCCCAAAAGCGCGCCGGGATCTGCGGTGTCACGAACACAAAGTCCAGACCGGACTTTGCCAGAAGGTCCACCGACTCTTTGAGCGTGCGACGGATCCGCTTGGGATCATCGGGCGGACTGATGTGAAAGTTCATGTCGCCTGCCCACAGCCGCTGTGCGCCTTGCATCTGCACCGACTTGTGCGATGAAGGCTTATAAGCCGCTCTGAGCGACAGCCGGGTGATCACGGACTCGCATGCGCCCGTCGAAAGCAGCGTGCAAGCCGCCAGCCCGGAGAGCAGGAACCTTCGCGATGTACCCCACTGCCTGACCGTACGTGCTACGTCCCGCGCGATTTCTTTCATCAGCGCGATAGTAGGGGGCATTTGCCGTCAAAGTCAAAGGTCGAGAGCGGTTGTCATTCGGCGCGCGATTCTCGACGCGAGCGGCGCGGCTTTCTGCTGTGATGTCGCCAGTCCGAGATGCCGCGAAGTAGCGACCCAAGTCCAAACCAGACACTCAGTCCTGCGATGCCGAGGCCGAGGATCTGCGGCGCGACAAATCCCACCGCTCCCAGCGACAGCAGCAGCAGCGCGGCTACGATCGAAACGCTCCACGCAGATCGTTCATAGCGACGACGGAGCGCAACCCCGATCACCGCTGCGCTCGCGCGAACCACCACAGCGCCCGCTCGACCACCGACCAGGACCGGCTTGGTTTCCGTCACCACCGTAGCGTCCGATGCGCGTTCCACCGAGATCGCGGCTGTGTGCTTGCCCATTCGTGTTCGCCGACTGCGCAGGTGTAGCTCTCGGCTGTTTTTGAGATCGCGCAGAAACATCTGCTCGGCGGCGCGACCAAACGACTCATGCTCGACGACAACATCCAGTTCCCAGTTGGTGAGCAGGCTCGCCAGGTTCAGGTTCGACGAGCCCACGCGGCACCACTTCCCGTCTACCACCGTGGTCTTGGCATGCAGCATCGGTCCTTGCCACTCGAAGATGCGCACCCCCGCTTCCAGCAGACCCAGGTATCCGGCCCGGCTCAGCCACGAAATCCACGGCAAGTCGGATCGACCAGGGACCAGCACTCGCACATCGACACCATCGCGAGCCGCCGCCGTCAGCGCTTCATACATCGTCGGTGGCGTGAGAAAGTAGGCGTCGGTAATCCAGATTCGCTCCGCTGCATTCGCCAGCAGCACTTGCGTCAGCCGATAGATCCGCGAGCGACCCGGCAGCCCCGACACCACACGCAGCGGTGCTTGGGCACACGGCGTGTCTTCCTGCGGCTCGGTCACGCAGGCGGGCTCAGGCGGGCTCTCCATCGCTTCTGACGGTCCCTGGATACGCTCTGGCAGCGCAGTGCCCGCTTCTTGCCATGTCTCCGCAAAGGCCAGGCACAGCTCGGCGGCGGCTGGACCAGCGAAGCGGATGGCTGTGTCTCGCCACGGCGCCAAGCCCCGCTCGGGATGTCCCGCCCACGCATCGCCAATGCACAGCCCACCGACGTGTCCGATCTGCCCGTCGATGCACAAGACCTTGCGGTGATTGCGCTGGAGCAGTCGCAGCGGATCGGTGAGTCGCAGCGAGCGAAACGGCCTGACCTTCGCGCCCGCTCGCTGGAGCTTCACCCACAGGGTACGACTGGTGCCCAGGCTGCCCAGCCAGTCGAACAGCACATAGACCTCGATGCCGGCTTTGGCGCGCGCAGCCAGGGCGTCAGCGATCTGATGGCCGATGCGGTCCGACCGGAAGATGTAGTTTTCGAGCAGGATGAAGTGCTTCGCCTGGGCAATGTCAGCCAGCCACGACGCGAAGACTGCCGGACCGTCGCGTAGCAGCGACACCGTGTTGCCAGGAATCTGCGGACAGTCGCCAGCGCGGCGAATGGCACGGTCGGGATCGGACGAAGCGGCGTGGGGCAGGGCTGGGGCGCGATGGAGCAGACGCTGGGAAGAATCAGGCTCCATCGAAGGATGACCTTGGCGGGCGTTACGCTTTTTCTGCAGTCAGGACGGGCGGGCCCAGGAGCGGAGCCGCTGGGGCCTTGGTCGTCGCTGCTTCGGTTCTGGTCGACTTGAGCCCGCGTGACGGTCGCTCTGGCAGCGTTCCGCCCTTGAGCACGACGTCGACATCATCACCGCTCAGCGTCTCGTGCGTCAGCAGGGCATCTGCCAGTCGCTTGAGCTGATCAAGGTGCGTCGTCAGCAGCTCTTGGGTTCGGCTGTACTGCTCCATCACGATGCGCTTGACCTCATCGTCAATCAGCCGCGCCGTCTCTTCGGAGTAGTTCTGCGACTGACCAATCTCGCGACCCAAGAACACATGCTCTTCTTTGCGTCCGAAGGTGAGCGGTCCAAGCTTTTCGCTCATTCCCCAGTTGCAGACCATCTTGCGTGCCAGGTCGGTGGCGTGTTCCAGATCGCTGCCTGCGCCCGTGGTCAGGTGCGAAAACACCAGCTCTTCGGCGACGCGACCACCCATCAGGACTGCGATCTTGCTCTTGGCCCAGTCGTTGGTGGCGTTCAGTCGATCTTCAGTCGGAAGCTGCTGCGTGACACCAAGCGCCGGACCACGCGGAATGATCGTCACGCGATGCACTGGGTCGGTTCCCGGCAGCATGTGTGCCACCAGCGTGTGACCGGCTTCGTGAATCGCTGTGATGTGACGCTCTTTTTCAGAAATGACCATCGACTTGCGCTCGGGGCCCATCAGGACTTTGTCCTTGGCTTCCTCGAAGTCGCGCATCTCGACCATCTCTTTGCCTTTGCGTGCTGCCATCAGGGCCGCTTCGTTCACCAGCGACTCTAGATCTGCGCCCGAAAAGCCTGGCGTTCCGCGTGACACCACCGCCAAGTCCACATCGGGACCGAGCGGAACCCGTCGTGCATGCACTTTCAGGATGCCTTCACGGCCTTTGACGTCGGGACGAGGTACCACAATGCGACGATCAAAGCGTCCCGGCCGCAGCAGCGCCGGATCCAGCACGTCGGGACGGTTCGTCGCGGCGATCATGATCACGCCATCGTTTGACTCAAAGCCGTCCATCTCAACGAGCAGCTGGTTTAGCGTCTGCTCTCGCTCGTCGTGACCACCACCGAGTCCCGCCCCACGATGCCGACCGACCGCGTCGATCTCATCGATGAAGATGATGCAGGGCGCGTGCCTTTTGCCTTGCTCGAACAGGTCGCGTACGCGGCTGGCACCGACGCCCACGAACATCTCGACAAAGTCACTGCCAGAGATGCTGAAGAACGGTACGCCCGCTTCTCCGGCGATGGCCCGCGCGAGCAGCGTCTTGCCTGTGCCCGGTGGACCCATCATCAGCACGCCCTTGGGAATGCGACCGCCGAGACGAGTGAACTTCTTTGGGTCTTTGAGGAAGGCGATGATCTCTTCGACCTCGTCTTTGGCTTCCTCGACGCCCGCAACATCGGAGAACGTGACCTTGTTCTGGTTTTCGGTGAGCAGCCGCGCCTTGGCCTTGCCAAAGCTCATGGCCTTGCCGCCGCCTGCCTGAAGCTGTCGCATCATCAGGAAGAACAGCAGCACCACCAACACCATCGGCAGCACCGTCGAAAGAATCAGCGTCAGGACGCCGCTTTCGTACGGCTTTTCGATCTCGTAGCGGATCTTGGCTTTGTCGAGTGCGGTGAGCACCTGCGCGTGGGCCAGTTCCGACGGACCGACGATGCGTGCCCGATCGTTGGGCGGCGCTTCGTTGTAGCTAATGAAGAACTCTTGTCCGTCGATTTTGACGGACTTGATGTGAGCGGGGTTCTTCTCGACCTCTTGCATGAAGTCGGAGAAGCTCGGCTTTTTGTCCTCGCTCAGACGAGCCGACGAGATGAGCTGATAGGCGGCCACAGAGGCCAAGCCCATCATGAGCCAGACTAGGAGTGTCTTGTGTGACTGCCGCAATCGGAACCTCGGCGTTTGGGAGACGCTAGCTTACTTAAGTCGTCCTGTTTCAGCTAGCCAGGGGGAATTGCAATTTGCCTTATGCCGACGAGAACAAGCGAGCCTTGAGATTATTCCACCACAGTGAGGCCCGGCAAGGCTTATACGTCGCGCCACCGGTGCTTGTCGACGGACAGCGTGCGCTTACAGTGGGGAAGTTTCGTCTGACTCGCATCGTTCCACAACCAGCGTGATGGCGGAATCGGGTGGCTCGAAACGGGTCGCTGCCGATTGGATGCCGAGCAGCCACAGCGGCTCTTCACCAAACCCAAGCACCAGCTGATGTACGCGTTCGCTGCGCGGGATCTTGGCATCGATCATCACATCGCTCAGCTTGCGATGTCCGGCGGATAGGCGCAGTCGATCACCTGGCTGGGGTGGTCGTAGCCACAGCGGAAAGCCGGGCGCGGGCAGCGTCACACAAAGTCGAAGCGACGTGCTCTCGGGCCGCTCGTGTGGGTGCGCGAGGCGAACCCGCAGCGTGTGTCGGCCTTGTCGGTATAGTCCATAGGTTGGCAGCCACTGTAGGGTCTCGCGTAGCGGAGTGCCGGGCTGACGCTTGCGCAGATACAGCGTGTCATAGCGGCGCTCGGCCCACAGTCCGTGGGATAGGTTGAGCGATCGGCTGCCATGGATCTGCGCGCACAGCGACAAGATCGCTTCAAGCTGCACCGTTGCGAGCGGCCTGCCGACCACCTGTGACAGCAGCCGTGTCGAAAGGGGCCGTGGCAGCGCGTAGAGCCGCGTGGCCGATAGGGAAGCCAGCACGTCGGGGATCGCGTGCGGATCCGCTGCGCGCACCACGGGCAGCGCCTGCTTCGCCAGATCGTCCAGAAAGTCCGCATCTTCGCGCAGCTGATCGGCCAGTCGTCCCAGCTGACCCACGATCGCGGGCGCGGCGTGCTGTAGCTCGGGCAGCACCTTGTGACGAATCACTGCGCGGGCAAAGCGAAAGTCGTGGTTGCTTGGATCCGACAGTGGCAGCGGCGCGATGAGGTCTTGGGTCTGCGCAAGCAGCGCCAGGACTTCGTCTCGGGTCACGGACAGCATGGGACGCAGCAGCCGAATCGGTGCATTTGCGGCTTCATCCGCCAGCGTGCGCTGCGTGGCCATGGCTGCCAGCCCTCGCAAGCCCGTTCCGCCAATCAGCCGAAGCAGCAGCGTCTCTGCTTGATCGTTTTGGGTGTGTCCGACCAGCACCACTGTGCTGCCGACCTCGCGCGCCGCTCGAACGAGCGCTTCATACCGCGCTTGCCGCGCCGCCGCTTGAAGCGACGCCTGCTTGGGCACCTGGACTGTCTGCACCTGCGCCGCAAAGCCCAGGCGCTCGGCCACCTGCATCACCTGCTTGGCTTCGCCTTTGGCTTGCGGTCGCAGTCCGTGATCGATGCACACCACCTTCACGGTCAGTGGCAGCCGCAGGCGCAGCAGCCACAGCGCCAGAAGCAGCGCGGTCGAGTCTGGCCCTCCAGAGCAGCCCACGATGACCGTTTCATGCCGCGTAAGCCCCGCTTCGGAGAGCGCTTTGGCGACCTGCGACACACACGCCATGCGAGTCAGTCGTCGCCACAGCGTGCGCTGGTCCGCTGGGTTTATTGTGGGCAGCTCTGTGCTCATTGTCGATAGGGCCTATGAGGCGGCGATGATACACTCAGCCGCTATGAAAATCGGTAGTCGTCGACCAAGCGTGTGGGCCGTGGGGCTTGGGCTCGGTCTGACCGTGTGTCCTGTGGTGACGAGTGCGGCGGGTCCGGCAGCCAGTCCGGCACCCGTGGCTTCGTCCGTCGCTTCGCCGCCTCCGCCCAGCAAAGAGACACTTGCAGCGGTTCGCAAGCGAGCCAGCGCAGCGCAGAAGACCTTGGTGATCGAGTTTTCTGCCGAGTGGTGCAGTCCCTGTAAGCAGTTTGAAAAGGACGTGCTGCCCAAAGAGTCGGTTCGTGTCGCGCTCAGCCAGGTGCAGTTTGTCCGTTACGACGCTGAATCGGCAGTTGGGCGCGAAGCGGTTCAGTCGCTGCGAGTCGAAGGCTATCCAACCTTTGTAGCGCTGCGTACGGACGGTGACGTTGCGAGCGTGCTGCAAGGCTTTCAGACCGAAGCGGAGTTTGTGCGATGGGTTCAGCGAGTCGCTCCCGACTTTGAGCCGAGTGATCGTCTGATGATGCGTGCGCGTGGCACAACGCCTGACGCGGAAGGCATGCTCTTGTGGGGCCTGCGGCTGCGCAAGCGTGGCGAGCTTCTCGATGCGGCGGACTGGCTGGAAAAGGCGCGCGCGGTCAAAGGGGCTCAGCCGGATGTGCTGGCGCGGGCTGACTGGGAGCTGCGGCGGCTGCGGCTGCGCAACCTGATTCCTCGGCAGCAGCTGAGCGAGTATCTACAGCAGTTCCCAGCTGGTGCCGACTCGGATGAGGCGGCCCGGGCGCTGCTGCGGCTGGGACCACTCGATGCGGCGGGCAAAGCGGCGATGGCACGCTATCTCGATGGGCTGCTGCGTCCCGAATCGGCAGAGCGAGCGAACCAGCTCATCTATCGACTGCTGCGAGCCCAGGCCTTTGCGGAAGCAGAGCGATCCGCTCGTTACCTGCTGTCGCTCGATGGCAAGAGCCCCTACTACCTGGATACGCTCGCCGAGGTCTTTCACCTGCGAGGCGAACCCAAAGAAGCGCTCAAGCTGTCGGCGCAGGCGCTGGCCAGTCCGCAGGTCAAAGAGTCGGAGTCGCTGCGTCAGTCGCTTAGCCAGAACCGTGCGCGCTTTGAGCGGAGCCGCCGCGAGCCGCCTGCGGAGCTGTTGGTACCGGACGACGAGCTACAGCCTTGGGAAAAGGACTAACAGGCCGCAGCGAGGGGGACCGCAGCGTGAAACGTCAAGCGATAGACGCTGTTATCCGTTTCGACGTAGACCGCATCGCTGTCTGGGTCCGTGAGCACTCGCCGTACTGGCGTCGTGACCATGCGATGGCCGTTGGGATCTCGAAAGATGACCATGCCGCGACCAACGGTGGGATAGCTGACGAGCAGGCCGTGATAGACGCGGCTAAAGCCCGTGCTGGGCTTTTCGCGCGCGTCGCGCCCGTGCTCACGGATCTTGCGTGCCGTGACGTTTACCATCGAACGATCGGCGTCCCCCAAGGCTCATCTTACGATTGGCCAAGGTTTGCTCCATACGATTAATTGCAAGCTCCTGAGATTTCTCCGCTTTGTAGGAACAAGCGCATGACTGAACCAGCCACTGCTTCATCGACCCCCGCACGACCTGAGCTGCCGCAGACTGTGGCTTCGGCCCCTTGGATTCGGCGCATTCCACTGCGCAGTCCGACACTGCCACCCGCAACGCATACCAACGCGTATGTGCTGGGCGAAGCGGAGCTGGTGGTGGTCGATCCCGGCAGCCCGTGGCCTGACGCGCAGGCCGAGCTGGTTTCCGCGCTGCGCTTGCTTTCGTCGCAAGGCCACAAGCTGTCCGCCGTCGTGCTGACACATCATCACTTCGATCACGTCAGCGGCGCGATGGAGCTGGCGGACGCGTTTTCCGTGCCCGTGTGGGCGCACGAGCAGACGGCGCGACGGCTGGCGGGTCGCCCCGAGCTGCGAATTGACCAGCACCTGCGCGAAGGCGACGTGCTGACGCTGGGGCCTCGCCGTTTTTCGGTGCTGCACACGCCGGGACATGCGCCGGGACACCTCTGTCTGCTCGATGAAGAAGGCGGCGGCGTGATTGCCGGGGACATGGTGGCGTCGCAGGGAACGATCATTGTCTCGCCGCAAGATGAAGGAGACATGGCGCTGTACCTGGCTTCGCTGCGACGGCTGCTTGGGCTGGGAGCGCAGCGGATCTGGCCTGCGCATGGCATTGCCGTGGAAGAAGGCGACAAGCTGGTGGGGCGCTACCTAGAACATCGGCTGCTGCGTGAGCACAAGGTGGTGCAGGCGCTGGCCACCGGGGCAGAGACGCTCGCGACGCTGCTTCCGCTGGCATATGACGATACGCCCGCTGCGCTGTATCCACTGGCGCAAGAGTCGCTGCTTGCGCACCTGCTGGCTTTGGTCACGACCGGACGCGTGGACGCAGTCCCCGATGCATCCGACCCAAGCGGGACTCGTTATCGACTGCGGCTCACTCGCTAGCACGGTGGCGAAAGCAACAGCTTCGCTGCGCGCTTCTTCGCTCGAGTGCCCATCACCAGCCGGTGTCCACGCCTTGCACTTCCCCGCGGAAGGCACACTGCGCCGCGTGGAAGCGACGCACTGCCAGGTGAAAGGCACACTGCGCCGCGTGGAAGCGACGCTTTGCCAGGTGAAAGGCGCACTGCGCCGCGTGGAAGCGACGCACTGCCAGGTGAAAGGCGCACTCCGCCGCGCGAAAGTCGCGCTTTGCACAGTGAAAGTCGCACTGCGCCGCGCGAAAGTCGCGCTTTACAACGTGAACGTCGCACCGCGCAGCGTGGAAGCGGCACTTTACGGCGTGAGCGTTGCACTGCGCAGCGTGGGAGCGCTGCTTGACCCAGCGAACATTGCACTGCGCGGTATGAAGGCGCGGCTGTACTGCGTGCGAATGGCGGTGGCCGTGGCGCTAACGTCTTGAGACGACAGGCTGTGCGACTTCGCACGACGGGACGTCGCCACAGCGGATGCGCACGGCCCTTTTCAGACAGAGCAAGCTGTGGCACACACTGAGCCCAAAAGTTTCCGGCCGAGTCCGTGAAGAGGTCCCTATGAGCCAGCACGATCCCGAGCTTTTGCAGCAGCCGCTCATCAGTCAGCGCAAGTCCGAACACCTCGCCCTGTGCGCGTCAGGTGACGTCGAGTTTCGCAGCAAAGGTACGCTGCTCGATCAAGTCCACTTGGTTCACCAAGCGATTCCCGAGCGGCACTACGACGAGCTGGATTTATCGACGCCGCTGCTGGGCAAGGTGCTCAAAGCGCCGATTGTGATCAGCGCGATGACCGGTGGTACGGACGAAGCCCAGGCCATCAATCAGGACCTGGCGCGGGCAGCAGAGACGCTGGGGCTCGGCTTTGGCCTTGGCTCGCAGCGCGCGATGCTGGTCCGCCCCGAGACGACGCGTACGTTCCAGGTGCGAGAGCATGCACCGACGGCGCTGATCTTGGGAAACCTGGGGATTGTCCAGGCGCAGCGGATGGCCACCCGTGAAATCCTCACGCTGTGTCAGACGATCGGGGTGGATGCTCTGTGCGTTCACCTGGCCACTGGCATGGAGCTGGTGCAGCCAGGCGGAGATCGTGACTTCCGTGGTGGACTGGAGACACTGCGTCGTCTGCACGGCGAGCTGGGGATTCCGATTGTGGTGAAGGAGACCGGCTGCGGGCTGTCTCGGCAGGTTGGGCAGATGGTCAAGCAGATTGGCATCACAGCCGTCGATGTGAGCGGTGCAGGCGGAACGTCGTGGGTTGGGGTCGAGACGCATCGCGCCCAAGGGGTTGCCAAGGCTGTCGGGGATGCGCTGTGGGACTGGGGCGTTCCGACTGGGGCTTCGGTGGGGCTCCTGGGCGACCTGGGACTTCAGATCATTGCAACGGGCGGTCTGCGAACGGGCCTGGATGTCGCGGCGGCGCTGGCGCTGGGCGCGCGAGCGGGCGGTCTGGCTGCGCCAGTCCTTAAGGCATGGAAAGCCGGTGGCTACGAAGGAACGATCGAGTTTCTGAGTGGCGTCATCGAGACGGTGAAGGCCGTGACGCTGCTCACTGGGTGCCAAAGTCCGTCGGAGCTGGTTCGTGCACCGAAGGTGCTGGGCGGGGCGCTCAAGGCGTGGCTCGAAGGGGCTCGGTAGGCCAACATGTGGAAGACATCGGCTTGCGGCAAGGTCATTCTCCTGGGGGAACATGCAGTGGTGTACGGCGTTCCGGCGCTGTGCGGTGCGCTGCAAGGCGGCGTGGAGGTCGAAGCCATCGCGGGGGAAGGCCGTCTGCTCGTACCAGAGTGGGACGTTGCGACGCCGCCGCTTGGGGAACTGCTGCATCCTCCGACTGATGCAGTGCTGTCTTCGCTGTCGCTGGCGCTGCGGGCGATCGTTGAGCACTCGTTTGCGGCGGTGGGCCGGACGCTGTCTTTCCGTGACCTTCCCTACGACTTTGTGGCGCGCTTTGCGATTCCGACTGGCGCGGGGCTTGGCTCATCGGCGGCGCTATCGGTGGCGCTGGTTCGCGCGGTCGATCGCGCGGCGTCGCTGGGACTGCGGGAGTCCGATGTCGATGCGGCGGCTTTTGCGGCGGAAAAAGTCTTTCACGGCTCACCGTCGGGACTGGATCACACCGTTGCGCAGCGTGGCGGCTTTGGGCTGTTTCGTCGCGGCCAAGGGCTTACGCCGGTGCTGGATACGCCACCGCTGCGGCTGTGCATTGCGCACACCGGCAAGGCGCGAGACACCAAAGGCCGCGTCGCGCGGGTCGCTGAGCTGACCCGTGAACAGCCAGAGATGACCGCGTCGGTGTTTCAGCGTATCGGCGAGCTGGTCAGCGAAGCGGTGGATGCGCTGGCGCGACGAGACTTTGCGCAGCTGGGCCGGGCGATGAACGAAAACCAGGCGCTGCTGCGACGACTCGATGTGTCGTGTGAAGAGATCGAGCGTGTCTGTCAGATTGCGCTTGATGCGGGTGCGCTTGGCGCGAAGCTGACCGGTGGTGGCGGCGGTGGCTGTGTGTTCGCCGTGGCGCCGGGCAAAGAAGAGCTGGTGTTAGCTGCCTGGCAGGCTGCCGGGTTTTCCTCATTCCTCGTCGAAGTTGGTGGTCCTACGGCTGCCGCTTCCCCTTCTCCTATAAGTTGTGTGATGCACGCTGTCGCTGAAGCCAATACGAACATCGCTCTGGTCAAGTACTGGGGCAAAAACGATCCGTCGCTCAACCTACCGGCGGTGCCGAGTCTGTCACTGACGCTGGCGGGACTGACGACGCGCACGGAAGTCCGGTTGGACCCGGCACTGACTGCAGACGTGCTGATCCTCAATGACAAGGCGGTGAGTGGAGAGCCGCTGCGCAAGGTCAGTCGGCACCTGGATCGGGTGGCGCGCTATCTGGGACGGGCTGGTCGTCCATTTGCCGAGGTGCGCAGCCACAACAACTTCCCAACAGCAGCCGGTCTGGCGTCATCGGCATCGGCGTTTGCGGCGCTGACGGTGGCGGCCTACGGTGCGCTGCTGGGTGACAAGGCGCTGGACACGCCGCTTGCGCGCAGCGTGCTGTCGAGCTGGGCGCGGCAAGGCTCGGGCTCGGCGGCGCGATCGCTGTTTGGCGGGCTGGCGGTGCTGAGTGTGGGCACACCGGGGCAGGTTGACTCTGCGCAGGCAACGCAGCTTCTTGGGCCGTCCGACTGGGCGGACTTGCGGCTGGTGATTGGCGTGGTCTCTGACGAAGCAAAAGAGACGTCCTCGACAGATGGAATGACGGTGACAGCCAATACCTCACCGTACTTTGGTCCGTTTGTGGCGGCGGCTTCGGGCGACCTGCTGGAAGCGACGCAGGCGGTCCGCAGTAAGGATCTGGCGCAGCTTGGGCGCGTGGCTGAACGTAGCGCGCTGCGAATGCACGCGTCGGCCATGGCTGCGGATCCTGGCGTGGTCTATCTGCGCGGCAGCACGATCGAGGGCTATCACGCGATTGTGAAGCTGCGTGGCGAAGGCGTGCAGGCGTACTTTACCTGCGATGCCGGTCCGCATCCGAAGGCGCTGACGACGGTGGCGTTTGCAGAGCGTGTCGCGGCTGCGCTGGCCGCTGTGCCCGGTGTGAAGCGAACGATCATCGCGGAGCCGGGTGAAGGTGCGCGGCTTGTGTCGGTCGGAGCGTCGAAATGAGCCAGCACTTTGCCGTCGCGGCTCCCGGCAAAGCGATGCTGATTGGCGAATACGCGGTGCTAGAAGGTGAGCCTGCGGTGGTGGCTGCCGTCAGCGTGTATGCGCGAGCGGTGCTGGGCTCGGGAGCACCGTCGTCACCGTTCATTGAAGCCGCGATGCGAGAGACGCAGGTCGAGCTGGCGGAGCTGGGCCGGACGCTGAGCGGAGAGCCGGTGCCGCACGTCGATACGTCGGCGTTTTCACACGGTGGCCGCAAGCTGGGTGTCGGCTCCAGTGCGGCTGCGACGGTGGCGGCAGTGGGGGCACTGTTTCACGCAGCGGGGCTCGACATCGAAGATCAGCAGGTTCGGTCGCGCGCGTATGCGGCAGCGAAGCGAGCACACGACGCAGCGCAGGGCACGGCTGGCTCGGGGGCGGATCTGTGGGCGGCGGTGTTTGGCAAGCTGCGGGTGCTCGGTCCGTATGACACGTCGGTGGAAGCGAAGCCGCTGCCGGTGCAGCTACGGTTTGTGGCGACCTCGACGAGCGTTTCGACGGCAATGCTGGTCGGTCGTTATCGTCAGGTCCACGACGCAGCGCAGTGCGCGATTGCCGAGCTGTCGGTGGCGTCGCGGGGCTTTCTGATGGCGTGGCAGCGCGGCGATGTGGCGGCGCTCTTGTCGTCGATCGAGCGAGCCAACAGTGGCTATCAGCGCCTTGGCGAGGTGCTGGGCAACAAGCTGTTGACCGATGAGCACCTGCGCATCGCTGAGATTGCGCGTCAGGTGGGCGGCGCGGCAAAGCCTTCAGGCGCGGGCGGAGGTGACTTGGCGGTGGTGTTTTTGCCATCGCAGGCTGCGGTCGATCGGTTTTCCGCCGAGGTTGCCGTGCTACCCATCACCGAGAGTTCAGTCGGTCTTCACGTCGCAAGTTGATAGAGCGAGAGAGCATGTCACACAGCAAGCAAGATCACGGGCCATCGCCCGTTACGGTTCAGTCGGAAAGAAGTGGAATTTCTTCGCGAGTTCCTGGCTTTTACAAGCTGTCGGTTCGGGATCGAGTCTCGACGCTGAGCGTGCGTGCGGGGCTTTCGGACAGTGATGTGGCGCTGCTGGATCAGGGCTGCCTGACCGTCGAGCAAGCCAATCACATGGTGGAAAACGTCGTCGGGACGTACTCTCTGCCGCTTGGACTTGGGCTGAACTTCCAGATCAACGGACGAGACTATCTGGTGCCGATGTGCGTGGAAGAGCCGTCGGTGATTGCTGCAGCGTCGAATGCTGCACGGATGGTGCGGGAAGGTGGCGGCTTTGTGGCCGAGGCGGACGCACCGCTGATGATCGCGCAGGTCCAGCTCTACGACGTGCCGGATACCGAGCGAGCGACGCAGGCGATCCTGGCTGACAAAGAAGCGCTGATCGTCGCGTGCAACGAGTCGCAGCCGAACCTTGTGCGACGTGGCGGTGGGACGCGCGACATAGAAGTGCGGACGCTAGAGCGCGAGACGGCAGAGCGACCGGGGATGCTGGTGGTTCACCTGATCGTCGACTGCTGCGATGCGATGGGCGCAAACCTGGTGAACACGGTGGCGGAAGCGGTGGCGCCTCGACTGGCAGAGCTTTCGGGCGGCTGCTTCGGGCTGCGCATCTTGTCAAACCTTGCGGATCGTCGCTGCGTGCGGGTTCGTTGTCGGGTGCCGCTCGATGTGCTGCGCAGTGAGCGCTTTGATGGCGTGGCCGTTCGTGACGGCATCGTGCTGGCGAGTCGCTTTGCAGAGCTTGATCCGTATCGCGCAGCGACGCACAACAAAGGCATCATGAACGGCATCGATCCGGTGGTGCTGGCGACGGGAAATGACTGGCGAGGCGTGGAAGCGGGGGCGCATGCATTTGCGGCGCGCTCCGGCGTGTATCGACCGCTGGCGATCTGGCGCGCGGGAGCAGATGGCTTGCTGCATGGTCAGATTGAGCTGCCGATGGCGATTGGCACGGTCGGTGGAACGCTGCGGGTGCATCCGGGCGCTCGGCTCGGGCTGCAAATCCTGGGCGTGTCATCGGCGCAAGAGCTGGGCATGGTGATGGCGTCGGTCGGTCTGGCGTCGAATCTGGCGGCACTGCGCGCGCTGGCGGCGGAAGGCATTCAGCAAGGTCACATGTCGCTGCACGCACGCTCGGTGGCGGTGGCGGCAGGTGCGAGCGGCGAGCTGGTCGATCAAGTCGCAGCGGAGCTGTCGAAGCTGGGCGATGTTCGCAAAGAGCGCGCCGAGCAGATCCTGGCGCAGCTACGCGGTGGCGCGACGGTCTAGCGCAGTAGCTCGCTGGCGGCGCGGCGGACTTCGGGGCTGGGATCTCGCTCGGACACGCTGCGCAGGGTCTGCTGGACCGCTGGCAGCTGCTTGTAGCGAGCAAAGAGCTGAATCACATCCTGACGCACCGGCGCGGCTTTGTCGGCGAGCACGGCTTTTTGCAGTGATGCGACAAAGCCCAGAAACGGTCGGAACGAGATCGAGAACACGGCGGCGCGACGAACCTCGACGGCGCTGTCTTGTTCCATGAGCTGGACCAGCAGGGCATCGACGGACGTGGCGCTGACAAAGCGCAGGGCTTGCGTCGCGGCGCTGCGAATGGCGGCGCTCTGTGACTGCGTCGCCGTTTGAAGCAGCGGGAGCGTGCGCGGATCGCCTGCGTTGCCCAGCGCTTGCAGATACAAGAGCTGCTCGTCTTCGGTTTGGGCGGCTTGATAGAGCTGAATCAGCTCATCGACGCTGGCTTCGGCGGCGGACACCTGGCTCTGCTGACGCTGCGCACCGGCGGCATTGCCCAGCGCCAGTGCGGCGGTGCTGCGGACATCGGGATCGGCATCGCGAACGGCCTTGTGCAGCGCTTCGCTGGTGGCTTCCGTGGGAGCGTCCGACAGTCCGAGAACAGCGACGGCGTTTTCCCTGATGGCACTCGACAGGCTGCGCTGATTCAGCAGATCGACGAGAGCTGCTTGTCCGGCGGCGCTCTGTGCGCCCGACAGTGAGCCGAGGAGCGTCTTGGTCACAGGCTCAGGCAGACCGGCGGCGATGGCTGCGGCTGCTTGCTTGGCTGCGTCCGGCTGGGTGCGAAACAGCGCCGATAGCTTGGTCTGAAGCTCGGCTCGCTGGCTGCCATTGTCCGTTGCGGGGAGCGCGCGCAGCGCTTGCATCAGGTCGGCCAGGCTCGCCCCTTTGAGCTGCTGCTCATCGGCGCGACGGTCGGAGTCGAGCGCGTCCATCATCTGGAGCGGCGACAGCGTGTAGTCAGGTGAGGTCAGCATGGCCAGCTCATGCGGCTGCGGAGAGCCCTGCTGTCCGTCGATGCGCGTCAGTGAAAAGGAACTCTCCGACGAGACAATCGGCATGTCTTTGCCTGGATCAACGGTGAGCTGGTCGCGGCCTTCCGCTTGAATCAATCGAACGGCTTCGTCGCTGCCCTCGGCAAGCTGAAGCTGAACCGTCAGCGCGCCTGTGATCTGACCGAGCTGTGCGACGGCCATCAGTCCCGCTGCCGAGCGAACCTGCTGATAGCTCTGACGGGTCTTTTGGATGTGCTGACCATCGCTGTGCGCAGGATCTCGTCGATAGCTCGCGCTGTATTCGCCGGTCGCGTCTAGCTCCTGGGTCTGCCAGTCGGTCGCGCCCGATGGACCCCGTACGAGCTGAAGGCTGGCGATCAGCGCTTTGACAAAGCCGCGTGCATAGGCATCCACATCGCGGTGGAGCCGCAGCGAGCGCAGCTTGCCGTTTGACTCGTGAACCTGCACAAACGGCCTTCCTAGCGCGTTCTGGAGCTGTGTGCGCGCTGCGGGATCTCCGGGCATCTGTAGCTGAATGTCGTCCAGCCGCGCAGCGAGCGAAACCAGCACGTCATCTTGCTGGAGCACGGTGGTGGTGTAGCGCGCGGTCAGGGTCAGCGGAAACGTGTCGTCGGTGGGCTCTGGTCCGCGACCCCGCAGATGAACGACGCGCTGGGTCGACAGCTTGTAGACCTGGCGGGTTCCAATCGACCACGCAAAGCGAGTCGTCGCTGCGGGCGTAGTCAATGCCGACGACGAAAGTGGAGTAGCGGGCGCGTCAGACGGGCTCTGTGCGGCGTGTCGCTTGTGCCACAGCGACAGCGCCGACAGAACCACCACCAACAGGAGCAGGAGCTGCCACGGACGGATACGCATGCGCTGACCTTTGCAATCGAGACACGCGACAACAGGCGAAGAAGTGGCGGCCCTCCCGGCGGCTGCCGAGAGGGCGCCGAGGCTAGAACAGCTTGACGCAGCCGGCTTCGTGCGCGAGCGCGTAGTTCTTGGTGGTGCCGGACCAGTCGGCGATCTTCTTTTCGTAGCGCTTGCCGAGTGCCTTGGCGTAGACGTTGAGGCGTCCCGACAGGTAGTTGAGCGCGAGGTCGCTGTCGGCCTTGTAATAGAGTCCGACGGTGGTCAGGTTCAGCTCTCCGGTGGTGGGCACCGACGCTTCGACCAGGGTGAGTCGGCCATCGACGCCTGCTTCGGCGACCCACGCATCGACGGATGCGCTGGCGGTGGCAAAGGCCTTGGCCGTCGGAACCAGCGAAGCGTTCACGGCGAAGATACCGATGTCGCTGTTGAAGGCGATGCCCGCCGAGCCCGCTGCGGTGGCCTTGACCTTGACGGGAATCGGACCGGCCCAGAAGCGCTTGTCGGCGCTAAAGAAGGTCACGTCCCAGTTCTTGTTGATGCTGAGGGTGACGCCGCTTCCAGAGCCGGTTCCCGACGAGCGGCTGTGGTGGAAGATGTTCTTACCGACGACGAAGACGTCCAGGCTTTCACTGGAAGTGCGGGCGACGACGGCGGCTTCGGCCTTGCCAGTGACTTTGACGATGTTTTGGGTGCTGCCAAACACGCTGGCGTCGGCGTTCAAGTTGCCAGCGACTGAAAGACCGTCACGCTTGCCTTGCAGGGTCGCGCTGGCGGCGTAGGACGCACCGAAGTTTTCGTCTCCGAACGAGTCGCTCTTCGACCAAGTCTTGGTCAGTTCAGCGACAGCGGTGCCACAAGAGTCAGGCACATCAGCGAGCGCGTAACCGGGAACAGCCAGCGAGGTGAGCGCGAGCACAGACAGCGTGAGCTTGGTCATTTCAGATCCTCCTTCGTGGGGGCCGAGCGGATGAACGAGAGCGCTCTCGTTCGGTGAAAAACAAGCCTGCAATGTGCCCTTAGTATCACAATGCGCGCTGACACAAGTGCTCTGCGTTCGCAAGTCGAACTCAGGCAATTTCCGTCGATGAAAAAGTTCAAAAGGCGTGAAGTTCCAAGCAATTGGCGCGGACGAGGGACCAGGCTGCGGGGGCGCTGCGCTGCGGAAAATGGATAAGAATTTGACATGCTTGGCGGCGCTGGTCGCGTGGTAGAGTGAGAAGCTGTGACGCCGAAAGATGCTGGACCTCTCCCTATCGACCCGGGTGCGCCGTCACGGCGTTCGCTCCGGCCTGCGATGTGGGGACTGGGACTTGCTGGAGTGACGGTCGCGGCGGTGTGTTCGCTGCCTGTGGTGGCTTCGTACGCGATTCGTCATGTGGTTTTGCCCAAAGTGGAGGCGCGCTTTGGGGCAAAGATTTCTGTCGCGGACATCGTGGTTCGTCCACGGTATGTGCGGCTGACTCGCGTGACGGTGCGAGCCGACAAGAGCCCGACGGGGCTCGATCCTGTGACGGTGGGAGAAGTCCGGGTCGAGTACTCGCCGTGGCCGCTCTTGGTTGGGCGGGTGGAGGTGAGCAAGCTGTGGGCGAGTCGTCCGCTTGTGCAGGTGGTCCGAGGCGGCGACGACGACAACATCAGTGCGCTGCTGCGAAGTGCGCGGAGCCGTGATGGCGCAAGCGGGCAGGGCGGATCGGGTGGACGACTGCTGGGACCGCAGCAGATCTTGGTGACGGACGGCGAGCTAGACGTTCGTGATGATCTGGGCACGCTGCATGTGCGGTCGCTGTCGGCGGATCTGGCCAAGCAAGGTCCGTGTCAGGTGAACCTGACGGATGTGACGGTGGACCCCAGCTCGGGGACGGGCGCGCGGGCGGAAAAAGTTCAGCTTGTGTGGCAGAGCCCGACGCGATTTGTGCCAGATGGTCTGCCGGAAGTGCGAATCGAGCATGGCTCGGTGGCGCCGTGGCGTCGTCTGAGCTTGTCGGGTGTGTCGGGCACGATCAAAGCGGACCCCAAAGACGCGCGCAAAGCGGTGATTGCGCTGACGGGCGGCTACGGTGGGGTCGAGCAGAAGCTGTGGCAAGCCGACGGCTGGGTGCTTCCCGAGGGCAGCGAGTGGAAAGCGGGCGGTGTCCAAGGCGAGCTTCACCTGCGGGCGCAGCGGTTTCGACTGTCGCAGCTTGAGCCGATCTTGAAAGACTCGCCGATTGTCGATGCGGAGCAGACGGAAGTCGATGCCAGCATGGACCTACGCTACGAAAAGAGCGTGCTCAGCGCGGCGGGGCAGTTCCAGATGGAACACCTGTCGCTGTTTGCGCCTCGGCTGGTGGCGGAGCCGGTGCGGGATCTCAGCTTCAACATGCACGCCAAAGGTCAAGTCGATCTGAAGGCGCGCAAGGTCAAGCTGGAACAGATGAACGTCAAGTGGGCGGGCGTCGAAGTTCAGCTCGATGGAGAAGCCGAAGCGCAGCCGCGCACCAAGCAGCCGAGCGTGATGCAAGCGTCGGCTCAGACGGGCACGCAGGTTCCGGCGGCGGCAAGCTGGCGAGAGAAGTGGCGAACGGTGTCGCTGCACTTTGCGGTGCCTCCGATTCAGTGTCAGTCGCTGCTTCAGGCGCTACCCAAAGCGGTGGTGCCGCGCATTCGCGACTTCCAGCTCGATGGGACGTTTTCGACGGACGTGCGGCTGTTTGTGGACTTTGCGAAGCTGCTGAAGCTGCCGCCCAAAGAGCTGGACTCGCTCGATGAAGAAGCGCCGCTGCCTGCGCTCGACCCGGTTCCGCCGGTTTCTCCGCCGGTGCTGGCCAAGAAGGGGCAGGGCAAGGGCAAGCCAGGACAGCCGCAGCCGGTGCCAGGTGGACCGGGCGTCAAAGATCCGAAGGACGATCCGGTGCAGATCTCGGGTCAGGTTGGGATTGGTGGCTGTCGGGTGCTCAAAGCGCCAGCGGATCTGGACGTTCAGAAGCTGCTCACGAGCTTTACGCACACGGTGCAGATCGAGCCAGGCAAAGAGCTGAGCTTTGTCATCGGGCCGGAAAATCCCGACTTTGTGCCGTATGAAAACCTGTCGCCGTATCTCATCAACTCGATCATGACGACGGAAGATCACGGCTTTTTGCGACACCGTGGCTTCATCGTTCCCGAGTTTCGGTCGGCGCTTCAGTCGAACCTCGAGCGCGGCTATTTCCGGCTCGGTGCGTCGTCGATCACGATGCAGATGGTCAAAAACGTGATGCTTTCGCGGGAAAAGACGCTGTCGCGGAAGCTGCAAGAGGTGTTTCTGACCTGGTACATCGAAAATTACCTGACCGAAGACCAGGACATGGTGAAGGCGCTGGGCAAAGGCTGGACGGTGCAGCAGTACTTGGCCAAAGCGGCCAAGGACCATCCGCTGTCGCCCGCCGCGCTGCAAGCCGCGAAAGATCGAGAACAAGAGCTGCTGACGATGCCGCTGTCCGAGGCGCAGATCGTGCTCGGCAAGGAGGGGAAGGCCGACGGCAAGGCGGCGGACAAGGCCGTCGCGAGCGGACCGAGGGCGGCCCGTCGCCGCGAGAGGAGGGCGACGAGGGCGAGGAGGAGGCCGAGGAGGGCGCCGACCGGAAGGGCCAGGCGCACGAGGTGCACCATCA
>CALMML010000445.1 GCA_937868485.1 uncultured Myxococcales bacterium | reverse complement strand
AAGTGGTCGTCCGCAAAGTGGTCGTCCGCAAAGTGGTCGTCCGCAAAGTGGTCGTTCGACACGCGCGCACATTCCTTCGGGCGCGCCGACGCGGGTGGAAAAGCGACGCAGCCTGCGCTTTGACAAAGCCTTTGCGGTGGCACTGCGGAGCGAAGCGTTTGGAGAGATCTCGGCGATTGCGCGCAATGTCTCCACCGGCGGAATGATGGTCGAAGTGCGAGAGCCGCTGCCGCTTGGTACGCAGGTTCAGGTGTTCTTTTCACTTCCCGATTCCCACGCGAGGGTTTCCGCGCGCGGAGAAGTCAAGAATCACTACTTCCTGAACTTTTCCGACGGCAAGGGAGGCGTTCGTGCGCTGATGGGAATGGGACTCCGCTTTTCGTCCTTTGAGAGTGACAGCGATCTGACGCTTGGGATGGGAATCTCGCGACTGCGTACCGTTCTGCACTGATTGTGAGCGAGTACTCCGTCGCCGTCGCTGTGTAACGGCTGGCTGAGTCATCGGTACTTGTGTGAACATGTCCTGGTGGCAAGCTCACGGACTGGTCTGTCAACTCCCTCGTCAACTCCCTCGTCATCTTCCTCGTCATCTGATCCTGCGCGAACTTCTGGAAACGGAGTCGCTCATCCTGCGGTAGATGAAGCCATGGCTCCTACCATGGATCCTGCGCGCGCACCGACGATCCATGGCAACTCTGGACCCTCGCAGCCAGGCTCCGATCTGCTGCTGGTTGCGCTGCCTGGAGCGATTCCTGATCCGCTCAAGTCTTGGGATCGATACGAGATCCTGCGACCGCTCGGACAAGGAGGAATGGGATCTGTCTTTCTGGCGCGTGATCGCAAGCTGGGAAGACTGGTCGCCCTCAAGTTCCTGCGTGTTCCCAGTCCCGACGCTGCCGAGCGTCTACTTCAGGAAGCGCGCGCGCAAGCACGACTAGACCACAACCACATCTGCAAGGTGTTCGAAGTCGGAGAGTTCCAGTCTCAGCCCTACATTGCGATGGAGTTCATCGATGGCCAGCCGCTGCATCTGCGACGACTCAGTCTGGAACAGAAAGTACTCCTGGTTTCGCAGATAGCCCTCGCCGTCCACAGCGCCCACACCCAAGGCGTCCTGCACCGCGACTTAAAGCCTGCCAACGTGATGGTGTGTGAGCAGGCGCTGGACTCTTCGCCGAGTCAGGCGGGCGCTCTGCGGCCTGTGCTGATGGACTTTGGCTTGGCGCGTGACTCGATGGGGCCGCAGCGACTGACGCAGACCGGCGTCATCATGGGGACTCCGCACTACATGGCTCCAGAGCAAGCGCGCGGCATGGCTCGGCAGCTTGATCGTCGGGCGGATGTCTACAGCTTGGGGGCGATGCTGTATGAGCTGCTCTGCGGCAAGCCTCCGTTCGAAGCGGAAAACGAAGTGGATCTGCTGATGGCAGTGCTTCACCAAGATCCGATTCCGCTGCGGCAGCGCGACCTCAGCATTCCGATGGATCTGGAGATCATTGCGCACAAGTGTCTGCGCAAAGAGCCCGGACAGCGCTACGACTCCGCGCAAGCACTGGCCGAGGATCTGGCGCGCTATCTGCGTGGTGAGCCGATCATGGCTCGTCCGGCCTCGACGCTGTATAAGCTGCGGCGGCTGGCGGCTCGGCATCGGGCTCCGTTTGCGGTGGGAATGGTTGTTTTTGTGTCGATGATGACGCTGCTGGCGATGTGGGGACAGGCGCGCGCGCAGCGACGACATGCCGAGCAGCAGGCGGCAGAGCAAGAGCGACTGGCGGTTCAGCTGGGCCAGAGCGTGACCGAGATGAAGCTGTTTCTGCGTGTCGCATACAGCTTGCCGCCACATGATCTTCGTCGAGACAAAGAAGTGGTGCGTGATCGGCTGCGGAAGCTCGGTAAGCAGCTGGAGACCTCGGACCGATTCCTTCACGGCACCATCGAGAGTGCGCTTGGGCAAGGCTATCTGGCGCTAGAGGAGTTTGAGCCTGCGGTACAGCACCTTCAGCGCGCCATTGATCTGGGGGAAAACACCACCGGGACGCACCTGGCGCTTGGGGAAGCACTGACGCACCAGTATCAGACGCTGGCGGATGACATTCGGAGGCAAAACGATCCGGCGGAGTCGCAGCGCAAGCTCGAGGCGCTGGGATCGCGCATCCTTCCGCGTGCGCGGCAAGAGCTTCACTTGGGCAAGGAAGCCGAGCTGGCTTCACCGTCGTACGTCGATGCGCTGCTGTGGCGTTATGCGGACCCTCCCAGTCCTGAAAAGGCCTTGGTCGCAGTGCGCAAAGCGAAGGAGGAATCGCCGTGGCAGCTTGAGCCGATGGCGCTGGAGCTTCGCATTTTGGGGGATCAGATTCGTTCGGCGATGCTGTCGGAGCAGCAGCTTAACGATCCGGTGCTTGATGATGCGCAGCGGACCCTCGAACAGTCGATCAGCGCGGTCCGTAGCTATCCGCTTTTCTACGATCTTCACGCGGAGTTTATGACCTTGCGGCTGCGTCGCTACTTTGCAGACGCTCGACCGATTGCGACGCTCGACGGAATCTATCGATCGGGCCTGTCGTATGCGCAGACCTGGGCGAAGCTGCTACCTGAAGAGGGCCAGCCGCTCGATGGACTGCTGGGAATCCATGCGGCGCTGGCGTTCACGATGGGCTGGAGGAACACCGATCCTCGTCCGGTGGTCAAAGACGCGCTGGATGTTCTGGCGGAAGCCAAGAAGCGACTGCCTGAGCGGACCCGAACCTTTCGGGGAGAGATGGCGATTCATCATGCGGTGGCTCGCTATCTGGAGTTTGCCGATGAAGACCCGACCGAAGAGCTGAAGGCCGCGATGGTGGCTGCTCGCAAAGTGGCCGAGCTGGAGCCGCAAGAGGCAGAGACCTGGGCACAGCTGGCGCTGGCAACCTCGCTGCTGGGGATGGTCAATCATCAGCACGGTCTCGATGCACGGAGCGACCTGCGACAGGCCATCTTGCATCAAGAGCGCGCGCTCAAACAAAACCCGGCCAAGCTGCTGTGGTTTAGCAACCTGGCGGCCTACCTGATGTTCTTGGCAGAGCAAGAGCAAGCGCTTGGCGATGACCCAACGCCGAGCCGTCAGCGTGCCACCGAGATTCTTCGTACGCTGCTCGCCAAGAATCCGAACTTTCTGCTGGCAGAAGAAAATGCGCTGAGCGTCGAAAACGACAACCTGCGCTATCGAGTTGAGACGCAGCAAGTCTCTGCGGAGCTGCCTCCGCCCATCGTCGCGCATGCTGAGCGCCTCTGGCAAAAGTACCCACAGACGGCTGGCGTGGACGTCCAGTACATCTCCGCGCTGGTGAATCAGGCGGAGACGCTGCTCGTGCTCAAGCAGCCAGCCCTTGCGGCGATTGAAGAAGTCGAGGCGACCGTACGCGGACCGAAGCTCAAGGCGCTGGCAGAGGGTCTTCGCCAGGACAAGCTCGCGCAGATCGCGCTGCTGAAGATGCGGGCGCTCATGTCCGAAGGAAAGTCTCCGGCGGCGACGCTGCTTTCACTGTTTTCCACCATTCCGCTCAACGTCGTGCCCAAGGGCGGCATGCTGCTCGATCGACAAATCTATCAAGTGGAAGCAATGCGTCGCTATGCCGAGTGGCTGATGCAAAAGGGGGCGCAGCCGATGAGGAGTCCGCAGCTCCCCGGCAGTGCGCTGGCGGCAGTGGATCGCGCGCTGGCGATGCTCGAGCAGACCGCGACCAAGAAGGCTTCGTTTGACCATCGACGACTGGCTGAGCAGTCAATCTTGTGGCTGCTCAAGGCCAAGCTCGATCCGAAGGCAGATGTGACAGCGCTCCAGGCTCGCGCCGTGCAGCAGCATCAGCGGCTTGCCACGCTGCGTCCCCTGCTGGCTCGTCGGGTTGTGCCGTATCTGCCTGCGGCTCCGGTTGCGAAGACCGCTGCGCAGTAGGTCGTCTTGCCGCATCACCCTGGGTCGCTCGCTGGTTGTACGGGTCGACGGTCGGCGTTACAGTGGCGGCCTCGAAATCAACCAACAGGGGAAGCAGGATGAACAGTCAGTTTGAGACGTTGCTTGTGGAAAGCGACGGTCCCGTGCTTGTCGTGACGATCAACCGACCCAAGGCGCTCAATGCACTCAATCAGCAGGTGCTGACGGAGCTTCTGCGGCTGTGCGAAGCGCTCAAGGACAGCTCGCTGGTGCGTGCCGTGGTGCTGACGGGCGCTGGGGAAAAGGCGTTTGTGGCGGGCGCGGACATCTCGGCGATGGCATCGATGCAGCCCGCCGAGGCGCTTGGCTTTGCGGAGCTGGGCCACCGCGTCGTGCCGCTGCGCCCTGCCCTCGTGCCCCTGACCTTCGATGCCAGCACCTGGGCGCCTTTCGTCGAGTTGGCCGGCCTCTCGCTCGAGGTCGTCATCGAAACACCCA
>CALMML010000444.1 GCA_937868485.1 uncultured Myxococcales bacterium | reverse complement strand
GAAACAGCTTTTGGATTTGGTAGAGAGTGGCGCAATTGGTGCGCTGGCAGAGACAGGCAAGCTCGCTGAGATGATTCGTACCGACAAGCTGGATGAGTTTATGAAGCTGATCAATATGGCCGGGGAAGGCTGATGCGCAACTACTGGAAGGTTCTGAAGGTCAAACCAAATAGCACAAGCAGCCAGATACGCAGCGGATACTTGGCGGCCATGCAGCACGCTCATCCAGACAAAGGCGGTAGCAAAGAACAAGCCGCTTTGGTCAATGAAGCTTATGCGGCGATTGGCGATGAGGAAAGCCGTCAGCAGTACAATGAACAGCGGGCAGCCTGGGCTACAGAGATAGGTGCATCGCTCTGTCTATCCTGTGGGGAAGCAAACCGGATTGCGCGTAAACCGTCTCGGCGTGAGCGCTTGGTCTGCGGTCATTGCGGGGCTCCGCTGGAGATTAGCGATCACACGGTCAGTGAGCTTCAAACCCGGACCTTGCGCATTGCGGCAGACACATTGGTGCAAGAAGTAGGCTCGGCGCTGCTTGAGCGCTTGCGCGTCGAAGTCTTGCGGAGGATTGGATGAAAACGCTTCCTTCACGAATCGAAAAACAACCACCGGCTTCGTTCTTTGCAAACATCTTGGCATACCTCGCAGAGACGTATCCGAATGCGAAGTTTGCGGACGAGGACTTGGCCGTTCTCAAGCCGATATGGGAAGACCTGTGGCGGGCAGGCCGAACGGCGGAAGCGACCGCGCAGACGACGTGCTCATGCAACGGCAAGGCGCTGTTTCCGTCAGCGGCGCTTGGCGTCGAGTACAAAAAGGGCATCGCTCGCCCGCCTGTGAAGGCGCCTCGGGGGTCGCTGTATCGACTGGCGGCCTATCGGGAGTCGCCGGTCATCGAGCGACAGAAGCGACTCTCGACGGCAGCGGTGAAGCGCGCCGAGGAGGTGAACGCAGACATCAAGCGGTTTGTCGATGAGCTGCGAACGAATCCGCCACGCACCGAGCATGCAGCCGAAGCCAAGCGGGTGCGACTCGCCGCGCTCCAGCAGCGACTCGCGGAGGCGATTGACGTGGCGCGGTCAACGGCCCTGGAAGCGCAGGTGGCGCGGGCCGAAACGAACTACGGCTGGACCAAGCATCTGCCAGGGATTCCGGAGCTGCCAAAGCCCGTCGATGCGCCCGAAATCGTCGCCACGCCGAAGGCCAAGAAGTCTGCGGCCAAGCCCAAGAAGGAGGCTGCCAAGAAGGCGGCGCCCCCGGCGGCGGCAACGCCCGATGAGGGCAAGAAAAAGGGCAAGCGAGCCGTCGTCGGGCCGGACAAGGACAAAGACGCCAAGATGCAGCAGGCCATCACGGCGGCGCTTGCCCAGCAGCTTGAGCAGCTTGGTTTCAAGCCGAAAAGCTAATGCAAGCGCAGGATGTCGCATATCGGCTCGTGCAGGGCATTCGCAATGCCCTCGTCGAGAATCCGCCCGAAGGGGTTGAGACGGACTACGCCGAGTCGTGGTTTCAGCGGCACTTCGCGTCGGTGCAGGCGATGTTTACGCAGACGCTTTCGCCGCTGCTTGAGCCGCTTACCGAGCGACTGGACCACGAGAACAAGCGCAAGTGGCACCTGCACAGTGCGGCGAGTGTGCGGGCTTGGATGGCGAAGGCGGTGCGCGAGGAGCAAGAGTGGCTGCTCAGTCGCGTGCTGGCGCATCGACCCGACTTGACTGAGGTGGTCAAGGAGCTTGCGGCGGCGCATGGACTGGCGTTTGAGCCGCTGCTCGCGAGCAGTCGGACGGTGTATCGGCTGGTTCCATCGGTCAGCGAAGACCGGCTGGTGGTGTTTGAGGCTGACGGTCTGACCGAGCTGCCGCAGGTGCTCGGGCGTGAGGATTTCGTCGGGTTTGCCAAAGCCGCGTACTGGAACGACGACGCGACGGCGCAAGTGCTCACCGAACTGGCCGGGACGTGGTTTGGCCGGACGCTGCCCGAAGAGACGCTGCCGATCACGGACGAACACGCCGAGCGGCGCGAGCAGCTTCTTCAGCAGACCCGACTGGAGGGCATCCAGAGCGAGGAGCAGGCCGAGTCACGCCTGCAAATTCGGCTGCGGCTGCTTTCCGAAGCGAAGACCGAAGCGCCCCGCGACCGCTACGTGACGCTGCCGAAGCCCGATCCGAACCTGGCCCCGACGCCACGCGAGCTACACGAGCTGCTGGTCCGGGGAGACGAGCCGCGCACGACGCACGATCGGACGCTCGCCAACTTTCAGGCCATCGCGGCGCTGCTCGACAAGCCCAAGCTGGGTGAGACGGCGACGCTGATGCGCTACACCGGCTGGGGCGGGCTGTCCGTCGAGACGGCCAAGATGTATTTGCCCAAGGCGCTGGCTCCCGATGAAAAGGCCATCCTGCACGAATACTACACGCCGACGAAGCTGTGCCTGGACTTGGCGCACTTGCTGCTGCCGCGCATCCCGCATCTGCCGCGCCACCAAGGCGAGGTCTTGGCGCTGGAACCGTCGGCGGGCATCGGTCGGCTGCTCAATGCGTTCTCAATCCCCGGTTTTGAGTCGCTGAGCTTCACCGCCATCGAGTACAGCCAGATTTCGGCGTCACTGCTAAGGCGGATGCGCCCGGACGTCACAGTGCTGCACTCATCGTTTGAGCAGTGGATCGTGGCGACGGCGGGACGGCTGGATGGAAAGTTTGGCCTCGTTCTGTGCAATCCGCCGTTTGGTCAGCGCGGGGCCGAGTCTGCCATCGACCCCGACACCGCCTTCCGAGAGAAAAAGGCCTATGTCTACTTCGTGCGGCGAACCCTGCGCCTGCTTGCCGAGGGTGGCGTTGCTGTTTTCATCATCCCGTATGGATTTCTGTCGTCGAAGGCGCCGCAGTTTGTGGCGCTCCGAGAGAACTTCATCAAGGAAGCCCACCTGCTGGCTGCCTTTCGGCTGCCCTCGAACATCTATCCGGGGGCGGGCATTGTCACCGACGCGATTGTGGTCGAGGCGCGGGGCGGGCTGCTGCACTCGGTGCTGTCCGATGACCAGTTCATCGTCGATGGTCAGTATTTTGCGGCCCATGAACATCACGTTCTCGGAGAAGAAATCGGCAAGCCTGGCGATCCGGACGATGATGCGTTCCGCTATGAAGTGACCGGCTCCTACGTCGGGCTGCCGCCGTCCCCGACGATTCGGGAGCGCTGCACAACCTGCCAGGTGACTCGCCCAACCCCGGTGGTGCCACAGGCGGTACGGCGCTCTCGGCAGCGTCAGGCCGATCTCCCGGAATTGGTTTCGGTGGCGTCGTCGCTGGGGCTGCGGGTCGGCAAGTACCTCGATCTGGTGGCCAAGCGCGATCTGGCGTCGCTGGCCCAAGCGCGGGCGATGCACCGTGAGCTGCTCGACGACGTGCTGAGCTTCACCGCGCAAAGCCGGGTGAGCGAGCTGGATGGCTTTGTGGAGGTCGAAGGCATCACTGCGCTGACTTCGATTTGGCAGCGCGACGGCAAGATCGCTGAGGTCTTGGCGCAGGCGCCCCTCGTCGAGCAGCGTTACACCGGCAGTGACTCGCTGGCCGATACCGCGGGCTGGCTGGAACGTCAGCGAGGCCCCTTCACTGAGTTTGCGCTGCGTGAGTTCCGCTCCCAGCTCGGCTTTGGCAATCCCGATCCCGCGACGATGGAGGCCGAGCTGGTTCGCGCAGCGTTCGCCAAAGACTTCACGTCGCCGCCCATCTGGATGCACGAGGACGCCTATTACACCGGCCTCGTCGGGCAGCGCTACGCCCGTGCCGTCGGGTTTCGCACCGATCCGATTGCGGCAAGCCAGGTGGCCCGTCTGCGATCGATCATGCGCTTTCCCAACTTCGCGGACATCGATCCGAATCCGCGATTGACCTGGATGCCGGTGCGGCTGATTCGGGCGTGGATGAGCGAGGTGCTTGGCAAGCAAGTCGGCGAGCTGGTCCGCGAGGACGGCATGGTCACGCTCGTCGGCACGCCCTACGCCTATCTCGAACCGAAGGTCGGAGCGAAGTCCGAGGCTGCCGTGCTGTTTGGCTGGCTGAACATGGACCTGCTGCTGTTCCGGCCTCCGTACACGCGGCTGGTCGACGACGAAGGGGAACAAGAGAGCGCCGAAGAGGCGCTGGAGCGGGTGCGACTGCTCTACACGAGCACGAAGGTGACGCACTTCCGAACCTGGGCCGCGAGCGAGCAGGAACGCATCGACGTCATCGAGGCGGCGTATGCGGCCATCGCCGGGAACTTCATCATTCCCAAGTTTGACTCGTCGCCGCTCCAGATTGCGCGCTGGGGCACGAGCATCACCCTCAAGCCGCACCAGTGCGCCGTCGTCCGTCGGCTGGTTCACTACAACGGCGGGCTGAACGCTTTCGACACGGGCGTCGGCAAGACCTTTTCGGGAATCGCGACGCTGGCCATCCAGCGCGAGCGGGGCGTGTGCCGAAGGCCGCTCATCGTGGTGCCAAACACGCTGATCTGGAAGTGGTATCGCGACATCCTGCGCTGTCTGCCCGACTACCGCATCGTTGTCGTGGGCTCGTCGCGACGACTCGACCGCAACGGCGTCTGGGTATCAAGTCCCGACACCGAGCAAGAGCGCGAGCAGAAGTGGCGACGGTTCCAGAGCGGTCAATACGATGTCGCGATCGTGCCGTATTCGTTCTTTCCGACGATCGGGATGCGCCTCGACGCCTGGAAGCGGTTTGCGCAGAGCACGCCGATTCTGGCGCGCAAGGTCCAGCTCAAGGCGCGTGAGTTTGGCGAGATCATCGAGCGAGCCATCGATCGGCAGCGCTCAGGAAAAGACGCCACGCCGCCGAAGGTCAGCGACAAGAAAGCCGCCGATATCGTCGGCGAAGAAGTCTGGGAGAAGGCCGACGACGAAACCAAGGCCCAGATCCGAGAACAGATCGCCGCCGAGCTGCTCCGGCAGCAGCTTGAGGAAGAGAAAAAGCTTCGCGCCATCGTCGAGAAGCTCAGTTCGCTGAGTGAACGCAACCGGGCGCTCGTCGCGGAGGCGACCGAGCAGTGGGCCGCCGAGATGGCCTCGGGCGGCGAAGGGTTGACGTTCGAGGAGATCGGCATCGACATGATTCT
>CALMML010000443.1 GCA_937868485.1 uncultured Myxococcales bacterium | reverse complement strand
TGCAGTGGAGCGCACTTCTTTTGTTAAGCTAGAAATGTCTTGTTCGACGACTCTAAATCGATTGTCGATAATGCTAAGTTTGTCTGCTATCTCTTTGTTGCGATCTGCAATGCGTTTATCGGAGTCTGTGAAGTCCTTTTCTAATTTGCTTATTTTTTGACTCATGGTGTCTATCCGTTTTATCTGATTATTCAAATCATTGGCAGGCTTCTCGGGCTGAGCGGGACTCGGTTGAACTTTTGCGGAAGCCAGCAGCTGCTTTGCATTTTCAAATTGTTGCTTTGCATTGTCGTATTGCTGTTTGGCTTCTGCTTGTGATTGCTGAAGTTCGCGGCGCACCGCGGTGACCTCGGCTTGCAAATTCTTCCATTTTACTTCAGCTTCGGCAGCTGGCTCCAGCGTCGGGTGTGTTTCTCTTCCAGGTCGCAGCTTTAGCTCATCGACTTCGGCTTGCAGCCGCGCGTTTGTCTGCTTCAGCCCGCTCAGCGCCCCCACTGAGTACGTGCCTACAGCGAGGCTGAGGACAGCGACCGCAATCGCTACTTTGTTGAGCGGGGAAGAGGCGTGCGACGGTGCGTCTTCGCCCGCCTGGTTCTGCGACGGTTGATATTCAGTGGCTGGCATGCGTCAACTCGATGGCTGGTCTTAATACGGACACCTGTTACTACAACCTCTCATTCGCATAAGCAAGAACAGAACCAAGTGTGCGGCCTTCGTTTCAGAATGTGAAGAAGAGTCCTTGGGTCGGATGGGGCGGGATACTCCAAAGGAGCGGTTGCGGATTGAGAACCGGGTTCCTAAGTTCAGTTTTCTGTCTCTGCTGGGCTCTCTGTCCCTGATTCTGCTGGGCTCTCTGTTCGTGTCTCTGCTTTCGTCGCTGGATGTCTTTCTGTTCGGACTCCTTTTGGTTGGCCTTGGTCTTGCTTTACGGTCCTTTGCAAGGTGACAGGACATGAATACGCTGCAGCATGCTTCGCCGACCGATTCTCTGCGGGTCGAGTTTCCGCTTGGGAAGACCGTTCGGGCGCGCTATCGCTTGGATGCCCTTCTGGGCAGAGGTGCGATGGGGTCCGTCTATCGCGCGTGGGATCTGGAACGGCAGACGGACTGTGCCGTCAAGCTCCTTCAAGTAGAAAGCTCTGTCCGTGAGGCCGCACTGATTCGCTTCCGCGATGAAGCTCGGATGGCCGCCAAGATCTTCCATCCGCATGTGGTCGAGATCTTGGATCACGGCGTCGAGTCAGATGGCTCTCCGTTCATTGTCATGGAGCTACTGAAAGGACAGGATCTGGATGCGCTGCTGCGAACGGAAGTGCGACTTTCGATCGAACAGACACTGCAAGTTGTGACCCAGATTGGCAGTGCGCTGCATGCGATCCACCAAGTAGGAATCGTCCACCGCGACATCAAGCCACGCAACGTCTTCTTGGTGCAGAGTCCGAGCGGGGCAGGGGGATTTCAGGTCAAGATCATCGACTTCGGACTGGCCAAGCATCTGTTTTCTCCGCCGGGGGGACGGGGTTCGGATGGACTCCTGATTGGGACGCCGGAATATCTGCCGCCGGAGGCGTGGCGCGGGGTCAGCTCCGATGTCGATACGCGCGCCGATCAGTGGGCGCTGGCGGTTCTGACGTTTCGGCTCCTGACCGGACGGCTTCCCTTTGAAAGTCACCTGAACACGATGCTGCTGGGTCGCGAGATCTTAAGCGGCGTTCCGCGACGCATTCAGACCTTCGCACCAGAGATTCCTGAGCACATGGCCAACGCGATTGAGCGTGCAATGGCCAAAGACAAACACGCGCGCTTTGAGTCCATTCATGACTTCATTCGCGCGCTCAGCAACTTGCCGCTTACCACCAACTCGATGAACACCGCAGGAACAGAGTTTCTGCCGATCGTTGTGGTTCCCAAAGGAAGCGGAACGCCAGCACCAGAGACGGTGTCTCTCAAGCGCGAAGCCTCAACAAAGATCGTGGTTGCACCGGAGCTGACGATGATGAATACGGCGCTCCCAACGGTGGCTGCGGGGACTTCTGTTCCTTGGATTTCGCAGACTTGTCTGCTTCCTTCTACGTCCGCTTCGAGCATGAATGGTTCGATTCACGGAAGTGCTTGGTACAGCGCCACAAGCTTTCTTCATCCCGCGACCAGAGTGGCGATGGCTGCAGTGCTCGGGGGTCTGCTCACGTTTGCGATCTACGCTGGGATTCGCGAGCCGCGTGCTGCACAACGCGGCATCACGTCTGCGCAGCCTGAATCTCCGCCGCGTGCGCAGAATTCGACGGCATCGCCCCTGAGCAGTCCCAGTCCAGAGATCCTTTCTGCAGACAAGCATCACCCAGGACAGAAGGACTCAGATTCCGCAGCAGAGCGCAAGATTCCCAAGATACAGAGCGTACCTGTGATTCCTTCAGAGACGCGATCCGCTCGTCGCAGCAGCTCCACTCACGCGATGGGAATCCCTGCACGTTCGGTGAGCGCAGGCTCGGCGCACAGCGGCTCTACACACGCAGCTAAGCGCGGCGAAGTCGGTTCCACCAGTGCCGCATCTTTTGGATATCCCAAGGCAGCCGAGGGTTCGATGACGAGCGCACGGTCACCGGCTCCTCCGCGAGGGGACGTGCGGTGATCTTGGTGTTCTGTACGGCAGTGGGCTGTGTCTCTTGTTCCTCTTGTTGAAACGCGACGACTCCGTTTGATGAAGAGACTTCTACGTTTGGACGAAGGTGCGTCGTTTCACGCAGCGTAGGAACTCCCTGTGCGACCGACTGTTCATAGGCAAACGCAATGCAGTTGCCCCACGCGGTTCGTAGGGCTTGTGCGTCGTTGTAGCGCTGGGAAATGCGCGGATGCGTGGCCGTGGCAATGACATCCCAGAGCAGTCGCGGCACATCGCTGCGTGGCGCTGTGTCTGCGGTGGATGGATGTTCCAGACAGAGCATTTCAAACGCGAGGATTCCGAGCGAATAGACATCACTGCCGGTTCCTACGTCCGCTGCATCGCCATTCATCTGTTCGG
Source organism: uncultured Myxococcales bacterium (assembly GCA_937868485.1). Taxonomy (GTDB): domain Bacteria; phylum Myxococcota_A; class Polyangia; order Palsa-1104; family JAEUJZ01; genus JAEUKA01. Next base: position 3,027 of record CALMML010000443.1, on the reverse strand, counting down.
GAGACATGTATCCCGGCGTTCCGATGCACTCTCCGGTCTGAGTATGCTGGCGTTTTCCGATGCGTCCGATCCCAAAGTCGAGCACCTTGGCGGACAGCTCGCCGCGCGCATCTTCGGACAGCATGATGTTGCGCGGATTGATGTCGCGATGAATGATCGGAACCGGAAGTCGATGCGCTGCAGCGACGGCATCACAGATCTGTGCGAACAAGCGGTAGACCGTAAACAGAGCCGGAAGCTGCCGCATGGCGCGATGCTCGTTGAGCCATGCAGACAGCGTCTTGGGAAAGTACTCCATCACCAAGAACTGCTGTCCTTCGAACACGCCTTCATCGAGCAGCTGCACAAGGTGCGGATGATGCGGAAGATGCTTTAGGATTTGCAGCTCACTGGCAAAGCGTTCGCGCTGATCGGAACCTTGATCGACACGAGGGAACTTGATCGCGACCTGCTTGTTTGTGACCGCATCCATGGCGAGCCAGACTTGACCACATCCGCCTTCATCGATCAGTCCCTTGAGCGTGTAGCGAGAAGAGATGACAGCGTCGGGATGCAGCGAAACAAGCAGCTGCGGAATTCCTGGAACAGTCTGTGGCATGGCACTGGGTGAGCAGATGAAGATCCAAAGCTCTCAATTGTAGTTTCGCTTGCTTCATAGGGGAATTGTCAACTGGTTTTTCCAGTTCGGAATCGCAGTAGCGCTTCTAGGGCAAGGAACGTCTTTGTCTTGAAAGGGAGTCCGCTGGCGCGGTGTCTGCTTATGCTGTGTAAATCGCAGCGGTTCCGTCGAGAAACGTGTCTGTAGGTGACTCCTTTTTGCGCTGCGGATGATGCGTGAAGGCTGCTTCTGTTTGTGTTCGCGTAGGCATCGTGTGTGCGGCATACACATTGCTTTCTTGGGTGAAAGCGCGGGCAGACATTCCGTACGGGCCTCGCGACAGAATGCGGAAGGAGTGAAGCGTCAGTCCTTCCTGGGAGGCACTCATGAACCGGACAATTCGAGCTTCACACAGCAAAACGGTCGACGAAGATGCCTGGATAGGCCAGACGGTCGATAGCTATCGACTGGTCCGCCGAATCGGCTGTGGAGCGATGGGCGTGGTGTACGAAGCCGTACATCTGAACCTGGGTCGTCATTATGCGCTCAAGCTCCTTCATCCACACCTGAACTCGAACCAGCAAGCGGTCGCGCGCTTTGTGGCGGAAGGACAGACTGCGAATCGTCCGGCGATTCCGGGAGTGGTTGCGATTCATGACGTCAAGCGTTCCAAAGACGGACTGACGTACATCTTGATGGAATACCTTGATGGAGAGACGCTCTCGGCTCGCATTGCGCGTGAGTTTGGACGTTCCGAGAGTACTGCGTGGAGTCCTGTGGGTCCTGATCTGCGTCCGGTTCCACACTCCTCGTACGTCAATGTGAGCCTGATGCTGGCGCGCCAGATTGCGTCGACGATGGATGTCATCCACAAGAGCGGCGTGGTCCATCGCGATCTCAAGCCGGAAAACATCTTTGTGGCGAAGGATCCGGATGCGGTGGGCGGAGAGCGGATCAAGATCTTGGACTTCGGAATTGCCAAGGTGGTGGATCCTGCTTCACAGACACACAACGGTCCACCAACGTGGGCTCCGACGATGCAGCCGACGGCGGTGGGAACGGTTCTGGGGACTCCTGCGTACATGCCGCCCGAGCAGTGGTATGGAAGCAGTCAGGCGGACTCTCGCTCGGATGTGTATGCGTGTGGCGCGATCTTCTATGAGCTGATGAGCGGACGGCCTCCGTTTACAGCGGCGTTTATCGGAGAGCTGATGGAGCAGCACTTCTATCAGAATCCGGACCCTCTCAAAGACGTTGCACCGTGGGTGTCCGATGGCTTTGCGAGCTTGGTCAAAGAGATGATGAGCAAGCTGCCAGCGGAGCGTCCGACGATGGCGGATGTGGTGTTGCGACTTCAGGATCTGATGCGCGAACATCGCAAGCGTCGCGGGAGCGGCCTGTCTACCTTGACCGAAGATCCAGACGGAACGATTCCCAGTCGCAAGCTGGATCCGGGGGCACTGTGGCCTCATCTTCAGCAGCAGCTTCGACACAGAGCCATGCGCTGGCCTCGGAATGCGCTGGCGCTGCTCAAGTGGGTGAGCGGGCTGTGGTGGCTGCGCTGGGGACTCCTTGGCGCTTGTTCGATGATTGCGATTGGCCTTGCGTGGTGGCTGATCTTTGCACCGATTCGAAAGGTCACTCCGGTTCTGATCCCTGGTTCTTCGTCCGGGCAATCGGTGACGGTGTCGAGCAGTCCTGTTGCGAAGCTGTATCTGTATGATCCGACTTCGTCGAGCTTGGATGGACTGCTGAATCCCTACTGTGAGACGCCGTGTCTGGTTCCGATCGAGCGTCTGCGATCCGATACGACGATGATTCTGTATAGCGAGGGATTCCGTTCGCGTACGCTGAGTAAGGAAGAACAGCTTCGGGCGGTGAGTGATCAGCGGGTTAGCATCGAGCTTCCGAAGAAGGTGAGCTTGCCGACTCCTACCGTGAAGGGAAAGCAGTGTGGACCGGGGAAGGGACGCTGTCAGGGGCGCTAGCAGAGAGTCTGTCTGGGCGGAAGGAGTGCGTGGCGCGCCGATAGGAATGCGTGTGGCGCGCCGATAGGAATCGCGGGATTAGCTGCGTGTGCGTGGTGGGAAGCGAGGCCGGCTGGGACGCTCATCACCGAGCATCTGCGGACGAATCGACTGTCCGCGCACCGTGGTCTTTCGCAGCGCCGACAGCACTCGAATCCCAAGCTGTCGAGGAATCTCCACAACCGTTGTGGTTGGCAGAATCTCAATCTGTCCAATGGCACGACCCGGAATGCCCGCTTCGTTGGCAATCGCTCCCACTACATCTTGCGGTCGCAGTCCGTGATTGCGTCCCACTGCGAGCATCAGCCGTGCCATGTCCATCGGCGGAGTGCGCGGTCGCGATTCCCGTTCGAAGCGCTGCTCTTGAGGATGACTCCGCTCGAAGCGAGGCTCACGCTCTTG
>CALMML010000442.1 GCA_937868485.1 uncultured Myxococcales bacterium | reverse complement strand
CTCGTCGCTGCTTTGCAGAAGCTTTCGCACCTTTTCAACCGCTTGCTTGGGCGCGTCCACTTCACCACGCCGAATCAGGTCCGACGACACCTTGCCAATCGCTTGAGCCGCCGCGACGCGAACGTCTTTGTCCGAATCGGAAAGTCCCGACGACAGTGCCGACAGCGCTTCTTTGCCACCACGATCCGACAGTGCTGCGACGGCGCTCTTGCGGACGTTGATCGAGCGATCTTCCATCGCTTTGCGCAGCGCATCCATGCTGCCACCGCTCGACTCATTGCCGAGCAGAAGCACCGCCAGCTCTCGGGTCGAATCGCTGCCGCTGCCCAGCGCGGACTTGGCCCAGCTGAGCGAAAGCTCCTCGGGCGGCGCTTGATTTCCAGTGGCCAGCAGCAAGATCGCTCCGGCGGTGGTGTAGCGAAGTCGCTTGCTGATGTTGCGCTCTCCGAGCAGCAGCGCCAGCCGACTCGCATCTTCCGACTTGCCACAGTCCGCCAGACCTTCGACCGCCACTTCTCGTGCCGTATCCGGCTGTTTGTCGTCGCTGCTGCTCTTTTCGAGCAGACCTTGACCGCTCACATCGCCAAGCTGCGCCAAAAACCGCACCGCTTTGAGCTGATCCGGTCCGTCCGTCTGCGCGCTGCGATCCAGCCAGTCGCGCGCGCCTGAGTCACCGAGCCGCGCCAGCTGATACGCCAGCTTCGCTTTGTCCGTCGCCGCCACTCTTCCTTCGAACAGCTGTCGCAGCTTGCCCAGCGCTTGGCTGTCACCGCCTCGGGCCAGCGAGACAAGCGGTGCAAGCATCGTCGGCTGAGGCTCGCCCTGCGTCGCTTTTTGTAGCAGCGCCATCGCCGCCGTGTCGCCTTGTTCCGCCAGTCGCAGCGCCGATTCCAGCTTCGTCAGCTCGTCGCTCTGGGTAAGCAGCGTTCGCAGCGTCTCCGGTCCGCGCGGATTGGACAGCTTCCCGAGCGCCGACGCCACTTCCAGCGTGGTCTTCGGCGACGGGCTCTTGTCGAGCGTCGTCAGAAGATCCGGTTCCAGCGCAACGACGCCCAGCTCACCAATCGTCTTGGCTGCCGCCGCTTGCACCGTCGGCTGTCCGTCTTGCAGTAGCGGCTGCGCCATCGCGCCAATGCCCGAGTCACGACTCAGCTCCAGCGCACGCAGCGCCAGGCTTCGTTCCGTCGGATCGCCCGCTGACAGACCGGATCGAATCACGCGCAGCGCTTGATCACGAGCCTCGGACAGCGTCGGCACATGAACCACGCGCCAGATGCCCAGACCCGCGACGAAAAGCACGATCACGCACGCCGCACCCGCCGCAGCCATCAGCGCCGGACTGATTCGACGACGACTGGCTTTGACGATTGCGCCCAGCTCGCTTGCGACCTCGGCCATCGTCGGACGCTGCGTCGGTTCAAGCGCCATCATCCGCGCAATCAGCTGCGACAGCTTGAGCGGAACCGCTTTGCTTAGCTCGTGCAGCGGCGTCGCTTGCTTGGCAATCAGCGCGAGCGAGTTCGTCTCATACGGCAGCTTGCCCGACAGAAGCTCGTACAGCACCAGACCGAACGAAAAGACATCGGCTCGTCCGTCGACATCTTCCGCGCCACCGTGCTGCTCGGGCGCCATATACAGCGGCGTTCCCAGGTACGATCCAGCGGCGGTGCGAACCCCGCGCTTGCCCGGTTCAGTCACCGGCGGCACCGACGGCGTCGTTCGACGCGCCACCTTCGCTATCCCGAAGTCGAGGATCTTCACTCGATCTTCCGTCGGACGCACCGGGTCCGGCACCAGCATCAGGTTTTCCGGCTTCAAGTCACGGTGAATGACGTGCTTTTCGTGCGCCGCTGCCAGGGCTC
>CALMML010000441.1 GCA_937868485.1 uncultured Myxococcales bacterium | reverse complement strand
TTCTTCAACGAAGCGAAGGCGGCGAATCGGATTGGGCATCCGAGCATTGTGCAGATCTTCGACTGTGGTCGTCTCACGGACGGAACTGCGTACATCGTGATGGAGCTGCTCGACGGAGAGACGGTCGGCGCGCGAATGCGTAAGCTAGGCGGTCGAATTCCGCTGCTGCAGACGCTGGCGATCGTGCGACAGGTGGCCAACGCGCTCTCCGCCGCCCACGCAAAAAACATCGTCCACCGTGACCTCAAACCAGACAACATCATGTTGGTGGCGGACCCGGCGGTGGCGGGGGGAGAGCGAGCGAAGCTGCTCGACTTTGGCATTGCGAAGCTGCGTGATCCGAACCTGCGCAAGGGGCTGACGAAGGGGGACTCGCTGCTCGGGACGCCGGCGTACATGTCGCCGGAGCAGTGCAAGGGCGGCGTCGAGGTGAGCGATCGCGCCGATGTCTACTCGCTTGGGGTGATTCTGTATCGACTGCTGGCGGGGCGACTGCCGTTTGTGGCGACGGGCGGTGGCGAGCTGCTGGGGATGCATCAGTTTCAGCAGCCGACGCCGCTTTCGTCGCTGGCTTCGTATCTGCCCGCGTCGGTGGTCGATCTCATCCAAGTGATGATGAGCAAAGATCCGGCGCAGCGTCCGTCGATGAGTGAGGTCGATCAGGGCATCGGTGCGCTGCAGTCCGCGCTGGCGAGCTTTGTTCAGCCGTCGCTGCCGCAGATGGCGCCCGATCCCGGTGAGTCCGACGATGATGAGCACGAAGCGGCGACGATTGACTCGGCGACGGTAAGACCGCTGCTGCCGATGGATCTTCAGTTTGCGCCGCTGGCGACACCGGTGACGCCGCAGACGCCGGGCAGCACGGCGCCGCTGCGGGTGATTGGTAGCGAGGACTCTGCGTCGGTGGGCTATCGATCGACGATGAACCTGGCTGCGAGTGAGAACAGCTCGCCATCGTCGCGGATTATCACCAAGAAGCGCTATCGGGCGCTGGCGATGCTGCCGCTGGTGCTGGGGTTGGGCGTCGTCGGATGGCTGATGCTCGGTCGTCAGAAACCGACGGTGATGCCTGCGATGCCGCCGGAGGTGATGCCGGTGATTCCGCAGAAAGTCGAGCCGCCGCGTCGGGTTCACTGGCAGATCCTGACGACTCCGGTACATGCAGAGATCCTGCGGGTGTCCGACGGTGCGATTCTGGGACGGACTCCGTGGCAGGGCGAACAGCCACTGACTACGGGGACAGAGGAGCTGCGAATCGTTGCGCCGGGCTATGTAAACAAGCTGGTGGTGCTCGATAGGAGTCGTGATGAGCAGCAGACGGTGACGCTCGATGTGCTACCGGAAGCTGGCGCTGCTGCTGCTGTGGTCCCGACGGGAAAGGGGCAGCCAAAGGCATTCAAAGGCGATGCGAACAAAAAGAAGAAAAAGCCCCAGTTCGAGATCGAGGAATAGCGTCTTGGCTGGGGCGGCGCTGCTGACCCTGCTGATGGGTTCCTCTGCGAGCGCTGAATCCACGGACAAAGAGGACGCCGGGGCCAGCGATCCCTGTATGTCCGATGCCATCTGTCGCGCGCACTACAACCGAGCGCGCAAGCTATCCAAGAAGGACGACTACGAAGGCGCTCTGGATGCGTATGAATCGGCATTCCGTCGCAAGCCAGTCTCGTGGCTGCTCATCAACATTGGGCGGTCGCAGCACAAGCTGGGACGGACGCAGGAAGCGATTCACAACTACCAGCGCTTCTTGGCTGAAAAGGAAATTCGCGCAGATCTGCGGCAGAAGGCAGAGCAGTTCCTTCACGATGCACAGACAGACTTGGCGAGTCGTCCTGTGCAGGCTCCCAAAGAACCGGATGCAGGAAAGGAACCCGCAAAGGAACCTGCAAAGGAACCGGATCACCGAGATGCAGCGGACAAAGGGAGTGGGCCAGGAAACCTGCCTCCGACGGGAACGGGTCCGCAACAAGGGGCCCCTGTCGATCTTGCGAATGGTTCGCAACATGGTGCAGCAGGCAGTTCTGCGACGGATGGCAGCAAGGGCGCTGGGCTCGCTGCGCCGGTCCTTGTGCCGCTGTCTGTGCAGCAAGCGAGATCAGGAAGTGGCAAGTCTGCTTCGCGACTCGGACCCCTCTTTTATGGCGGACTTGCAGTTGGTGGCGTGCTTATCCTTGGCGGAATTGGGACAGGAATTGGTGCGCTGGTTTCGTCAAATACGCTGCAGTCCACCACGTATTCGGGGTCGCTTGATGCAAGCAGTCTTCCTGCGCTTCAGCGTCGAACGCGCGGACTGGGCTATGCAACCGATGTCTTGATTCCGCTGGGTGTGGCGACGATCGCTGTGACCACGATTGTATCGCTGGTGAAAAAGCCCGCGCAGACAGAGCAGTCGATCGACAGCATTCCGACGCTGCCAGCGACGAGTTCAACGGCTCCTTCGGCGATTCCTAGCCTGACTCCCAATCCGACTCCGGTGTTGACTCCGGGGGCGATGCAGGCTCCCAGTGCGGCTCCCAATCCGATTCCGAACCCGACTCCTTAACGTCTCGCAAAAGGAGAGGAACCATGTCCTCCCGCCGAATCAACACGAGAACTTTGCTGCTGACAGGCTGTGTGCTCTTTCACGCTGCGTGTTCCTTGGCTGTGGATACCAGCGTCAAGAAAGGAATCGGAGAGAGCTGCATCGCGGACTCCGATTGTCAGGCTGCCAAGTGTCTGCTGAGCAGCATCGAGCCCGAAGACAAAAACGGAGTCTGTTCCATCCGCTGCGCAGCCAACGAGGAGTGTCCAAGTCCCTCGCTGTGCATCAAGCAGCAGTGTCAGCTCGCGATGAACGTCGGTGTGGCCATGACCGGATTCCCAGGAGAGCTGGAAGGCTGGACGGTTGCACACAATGACGCGCTGCAAGCAACCAGTGATCTGCTCGGCTATCTGCGCTTGGAAAAGCTGTTTGGACTGACGCCCGGAAGCGTTGCGAAGGAAGTCAAAGATCTGGCCAGTCGGAATCAAGTCATCGTCGGAAACACGGTGGATTATGGCGATGACTTTGTGAACGCAGCGAAGGCTTTTCCTGACAAACGGTTCCTGGTTGTAAACGATGGTGTTCGCTATACGTATGACGGATCGACGCCGAATTTTTCTACGTACTGGGTTCACAGAGAGCAGGCTTGGTACATCGCAGGAAAGGTTGCAGCGACGGGAAGATCGCGCCTCGGAGTCATCAGCGCGTTCATCAATCCAGACTGCGTGCGCGATGTGAATGCGTTTACGCTGGGTGCGCAGTCTGTGAATCCTGCGATCAAAGTGGAAGTCCGTCACATCGGCTTTTGGTTCGATGTAAACACGAGCCCAACGTATGAATATCCCGTCGGATCAGGGGTCAAGTATTACCGAGAGGAATACCTGACGCGGCTGATGTGGGAATCCGGTGTGGAGGTGATTGCGCACATCGGAAACACGCAGCGCTCGGTAAAGCTCATCGATCAGCTGATGATGCAGAATCCGACGAGGAATCCGAAAGTCTGGACGTTTGCAAACGACGTAAAGTCTGGCTGCAAAGACAGCGCAGGATCGTATTTTCCAACGTGCATCGGATCGATCTACGAAAACTGGATGCCGATTTATACGCGCATCTTTGATCAGATTCATCGTGGTGTGTACGCCACTCCGACGATCGAGCTGGACATTGATGGCACCGACAATACGTCGGTCGGAGTCTCGATCAATCCCAAAGGTCCAGGCGATGAGCTGGCAACGCGCGCACTGATTCAGGAGCTGGCGCGCGCGACGAATCCGGGGCCTCGGCAGCGTGTGTTTATGGGTCCGTACGAAGTGACCGGACAGCGCGACAAAGAGTTTAACGGACTGCCGGATGTGACTCAGAAAGTGCTCGCTGGAGAGACGCTGTCCGACACAGAGCTTGCGCGGATGTGCTGGTTTGTCAAAGGCGTGGTGGAAAAGACCAAGCTGAGCGATCCGATGTCGGCGGACAAAGATGCGCTGGTTCCGGGCGGACTCCTTCCGGGGAGCACGGTGGTGGACTCGCTGGCGCAGAAGCCTTCGGACTCTGAAGACAAGCTGGTGGTTCCGTCCGGGCTGCACTGGGAATGCAAGAAGAACTCGTTTTAGCGACGCGAAAGGGAGTCGGAAGGGAATCGAAAGGGAATCGAAAGGGAGTCGGAAGGGAGTCGGAAGGGAGTCGCTTAGCGACGCAGCGGAATCAGCGCGCGGATGCGCGGATCGCGAAGGAACAGGCCGCCCCAGACCATCATGCCGATGAGGACTGGCGCGAGGAATGCGTCGCTGATGCGAACGTGAGTTGCCGTCGCTCCGCCAAGATATCCGGTCAAAAGAATCGCGCCCAGCACCGAGGTCTGCGGAATCAGATAGACGATCGTACAGAGGATCTCGAGCACTCCGATCGGCGCAATCTGACTGGGCTGATATCCGAACTTGGCGAATCCTTCGAGCACTTGCGGGCTCTGCGAGATCTTCATCACACCACTTCCCAGCAGTGCGAGCACCGGAAGCGCGGACAGAATTCGTCCAGCCCAGATCAGCTTGTTGTCTTGCGTCGGTTGTTCGGTGGTCATGATCAGATTCCTTGGGCGTGAAGGAAAGAAGAAGGGACGATCGCGCGGGCCGAGACAGAGCATCCCGGCCTTCGGTTAGGACACGCGCGGCGCGAGGCGAATGAACAGATCTTCAAGCTGCTTGTTCGATACTTCCGTCGGACAGTCGCTCATCAGATCGGTTCCGTGCTGCGTCTTGGGGAACGCGATGACATCACGCAGAGACTCCGCTCCGGTGAGCAGCATCGCCAAGCGATCGACACCAAAGGCAATGCCTCCGTGCGGCGGCGGTCCGTACTTGAACGCATCGAGAAGGAATCCGAACTTGGCGCGGAAGTCTTCGTCCGTCAGTCCGAGCGCCGCAAACACCTTCGCTTGCACGTCGCGCTGATGGATTCGGATCGATCCGCCCGCGATCTCGTTGCCGTTTAGCACCAGGTCGTAGGCGCGCGCGAGCACGGCTCCGTTGTCCTTGCCGAGCAGCTCGACATGCTCGGGCTTGGGCGACGTAAACGGATGGTGCGCTGCGACCCACTTGTCACCTTCCGCCAGCTCGAACATCGGAAAGTCGGTGACCCACAGAAAGCGCCAGCCCGGCGAGATCAGCTCCAGGCGCTTGCCCATCTGCTGACGCAGCGACGCGAGCACGGTGTTACACAGCTTCGGACTCCCGAACTGGAACAGCAGCAGATCGCCCGGCGTCGCGCCGATTTCGAGCGCGATGGCTTCTCGCAGCGTCGAAGAGAGCGTCTTGGCAAACGGACTCTGCGTCCAGGCGGCAGAAACTCCCGTCGCTGCGGTTGGTTCGAGGCGCGCGGTTCCCAGACCCTTGGCTCCGAGTCCCTTCACCGAGTCTTCCAGCTTGCGCGTCTCGGTTCCTGACAGCTTCTGCGCCGCTTCGCCCGGAATTCGCAGCAGCTTCACAATGCCACCGGAATCGACCGTGCTCTTGAACAGAGGCACTCCGCCACCGTCGTGCGCTTTCACAAGCTGCGTGATGTCGTGCAGCTTGAGCGGATTGCGCAGATCCGGCTTGTCTTCGCCGTACGAGCCCATCGCTTCCTTGTACGGCATGCGCTGGAACGGTCGCGGCACGTCGTAGCCGATCGTGTCCTTCCAGATCTGCGCAACCAGACCTTCCATCATCGTCTGGATGCCTTCTTCCGTCACAAACGACATCTCGACGTCGATCTGCGTAAACTCCGGCTGCCGATCTTGACGAAGATCTTCGTCGCGGAAGCAGCGCACGATCTGAAAGTAGCGATCCATGCCCGCGACCATGAACAGCTGCTTGAAGATCTGCGGCGACTCCGCGAGCGCATAGAACTTGCCCGCATTGAGCCGCGAGGGAACCAGGAAGTTGCGCGCTCCGCCCGGCGTGTACTTCACCATGAACGGCGTCTCGAACTCCCAAAAGCCGTTACTGTGAAAGTAGTCGCGCGTCGCTCGATACAGCGTGCTGCGCAGCTGGAAATTTTTCTGAAGCTTTGGCCTGCGCAGATCCAGATAGCGATACTTGAGCCGCACTTCTTCGCGCGTCTCGACATCGTCTTCGATCTGAAACGGCGGCGTGTCTGCTTTGGAAAAGATGTGGAGCACGCTGCACTCCACTTCGATTTCACCCGACGGAAGGTTTGGGTTGGCCTGGCCTCCCGAGTCGGTTCGCAGCTTCACGGTGCCGACGATGCCGATGCAAAACTCGCTGCGCAGCGCGTCCGCTTCGGTGTGTGCTTCGGTGCCAAGATCCGGTCCAAACACCAGCTGGCTGAGGCCCGAGCGATCCCGCAGATCGATGAAGATGCGGCCTCCCAAGTCGCGGCGTCCTTGCACCCAGCCGAGGAGAACGACTTGCTGTCCGACGTGGCTTTTGCGCAGCTCGCCCGCGTAGTGAGTCCGTGAGTAAGAGGCTAGAAAATTCATCATGGTGGCGGCAGTCTACCAAGACCTTGCTGCCCCACGAAAGGACTTACGCGTGACTCAATTGGGAGCCTGTCGTCTCGACGAGCGAGTGCTGCGCGACGGACTGTGTGAAAGTCGTCAAAAAGCCCAAGCGCTGATCATGGCCGGTTCGGTGCTGGTCGATGGCCACGCCGTCACCAAAGCCGGTCAAAAAGTCGCCGACGCTGCGGACGTGACGCTCAAAGGAGATCCGCTGCCGTTTGTTTCGCGCGGCGGACTGAAGCTGTCGCATGCGCTCAGCTACTTTTCCGTCGATGTCCACGATCGAAGCGCCATCGACATTGGTGCATCGACCGGCGGCTTTACCGACTGTCTGCTACAGGCTGGTGCGGCGCGGGTGATTGCCGTCGATGTCGGCTACGGACAGCTCGCCTACAAGCTGCGCCAAGATCCGCGTGTCACCGTGCTCGATCGCTGCAACGCGCGCTATCTGGAACCAGCCAGCCTGCCGTTTGTGCCCGATCTGGCGACGTGTGATGCGTCGTTTATCTCGCAGACGCTGCTGTTGCCGACGATGGTTTCGCTGCTCGCGCCGAACAGTCCGATCCTGACGCTGGTCAAGCCGCAGTTCGAGGTCGACAAAGGTCAGGTCGGCAAAGGCGGTGTGGTGCGTGATCCGGCGCTGCGCGAGCAAGCCATCGCACGCTGTATGCGCTCGGCAGAGCAGCTGGGCTGTCGTGTGCTCGGTGTCGTTCCGTCGCCGATTCGCGGTCCCGCTGGCAACGAAGAGTTCGTGCTGTACTTACAGACGCCATCCCACAGTGCCGATCGTCGCAGTGAGCCCGTGCGATCGCAGACCGATCCCGACTCCGCCTCCGTGAGCAGCCCATGACGCAGACCGCTCTTACACCGAAGATGCCCACGCTCTGTCCAACGCAGTCGGAGCTTCGTCACGCGCTGCGAGGCCGAGGCACGATTGGCTTTGTCCCGACGATGGGAAACCTGCACGACGGACACATTCAGCTCATGCGGATCGCGCGACAGCGAGCCGACTGTGTCGTCGCCAGCGTGTTCGTCAATCGCCTGCAGTTTGCGCCGCACGAAGACTTTGATCGCTATCCGCGAACGCTTGCGCGCGACTGTGAGCTGATGGCGACGGCGGGGGTCGACTTTGTGTTTTGTCCGACGGAAACCGAGCTGTATCCCGAGCCACAGACCTGCGTTGTCGATCCCGGTCCGCTCGGATCGCTGCACGAAGGCGAGTTTCGCGTCGGCTTCTTTCGCGGCGTTGCCACCGTCGTCAGCAAGCTGTTTCACATCGTCGGACCCGACTTCGCGGTCTTTGGCAAAAAAGACTATCAGCAGCTTCAGGTGATCCGTCACATGGTGCGTCAGCTTGCGCTGCCGGTTGAGATCGTCGCGGGTGAGACGGCGCGCGCTGAAGATGGGCTGGCCTTGTCGTCGCGAAATGGCTATCTGTCGACGAGCGAGCGAGCGGAAGCGCCTCGGCTGTATCAGACGCTTCAGTCGCTGGCCGCGCAGCTGCGGACGGGATCTCGCGATCCGGGCACGCTGGAACAAGAGTCACTGGCGACGCTGATTGCTCACGGCTGGCGACCCGACTACGTGCGAGTGCGTCGGCAGCACGATCTTCAGCCACCATCGGAAACCTGCCAAGACTTGGTGATCTTGGCGGCGGCTCACTTGGGATCGACGCGGCTCATCGACAACCTGGAAGTGCGACGCGACCTTCGCGAGCGTCTCGCGTAGAACAGACTGAACCTGCTCAGTTTTTTGCGGACGACACGAGGTGAAGCGTGCGGGTCGGAAACGCGATCCGTGCGCCGTGCTGCTCGATGATCCGAATCACTTGCAGCATCACGCCGTGACGGATTTCCAAAAAACGATCCCAGTCACTTTCATCAAACCACGCCATGATCTCGAGCGTCAGCGCCGATTCGCCAAAGCCGGTCAGGTGAACGCGCACCGGCAGCTCGGACCAGATCTTGGGATGACCTTTGACGTAGACCGACAGCGCGTCGCGTAGCTTTTCGAGCAGCTCCACGCTCGCGTCGTACGTGATGCCGAGCTGAAAAAACAGCCGCAGGTGATCGCGCGCTTGCATGCACTCGATCTTCATGTCGGCGAGCTTGCCGTTCGGAATCGTCACCAGCGATCGATCGATCGTCCGAATCGAGGTCGAGCGCAGGCCAATCTGCTCGACGTTGCCGATCACATCATCGACGCGCACAAGGTCTCCGACGCGCATCGGCTGATCGACGCTGAGCATCACACCGCCAAAGACGTGCTCGACGGTCTTTTGGGCCGCCAGTGCCACCGCCAAGCCGCCGATTCCCAGACCGGCGACCAGGCTGGTGACGGGATAGCCCAGCTCTTGCAGCGTCGTCACCACCGCGAGTGCAGCGACGGTGATCTCTGCCAGCCGGTAGCCAAGCGGAATCACCGCCATCGCCGACGGATGCGCCTTCATCCACTCGGACTCTCGAATCAGCTGCACGCTCACCGCGACGCAGCGCCAGATGCAGAAGAACAGCCCGAGCAGAAACCCGACGCGCGCAAAGTTTGTGACGATCCGCTCCGCCGAGCCGGTGATCAGCACATACGGCATCGCCAGACCCCACAGCATCACCGCCAGCAGCACTCGCACCGGACGACGCAGGCGCCTCACCAGCAGCTCATCCCAGCGCGTCGTGCTGCGACGAAGCAGCGGACGAATCAGGATCTCCAGCAGCAGCGTGAGCAGCCACGCGACGACTCCGCTTGCACCCAGCACCACCGGCAGCGCCAGCCACTCCCACCACACAAAGCCCTTGGGCCCTTTGCGCAGCAGTCGGTCGGGCAGGTGCTCGCGCAGCCACACGTCGTCGAGACGCTGATACCAGCCCGGCACGCGCTGCACCGTCTTGTGGGAAAACAGCCAGCGATGTTCCCCTCGCTCACGCACGTAGACGCGACGCATGCGAACCGGCTCGGCAATTGGCGTCGCTGGAATGCGTCCGACTTCGTCCTGATCCGGCGCGATCCCGTCTTTGGTGTCTCCCGTCGGTGCATCCGAGACTTGATTCAGCCACGCTGGATCTGCCGACAGACGACGATCGATCACCGCGCCGAGCAGCTTCGCGAGTCGCTGCCGATCGACGGGCTCATGCGGATAAATCTCTAGATCTTCGGCGGCTTCGGCATAGCGACCGGCAGCCGTTTGACCCAAAAATCGCTCGATGGCTCGACGGGGCGTATCGGCTTCACCGGACTCAGTGTCTGCGTCGGCGAACGCGATTCGCGGCGTCGCCAGCACCACCCACAGCGCCACGCACAGCGACCCCAGCAGACGGAAAGATGTACGAAATCCACGAAAAGACATCGGACGTTCCTAGCCTTCGAGCGTCAACTGATGGGCTGCGCGCACGGCCAGCTTGGTGAAGCCCGCCTCGACAAGCGCGGAGATCGCCGGATCTTCGTCGCGCAGCGAGTCCACAAACGCCGCGCCATGCTTGGCAGCCACACAGACCGCAAGCTGCGCCATCCGCGTCGGGTCTCCGCCGAGCGTCCAGATCAGCTTTCGCTCTTTGTCGAAGATCAGCGTCGCGCGCCGATCCGATTGGACCAAAGTGAGCGCGCTCAGTCGCTTCGTCAGCTTCCGAACCATGTCCGGCTGGGCCGACGGTGCGGGCTGCCAAGTGGTCTGCGCCGACAGCAGCGAGATCGCTTCTTCGATCGAAACTTCCGTCACAAGATCGAACTCTTCCGTCGGAAACAGCGATCGATTCGGTGCTTTCTGTAGCGCCAGCCGATGTAGGGTCTCGACGCGCACAAAGTGCAGCGCACCGATCAGGGACTCATGCGCTGTGTCGCCTTCGCTCACCTCGATCCGAAGCTGCGCAAGCTGGGCGGTCCGCGCCGCTTTGATCACTTCTTCGAGGAGCGCTCGTCCACCACCACGCTGCTGCGCCAGCGGCTCGATGCTCAGCGCCGACAGAAGACCACCACCGGGCACCCGCTCGACCAGACAGCCGCCTAGCACCTTGCCCGAAAGCACGAGCACCTTCGACAGCGACGCATCGACGACACCCAGTGCGACCAGCTCGCGGATGAGCGCTGGCGTGCGCAGCGCCGGTCCAAAGTTCGACGGTGCGCTGCGGTTGAGCGGTTGGATTGCGTCTCGAAGCTCGATCTCTGCCAGCGACTGAACCTGCATCACTTGACCCTGATCGCCGATAGGCGGACTCGGTTGTCCGGCTCGTGCGGTCCTTGGGTGACTCGCAGTCGTGTCCCGTCGCCGCCCGGCCACATCCCAGTAAACACCTGATAATACCCGGCGCTTTGGTTTAGGCGCGAGGTGCTCATGCGATGCTCGTCGGTGATGTACTGTCCTTTGGTCCAGTAGTTGGTCGGGTACTTGCCACCGAGCGGGATGTGATCGCCGTTGATGCGCGCGCCGGTTCCGTCGAAGTGCAGAAACACCCGATAGTTGCCACCGAGCGGCTGGAGCACCTTGAAGTACAGACGAATCACGAACTCGCTGCCGCGCTGCACTTCCGTCGGGATGTCGTAGCCAATCAGCTCGACGCGATCGTCAAACGAGATGTGCGTTTCCGTCTGCGGCTTCGGTGGCTCCGTCGTGACAAAGCGACGCAGCGGGTTGAGATCCTTTTCGCCCGGTCCCAGCTGGTTCGACAGAAGCAGAAACTGGCTGTTGCTATCGTCGACGACGTAGTACGGCAGGTTCTTTTGAAACGAGTGAACATCGAGCGCGGCCACTTCGCTCGCTCCGACGATCGCAAAGGTGCGCTTGCCCGGCGTCTTGTTCAGGAACTGAAACAGCTCTTCGAGCGACGGAATTTCGACGCTGTGCTGTCCGTAGATACGCGCCGACGAGCGCTGAAGTCCGTATAGACCCAGCTCTCCACCGCCGAGCTTTTCGTACTTGGTGTAGATGCCGCGATACGACACATGCCGCGTCACCGCCGGAACCAGCCCGTGCATCGTAAACAGCGCCATCGCCAGCGCCGCACCGGGCAGGATCAGCGACTTCAATCGGCCCAGATACAGCCCCAGGGCAAACAGCGCCGCCACCGCAATTCCGAGCGTGCTCAGAATTTGTCCGCCGTGACCAATCAGCTGATCGGTGCCCGGCTGGACGGCTGGCCAGCGCAGCGTCTCGGTGAGCTGAGCCGACAGATACTGCTCGGGACCGAAGAAGAAGTCGCGTGCGACGAACAGCGCAAACAGCCCGGTGCTGAGCAGCGCAGCCAGCGACGGCTTTTTACCATCCAGCACTCGATCCATGTAGCCACCGACGACAAGTGCCAGCGCAGGCAGGCTGGCAAACGGTGCGTCTTGGACCAGCGCCGACTGAAGCGTGTGCAGCAGATACCCGACGGCCGGCCACGCCACAAGGACCAAGGAATGAACCTGAGCACGCTCAGTTTCTGGATCGCTCGACGCTGGTTCAGACGCGCTTTCCGTCGCGGGATCTGAAAAAATCTGCGCGATCGCGACCGGCACGAGCGCCACCCACGGGAACATCACAAAGCCGATCGTCTTGAGCAGCGAGTCCGCCTGAAACTCTCGATGCGCTGGCCAGTGTGGAACCCCGGCGAGATGGCCCGAATAGCCATTGATGCTCGACGGCAGCGCTGGAAACAGTCCGACCCCGAGCAGCGATAGAAGCAGCCACAGCGGACGACGGCTCAGCAGCGCTCCGCAGAGTCCCACGACGAGCAAACAGCCCGCACCGATCAGCACCAGCGACGGCTTTACCTGCGCGACAACCAGCAGCTGACGAACCGGCATGATCAGGCCAAAGCCCGCAATCAGCGACGAAAGAAGCTCTCCCGCGACGGGACCACGCGCCAGAAACAGCGAAGCGGCCAAGGCCAGCGCCGGAACCACCAGCCCGATCAGGCTTCCTGTCGTCAGAAGCCCGAGTCCCAGCCCGCAGATCGACAGCAGCACACCGACCGGCACATCGATCGCTTTCCGATCTGGCCGAGGCCAGCACAGCGCAAACAGTCCCGTCACCGACAGAAGCTGCGCGAGCATCGGCAGCAGGTTTAGGCTCGCTTGGCGACCGGACAGAAACAGCATGGGCGTCGTCGCCAGCACCAGCGCGGACAGCAGCGACGCGCGAACCCGTCGATGCATCGATCCGTGCAGCACCAGCGTCGACAGCAGCAGCACGGCCAGCATCGCAATCGGCAGCCGCGCACCCAGCTCTCCTGGGCCAAACCACGCAAGACCCAGCTTGATCGGTAGAAGCGGCAGCCTGGGCCTGACCGCGCTCGACGGCTTCCACAGCTCCGCAGCGGGAATCGGCTCGCTCGCACCTTCGAGAAGCCGCACCTCATGCGGATCCCACAGACCGAAGCTGCTCAGACCGGGAATCAGCAGCAGCGTCGAAAAGAGCAGCACCAGCAGCAGCGCGGGACCGGGTCGCGACAGAGCAGACAGCCAGTTGGGCTGCGAAGTCGGAGGCGACAGCGTGGACGGCGGGGAAGGTTCAAGGCTCGACATCGGTCGGGCAAACATCGTGCATGTGCGGCGCTTTCGCAAGCCCAGCGGCGGTCACGAGCGACTACTTGGCGCGGCGCGTCATTACATAGAACAATTCTGTGGTAATCGAATGGCTGGCCGCAGCGATCGCAGCGGTGGCATCGAACGCTAAAACCACAGAGCTGAGCGCGCCATATGCTGGTTCGTCCTCGGTGCGCAAAAGCGGATGATTCGTGGCAAAAGATGACGCAAGATTAGTGACGACCGTGAGCCCTTTCGCTAGACTGCCCGCCGATTGCTTTTTGGCCAGGCTAGCCCAAGGTGACGCTGCTTGTGCCCGGCGCCGCCAGCGCGGCCCGAACATCCGTTTTCAGCCCTTTGAGCCTCAAGAGGGACCATGTCGAAGAACACGCTGACCATCACCGATAACCGAACCGGCAAGAACTACGAGCTTCCCATCACCGACGGAACGATCCGCACTGTCGACCTGCGTCAAATCAAGGCGGGCGACGAGGATTTCGGCCTGATGGGCTACGATCCTGCTTACCTCAACACTGCGTCTTGTCGGTCGGCTATCACCCTGATCGATGGCGACAAGGGCATCCTGCGCTACCGTGGCTACCCGATCGAGCAGCTGGCCGAGACGTCGAGCTACCTCGAAGTGGCGTACCTGCTGTTCCACGGTGAGCTGCCGGATCAGACGCAGCTGGCGAACTGGATCGAGCAGATCACGACGCACACCTTCGTCCACGAAAACGTCAAGACGGTCATCGAGGGCTTCCGCTACGACGCGCACCCGATGGGCATGTTCCTGGCGACGATCGGCGCGCTGTCGACGTTCTATCCAGAAGCCAAGCACGTCTATGACAAGAAGATCCGCATGCTCAACGTCGTGCGGCTGCTTGCCAAGGTTCCGACGATTGCGGCTTGGTCGTATCGTCACAGCCAGGGCTTCCCGTTTGTCTATCCAGACAACCAGCTGAGCTTCGCCGGTAACTTCCTGGCGATGATGAAGCGGATGAGCGAGCCGCGCTACAAGCCGAACCCGATCCTCGAGCGCGCGCTCGACGTGCTGTTCATCCTGCACGCCGATCACGAGCAGAACTGCTCGACCTCGGTGATGCGCTCGACGGGCAGCTCGCAGGTTGATCCGTACTCGGCGGTCGCGGCTGCTTCGGCGGCGCTCTACGGTCCGCTGCACGGTGGTGCGAACGAAGCGGTTCTGCGCATGCTCGCCGAGATTGGCAGCCTCTCGAACGTCCCGGCCTTCGTCAAGGAAGTGAAGGAAGGCAAGGGCGAAAAGAAGCTGATGGGCTTCGGTCACCGGGTCTACAAAAACTACGATCCGCGCGCCACGGTCATCAAGCGTCTCGCCGAGCAGGTGTTCGAAGTCACGGGTCGCAACCCGCTCCTCGACATCGCCATCGAGCTGGAGCGCATCGCGCTGCAGGACGACTACTTCGTCAAGCGCAAGCTCTACCCGAACGTCGACTTCTACTCGGGCCTCATCTACCAGGCCATGGGCTTCCCCGTCGACATGTTCCCGGTGCTGTTCGCGATTCCGCGTACTTCGGGCTGGCTGGCGCAGTGGTGTGAAATGCTCGACGACTCCGAGCAGAAGATCGCCCGTCCGCGTCAGATCTACACTGGCCAAGACCGTCGTGACTATCCCGCAGGCCGCTCGAACCCGTTCGAGTACGAGCGCAAGCGCGGCTAACCTTCCTTCGCCGGGGCGCTACCCGCGTCCCTGCATCCACGCAAGCGGCACAATCGGCCACGGCCTGGGCCCGCTTGCGACCTTTCCCGCCAACTCTCTGGCTTGATCGAGCGCCGCAGTGACTTGCGTAGCGAGCACAATGCTGCCCGCTGCCCGCTGTGATGCAGCCACGTCTCCGGCCAGTCCATGCCAGTACGCACCGGCACAGGCCGCATCGAACACGGACCAGCCTGCGGCCAGCAGCGCGCCAATCATTCCGGTCAGGACGTCGCCCATTCCTCCCGAGCCCATCCCTGGATTGCCGGTAGGAACGACTGCCAGCCGGGGCGCTGTCGTTTCGTTGTGCTTCGGTGGTTCCGCAATCAGCGTTCGCGCACCTTTGAGCAGCACGACCGCCCCTGTCTGTTCTGCCAGCGCTTGCACCGCACCGACCCGATCCCGCTGAACGTCGGCAGATGTCGTCTGAAGCAGTCGCGCCGCTTCGCCCGGATGCGGGGTCAAGATCGTCGCTCGTCCATGCTGTGCGCGTGTCCGCAGCAGCACTTTGTCATCGACCAGTTGATTCAGTGCTTCGGCATCCAGCAGCAGCGGCTGCTCACAGTGCGCGACGAGTGTCCGAAGGAGCGCTTTCGTCTCCATGGTCGGTGCGAGTCCCGGTCCCACTGCGAGCGCGCTCTTGCCTGCCAGACCTTCCAGGAGCTGCGAATCGGGGGTCGCTGCGAGCCGATAGGGCAGGGTCATCGCTTCGGGACAGCGACTACCCAGCGATCCGTCGGCGGCATCTTCGGACAGCGCCAGCGTGCACAGTCCGACTCCGACGTGAAGCGCTGCTTCGGTGGCCAGCAGCGCGGCGCCGACCTTTCCCGATGAGCCAGCCACGATCATCAAGTGACCATGACTGCCTTTGTGTCCGACGGGAGATCTTGGTGCGGCAAGCCTGGCCAGCGCGGAGGCATCGAGCAGCCGAGCACAGACCTGATGACGCGGACCGAGTGCGGCGGAAATGCCAATGTCAGCGACGAAGACTTCGCCAGCGAACAGAAAGCCGGGGGAGCCAACCAGACCGATCTTGGGAAAGCCGAGCGTGACGGTGAAGTCCGCTTGCACGATGAGTGGATCGCTGGGCGCATCGACTGGGATGCCACGATCCGCATCGAGTCCCGACGGGAGATCGATGGCAATCGTACAGGCTCGGCTGGCATTTATGTGACGGATGACCGAAGCCAAGCCGCCGGTGACGCTGCGCTGTAAGCCGGTGCCAAGCAGTGCGTCCATCACGACATCGTCGGACGAAAGGGACGCAAGCCGTGTGCGCAGCTCTTCGGATGCTCCGTCGCAGAATCGAGGTGTGACACCGGCTCGCTCCGCCGCAGCGAGGTGAAGCAGTGCATCGCCCCGGATGCGTGCACGATCCGCGACGATCCATAGCTCGAACGAAAGACCCAGCTCTTGAAGGTAGCGCGCGATGACCATGCCGTCGCCGCCGTTGTTGCCAGGGCCAGCGACGATGACAATGCGAGCCCGATCGAAGAACAGGCGTCCACTGCGGTTGAGTGAAACCAGGACTTCGACGACGCTGCGACCTGCGCTTTCCATCAGTACACCGCCGGAAATGCCGACTTGAGAGATGGTGTCTTCGTCGAGCGCGCGCATCTGCGCGGCGGTAGGTAGCAGCATCGGGGCTTGTCTCCTCATCGTTCGGCGATGACGACGGCGCTGGCGGAGTCACCTTGATGCGTCAGCGAGACATGAAGCTTGCTGACGCCCAGTCGTTCCGCCGCTTGCCGCGCTGCGCCATGTAGCGCGATCGCGGGACCGCCGTGGGATCCCTGGATGACTTCCAGTTCGTGCCAGCTAAGTCCGTCGGGAACGTGCAGCGCTTTGAGGATCGCTTCTTTGGCGGCAAAGCGCGCAGCATAGTGCTGACTGGGACTGGCTTTTCCGTCGCAATACTGTCGCTCTCCGTCGGTGAAGACGCGAGCGGCGAAGCGTCCGTCACTGCGCGACAGGGCCCGTTCCATTCGAGAGATCAGGCATAGATCCAGTCCAACACCCACGATCATCGCCACAGAGATCTAACACACGAGCCGTCAGCCTGGCTATTCGTCGGTGATGCGATCTGGATCGATGCTTGGACGACTGTCCTCGACGGACTCTTCCTCGCTCGCAGTCGGTCGTGTGCCGGTTCGCACCTGTGTCGGGGCTGCGCTGCTCTGTCTCTCGGGTGATGCGGGACAGTATTCATCGCTACGGGTCGATAGCGAGACTCTGCCGCCGGTCAAGATCGAGAGCGTTGCCTCAACGGTCAGCCGTCGCTGCTCGTCGCTGCGTGATAGGGGTCGTGGTCGCTGAGCCAGCACGCAGCGCTCACTGCTGAGCTGAGCCACTCGCTCGAGGAGCCTGTGACGAAGCTGCGCTCGCGACTGTTCTTCTTTGAGCAGTGACAGCTCGCCGTGAGGAGAAATCAGACGTGCCAGATCCCAGCTGGCACTGAGCGCATAGTTCACCCGATCGTTATCCGTCTGCGGTGTATCGATCAGGTAGTCGCGACTGGTGGTGAGCTGCCAGCCTCGGCCAAACGTCACGCGAAGCTGCGGGAGAAGCTGGGCCAGGTGCAGTCGCAGACGCAGCGATCGTGTGGGCGACGAAGTCAGCTCGGCGGTTTCCAGCGCGGCTTGCTCGATGCTGCGATCGGTTGGGCTGGGAGCCGCGACGGCCACACGGATGAGCGACGAAACGCCAAGCAGCAGTGCGAACAGCGCCAGTCGCAGCGGGTGCGGACGGAGCACGACGTGAGGTGGACGCACGGACCGAGGCTGGCTTGCTCGGTGGATGTGCAGAGTGAGGCACAGGCATTCACGAATCGTTGAGCTACAAGCGAACATGCAGGACTCCTAACCAGTGGTGGCTTGTGATGTTCGGCAGCCCCAAACGAAAGTTGCGTAGTTAGCTGCTCATTGGTGACATTTTTTCGCGAGGAGATCCCCGTGGTACTGGTCGAAAAGCAAGCGCAGGTGTGGACGATCATCCTTCGTCGGCCCGAGGCACGAAATGCGGTCAATCGTGAAACAGCGACGGCACTGACAGCGGCGTTTTCTGACTTTGATCGCGATCCCGAAGCACGGGTTGCCGTCTTGTTTGGCGACGGAGGACACTTTTGTGCGGGCGCGGACCTCAAGCAGGTGGCGCAAGGTCAGCCCAATCAGCTCAGCGTCGAGGGCGATGGTCCGATGGGGCCGACGCGGATGCGACTTCAGAAGCCGGTGATCGCTGCGATTTCGGGTTATGCCGTCGCGGGAGGTCTGGAGCTGGCCTGCTTTTGCGATCTGCGGGTGGCGGAAGAAAGCGCGGTGCTTGGCGTGTTTTGTCGACGCTTCGGTGTGCCGCTCATCGACGGTGGAACGGTTCGCTTGCCGCAGATCAT
The DNA here is from genome assembly GCA_937868485.1 of uncultured Myxococcales bacterium. Lineage (GTDB taxonomy): Bacteria > Myxococcota_A > Polyangia > Palsa-1104 > JAEUJZ01 > JAEUKA01. The sequence continues at coordinate 43,719 of CALMML010000441.1, read as the reverse complement.
TGGGCTCGGACGGGCGCTCGATCTGATCCTGACCGGGCGGGCGGTGACGGCGAGCGAGGCGCTGGCGATGGGGCTGGTCAGTCGCGTGGTTCCGACGGGAATGGCTCGTCAGAGCGCGGAGCTGTTGGCCAAAGAGCTGGCGCGGCTGCCGCAGGGCTGTCTGCGCAGTGATCGCATGGCGACGCTGCTTCAGCTTGACGAGCCTCTGCCCATGCAGCAAGCACTGCGTCGAGAGTTTGAGCTAGGAATGCAGACGATTTTGTCGGGAGAGACGGAGAGCGGGGCTACGGCCTTTGCGAAGGGCGAAGGCCGTCACGGCAAAGCAACTGCTTAGCTGACTTTTCCGTAGAGCAGGAAGGCGATGAGCAGCGAGTAGATGACCAGCGACTCGATGAGGGCGAGGCCGAGAATCATCGGGGTGAACAGCTTGTCCGACGCGCCGGGGTTGCGGGCGATGCCGTCGAGAGCTGCCGTCGCGGTGCGGCCCTGACCGAGCGCGCCACCGAATGCCGCAATGCCGAGGCCGAGCGCCGCAGCAATGGCGTACCAGCGGGAGTTTTCCGCCTTGGCAACTTCCGGCGAGGCCGCCTGAGCGTACGCAGCCGAAGTAGCCATCAGGGTCACGAGCGCAGCCATCGCCGCGAGCATGTACTTGGAGAGCTTGGTGGTCATGTTTCGAGTTCCTCCTGAAAAAACAGCGTTTGGTTTTCTGTAACGGTCTTGCGTTTGTGAATCAATCTTCCCATTCCCGCGTACGGAAACGGGGTCAACCGCGGCGGCCGTGCGCCGGGCGTTGGTTAGTGCGAGTGAGCGTGCTCGCCGTGTTCTTCGTGGCCGTGGTCGTCGTGTTCGTGCGTCGTGACCGCCATGTTGATGTAGACCATCGACAGCAGACAGAACACCAGCGTCTGGATGACAGCGACCAAGGTTCCGAGGATCAGGAACGGCACCGGCACAAGCAGCGGCACCAAGAAGAAGAAGACGCCGACGACCTTGTGGTCCGACACCATGTTGCCCATCAGACGCATCGACAGCGACAGCGGACGAGCCAGGTGACCGATGATCTCGATCGGGATCATGATCCACGCCAGCCACCAGATCGGACCCGCGAAGTGCTTGAGGTACGACACGATGCCTTGCGCGCGGATGCCTTCGACGTGGGTGATGACGAACACGGTCAGCGCCAGCGCGACGTTGGTCTTCAGCGTTGCCGTCGGTGGAACCATGCCGGGAATCAGCGACAGGACGTTGCTAAAGAAGATGAAGCACGCGAGCGTTCCGATGAGCGGCAGGTACTTGCGACCGTTGGTCTCACCCATGATGTTGCGGGTCAGGTTCCACAGCGCGTCGCCCAGCACCTCGAAGAGGTTGCGCAGCGAAAACTGCGGCGGCGGCACAATCGCATCGTCGCCGCCTTTGCGCATCGCCGACGAAAAGCTCATCGCACCGAAGGCAACGAACGCGAAGACGAGCAGCGCCGAAAAGACGTGCGTCAGGTTGAAGTGCGACTCGACGAAGGGTCCGCCTTGGAAAAAGAAGCCCTGCGACGGATCTTCACGTCCAAGATACTGCTTCGCCCAAGCGACCAGGTTGGCCAGCCCAGGCAGAAAATCAAACCAGGTGGATTCCTCACCCATTGCTCACTACTTCTCCATTGGAATTGGGAGCAGACATTCCCCACTGTACGGCTCGCACGACGATCGCGAGCGGCAGGATCGACAGGCCGACACACAGGCCGATTCCGTCGAGAGAAAACAGCGTAAGGCCGAGGTAAATCAGCGCGCCGATGAAGAACAGCTTGAGCTGAAACAGCACGACGAGCAGACCGACGGACTTGAGCCGCGCCAAGCGATCGCCAAAGAAGCGAATCGCACGCGCGTTAAACAGGCTCAGCAGGACTCCATACGACAGCGAGAGCTGAATCTTGAGCGCAAACCCTGCGATCGCGACGACAACGAGCAGGACTCCCAACACGAGGGAGATTTTCTCGATGGCCCGAAGGTGAGCGCCACGGCTCTCTGTCACGGAAGGCTGGTTCACGGTTTCTGCTTCAGCTGTTTCTGGTAGCGCTTGGCAAGTCGCCACAGTTCGTTAAATCCGGTCGCGATCCCGAGGACAACACCGACCATCATCAGGTACGGATGGGTTCCCCATTTTCGATCAAGAAAAGAGCCAACAGCTGCTCCGATGACGAGAGAAACGCCAAAGAAGATGCCGAGATAGCTCAGGCTGGCTGCCTGGAGCCACATGCTCTGTTTGTTGTCGCTGATCGCTTCCTCCTTGGCACTCGCGCGCCGACGCTTACCACACAGCCCACCGCTTCAGCAACCGTTTTCCCCTTTTGCCGAGCCTTGTCAGAAACAGGGCCTGTGGGGCATGCTCTCCGCGCGTCGGCGCTTTCTCTAACGAGCCTGCGCACCAGTCCCTACGGATTTGCACCCAAAGGAGTCCCTTATGACCCTGGCTGTTACCGAGCGTGTAAAACAGATCCTCTCGTACTATTCGTCGGATAACCCTGGAACCTTGACCAACCTGGCGCGCCTGATGATGCATGGCCGCCTGGCGGGAACGGGACGGATGGTGATCCTTCCGGTCGATCAAGGCTTCGAGCACGGCCCGTATCGCAGCTTCGGAATGAACCCGGATGCGATGGACCCGGAGTATCACTTTCGGCTGGCAATCGAGTCGGGCTGTGCAGCGTACGCGGCTCCGCTTGGATTTTTGGAAGCGGGCGCGGCCAAGTTCGCGGGTCAGGTTCCGCTCATCTTGAAGCTGAACAATAGTGACTCGCTGTCGAAGCTGGAGCCGTGCTCGGCGCTGACGGGATCGGTGAAGGAAGCGCTGCGGCTCGGCTGTGTCGGCATTGGCTTTACGATCTATCCGGGCTCGTCGTCGCGCAACGAGATGTATCGGCAGCTTCGCGATCTGACCGAAGAAGCCAAAGCGGCGGGTCTGGTCGTCGTGACGTGGAGCTATCCGCGCGGCACCAACCTGTCCAAAGAGGGCGAGACTTCGCTCGACGTGGCGGCGTATGCGGCGCACATCGCGGCGCAGCTTGGATCGCACATCATCAAGGTGAAGCTGCCCAAGGATCGGATCGAGCAGGCCGAAGCGCAAAAGGTCTATGACGCGCAAAAGCCAGCGCGTGCGACGCTGACCGAGCGGGTTCGTCACGTCGTCAACTGCACGTTCAATGGCCGACGCATCATCATCTTTTCCGGCGGTGAGACCAAAGACAGCGACGAGGCGGTTCTGGAAGACATCCGAGCGATTCGCGATGGCGGTGGCTACGGATCGATCATCGGTCGCAACTCGTTCCAGCGACCGTTCGCACAGGGCAAAAAGCTGCTCGAAGACATCATGGACATTTACAAGTAGTAAATGGTCCGCAGCGAAATCCGGGGACGCTGGCGGCAGTTAGCTGGTCGACGGAGAACGTGCGGTGAAGTCGGTTGACGCACCTTGGCCGGGCGGCAAATGATGGTGTCTATGAAAAAGCTGACCCGAGTGCTGTCCGTCTGTGCCTTGCTCTTTGGCGCCTGCCAGTCGGGGTCTGATTCCCTGCTCGGCGAACAGGCGCTTCAGCTAAAGACCGTGCAGTGGAACGCCAAGTCGGTGTCCACTGGAACGGTGTTTGCCGTCGCAGACTTGAACGAAGACACGGTGGTGTTTTCGAGCCTGGGCGCGATGGTGTTTACCGCCGGACTGCCGCTGTACACCGACGCAGCGGTTCAGAGCTGGAAGTCCGCGACGGTGGTTCCGGCGGGAAACCTGGCGGGATCTTGGCTGATGGGCGTCGACGGAGCGGGCAAAGTTCGTCGTCTGCGCGATCGCTCGCTGATGGAAGACGTGTCGGATCGCTATGGGCTCAATCTCGACAATGTGAGCGATGTGGTTGCTGTCGATCCGACGACGAGAACGGCGTTTTCGCTGGGCGCGGAGCTGGCTGTATCAGACGGTGCGAAGGTGACGCGCTATCCGCTGGCGTTTTCCCAGATCAGCGGTGGCAGTGGTCGGGTGGCGGGCATCGTCGATGGATCGGTGCGAACATTTGATGCACGCAGCGGAGATCAGTCTCGCTTTGACGTGAGCGCGCCGGTCGGAACGCTGATTGATACGGCGGGACGGCTGGTGGTGGCGACGGAAAACGCGCTGTATCGAGAGTCGGGAAGCTCGCTGGCGAAGCTGTATGAATCGTCGGATGCGCCGATTCGCGGGCTGGTGCTATCAAGCGGTGTGGTGTGGGTGCAGATCGGCGATACGCTGGCGGTGCTCGACGAAGCGGAAGTGCGACGGGCGCAAGCGGGGATGATTCCTGCCGATGGCAAGCTGATCAGCTCGTCGACGGGCGATGTCTGGGTGCTGTCGCAAGGAACTCTCAAGCGCTTTGGCGAAGACACGGGCGGTGGTGCGTCGGAAGATCAGTGGAAGAACACGGTGCAGCCGGTGTTCACGAGGCTGTGCAGTCTGTGTCACATGCCGGGTGGCAGCGCCAACATGGATCTGTCGACGTACAAGTCGTGGGTGGCGCGCAAAGACGCGATGCGCAAGCGTGTGGTGGAGATGACTCCGTCGCCGATGCCTCCGAAAGGCGCGGGCGCACTCACGCAAGATGAGCTGATGGCGGTGTCGGCGTGGCTGGATACGGTGCCGTAGAAATCGACGAGGCGCGACGGTTAGCGATACTTCACGCCACCGAGGACCGCGTAGCCGCACGGCTCATGGGTGAAGTGCAGGACGGCGGCGGGTCCGAGCGCAGTCGTTGCGTTCGCGGTTGCCTTGGGAATGTATTCGCCTTCTAGCTCGATCTGTTCCCCGGCGCGAACCGGGATTTCTTTGGGCAAGCCGGTCATGTCGGTGGCGGTCTGGATGTTCATCGCGACCTCGACGTTGGTGGTGTCGACGATCGATGACTTGTAGACCCATGGGGTGTTGATGATCGTGCCGTGGACGATCTCGTGTGGACCGTTTCGGCCCGTCTTTACACCGATGTACTGGTCGACGCGAAGCACGACTTGAATGCCGGTGACTCCCGACGAGCGCTGATAACAGCTGGCTGGCGGTGGCATCGGCGCAGGCCAAGACAGATCCGGGCTCGCGGCTTGGTCTTTGGCGCTTCCATCGCGAAGGCTTCCGTCGCTGATCGTGGCGAGATCGGAGCCAGCATCGCGGACTGGCGCGCCGGTTTCGTCTAGCTCGCGACAGCCTGAGAACACGAGCAGGCTGAGACCAAGTCCAAGCAGCAGACGAGAAAACACGGACAGAGAGCTGGTTTTTGGATGGAAACGCACGGGTGACTTCCTGGCTACTGTGTGCCAAGGAGGATACACAACCGTGCGGACAGCGGCGTCGATTTGGGACGTTAGCGAGGATGCAGACGGTCAAACAGCGCGGCGTTTTGCGGAGCGATAAAAAACGCGCACAGATCGGCCAGATCGGCTTCTGCTTCGGCGTGGGCTGACAGTTCGGCTTCGCCCAGTCGCAGGTAATAGCCGCTCTGCGCGGTGCTTGGATCTTGCGAGGCTGGTACGTCGACACCAAACAGCACGCTGCGCGCTGCCAGCAGATCGCCCGATACAAGCAGCGCTGCGCGCGCAATGGCTCGGCGAATCGCGACCCGATAGCTGGCTGCCGACGAGTCAAACTCCGTCTGATCACGCAGCAGATCTTGCAGGCGCTTGCTGGCGCGATAGGGCAGCTCTCGCTTCCACGTCGAGACATCGTCGGGCAGCTTCGGCGTCTTTTGTGGACCGAACGCTTTGACCGCAAGCTGACCGAGCTTCACCAGCTCCGACGCGGGCATCGACAGCGGCAGGATGTATTCGGGACGCAGACCTTCGACGGCGCGAGCCAAAAGGAACAGCAGCTCTCCGACGGGACGCTTGCCAAGCTGCGGCGACGCAATCACCGCCGTCGGAAGCTTTGCGAGCAGCCGAGGCTGCTGAAGCGTGTGTCCTGCGGGACGATACAGACCGGCGCGCTGATTGCCGAGCACGCGACTGGTCAGTGCAAACGCTCGAGCCAGCTCGTCGGGCGAAGACTCATTGCCTTGCAAGCGATCGGTTCCTTGCACGCCCAGCGCATCCAGCGTCGGAGCCTTGGTCGCATACACACCTTCCCACAGCGCCGACAGCAGCTCGGCGATGGTTCGGGCATCTGCGTCCGCGAGCCGCGCATGATCCGCATCGTCGAGCTTGACATCCTTGGGTGGCAGCGTCGGCGCGGGCGGAACCGGCTGGCTTTCGTCGTATAGATGCAGCAGCTGCTGAAGTCGCCACGACGCACCTTTGTTGCCTGCGCGCTCTTCCACCGACTGAAGCTTGCCAAGCAGCGCGATGTCTTTGGGCGCGCTTGCGAGCAGCGCATGCAAGTGTCCGCGTGCGCGATCCAGCTCGGTTTCGGGCAGCACTTCCAGCACCGCTCGTCGCAGACCCAGCGCTTCGTTCGGATCGAGCTCCGGCAGCACCGACAGCGCACGCTCGTACGCTTCAGCCGCCAGCGATCCCGCACCCACTTTGGCGTGAATCGTCGCGGAACGAATCCACAGATCCTTGAGCTGGGTCTGCCACTCCGGTCCTCGCGGCGTCGTCGAGCTGCTCTCTGTCGAGCTGGCATTGTGCAAAAGCTGGGGCAGCTTTTCGCTCGCTTCTTCGTCGCTGGCTAGCTCAAGATATTCACCGATCAGACCGAGCTGCGCCGGAGTCTTCCCGAGCGCCGCAAGCAGCAGCGCTTTGGCTCCCGCACTGTCTCCGCCTCGGAGCGCGCACTGTGCCGCCCGTTTTTGCCACGCGCTCTGACCTTTGTTTGTCTCGGCCAGCTCCGCCAGACGCTCGGCATAACCGCGTGCGTCGGACAGCTCGCCAAGCTGCTCTGCGCTGTCGTACACCGACGCGAGCAGCGTGCTCCACTCGTGACGCAGTGCGTCGTCGCTGTCTTCCCCAAGTGGCGGCAGCAGCGCGAGCGCTTCTTTCAGCAGTCCTTGCGCCCGCAGGCTTTCCCCAAGCTGGCTCGACGCCAAGGTTGCCGCGCGCTGATAATCCCGTCGAGCTGCTTGCACTTGTCCGACGCTGGCAGCCTGGCTTGCTCGCTGCGTCAGCATCGTCAGCGCTTGCTCTGCATCGCCGCTCTCTTTGCCGAGCAGCAGCAGATCCAGATAGTGACTCGTCGCCGAGACATGCTCTGGCGCAAGCTGAAGGACCGACTGCCACAGCGTCCGTGCCTCGTCGAGCTTGCCGAGTGCCAGCGCCGCTTGACCCGCCGCATCCAGCGAGTCCGCGAGCTTTTCGATCGTCAGTGGCGTCGGCAGCGCGTCTCGCTGTTCGATGTACTTCGTCAGCGCACCCAGGTGTGAAAGTGCCGTCTCGAAGTCTTCTTGCGCAAACGCGGTCTCTCCGAGCCACAGCTTGTCGGACAGCGTACCCGGAATCAGCCGCTCGGCTTCTTTTAGCACCGTCAGCGTTCCGTCGAGATGTCCCAGCGCTTGCCGCGCCCGCGCTTGGGTTCTTAGCAGCCGTGCGCGCTCAATGTCCGGCAGCAGCGAGTTCGTCGTCGCTGCTGTCGTCAGAGCGGACTCGATCAGCTGATCAATCCGTGCCTGATCCGTGCTCGACGACAGAAGATCGAGCAGCGACAGCGTTGGTTCCAGAAGTCCCGGTGAAGCCGCCAGTGCTGCGTCGTAGAAGCGAATCGCCTCGTCGGTCTTTCCTTCCGACAGCGCCTTGTGTCCCAGGTGAACTTGCAGATCGGCGGCTCGACTCCCGACGAGATCCGCCTCGTGAATCGCTCGCTGTGCCAGCGCTTGTGCTTCGTCGACGTTGCCTTCCCGCTGCGCCAGCTCAAACAGCGACACCAGCACCTGCCCGAGCGCCCGTCGAACCAGCGCTTTTTGCGCCGGAGTCACCGTCGGAGCTGCATCCACCCGCGTCAGTGCATCACGCAGCAGTCGCTTCGCACCCTCGGTGTCTTCTTGCGCCGCGAGCGTAATCTGCGCCGCTTGACGAAGCGCCGCCACCGCTGCTTCCAGATCGTTTTGCTGCGACGACAGACGCTGAAGTGCCGCGACCAGTCCGGTGTGATTGCCACTTCGCTGATGCAGATCCACCAGCGCTTTGATCGCTTCCGCCGAGCCTGGCGTCTGATGAAGGATTCGCTCAAGCGCCGCTTCGGCCTCGGCAAATCGTCCCAGCTCCAGATCCAGCCGAGCCACTTGCAGCGTTAGATCGTTGCGCTTTGTCGCGTCCGCGTCGGTCTTTTCCAGCAGCGCAAGCCGCTTTGCTGCGACGGTGCGCGCCTTCGCTTGCTCATTTTTGCCGAGCAGCAGCGCTTGCTGTTCCGCGAGCAGTGCGTCGTCGCTGGGTCGAAGCTGACTGAGTTCCTCGAGAAGTCCCAGCAGCTTGTCGCGCAGCGCCGTCGATGGTGACTGCGGATCTTCCCCGTCGCGTGGCGTCGATTCACTCGGGGCTTGCAGCTTCTGCTTGATCAGCTCGTACTGACGGCGCAGCAGCGCTTCTTTTTCGTCGGACAGCGCGCTGGTTGTCACCGCCAGTCGCTCCGTCACAAGCCCGTCCATCTCTTCTTGACGCTGTAGCTTGCCGAGCAGTCGCTCGACGGTATTCCACGCCGCATCACGCTGTTCACGCAGCGGATCTCCGACGGGAATCGTCTCTCCGCTTTGCAGACGCTGACCTTGCGCCGCCAGCGTCTTGCGCAGTGCTTGCAGCGACAGCGTCAGCGCTTCGTCGGACTCATTGAGCTTGCGTTCCAGCAGATCCGCCGCCACGAGCAGCGCTTTGGCCGAATCCACCGCCGACTGCGAGCGCTGCGCACCGCTGCGATACGACTCAATCGCACGCGTAAACGACTTCTGCGCCTCGAACAGCTTGGCCATCGACAGGTGCGGTCCCGCGTCGCTGTCATCGATTGCCACCGCTTGCTGAAGCGCGTTCAAGGCCAGCTGATGCTTGTTGATCTCGCGATAGACCTCGGCAAGCTCGATGAGCAGCTTGAGCAGCGCCGAGTCACTGAGCAGCGCCCGTCGCTTTTCGAGCAGCGTCGCCAGATCCGCCAGCCGTCGCTGTTGTCGATACACACGCTCCAGACCCGACATCGCTTCGTCGGCGACATCGCTCTGCTTGAGCGCTTCTTGATACCGTCGCTCGGCCTGACCGAAGCGTCCGCGCTTTTCGTCCGCCTGCGCAGCGTCGATCAGCACCTTGGCCGCCCACTGCGGTGCGCCCGCTTCCGTCAGCTGATTGGCCAGGTTGTCGAGCACCGTCACCAGCTTCGCCGCTGGCTCTGCTTCGCCTTGTGCCGCGCGCAAGATTGCGTCGATGACGCTGCGAATGTGCTGCTGCTCAGCGACAAGCTCCGGCGTAAGCTGCGGCGTAAGAAGCTCTGACAGCGGCTGCGCCGACTTGCTGCTCGTCGGAACGCCCGCCGGGAAATACGTCATTCGCAGCGCTTGACCCGCCGCATCGACTGCGCGCACCGAGTCCGACGCACCTTGCTGCCACAGCGACGCAAGATACAGCATCTTCTGACGGAGCAGCTTCGGCTGACTCGCCACCAGCGCTCGCTCGGCGCGCACCACTTCGTCCCACGCGAGCAGCCCGAGCTTCTGACCGATGCGGAACAGACGACCACGCATCTCGGCTTGCGCGTCGCTGCCTTCGCTACACAGACCCAGCGCTTTGATGCAGGCCTTGAGCGCTCGCTGCGGATCGTTGCCATGATCATCGAGCCAGCCCGCGCTCTCGCACGCAACTTGCTGTCGACGCTGATCGCTCTGCGCCCGATCTTGCCGACGCATATCGACGGCAACCGCTTCTTTGATCTGACCGCTCAGCAGCGCCAGACGATGAATCTCTGCGATCGTCTCGGCAAACACCTCGTCGGCCACCAAGTCTTCGCTGTGATCGCGCTCGCCACCGACGGTAAATGCGTGAAGTCGTTCCCCCAGCGCACCCGCCGGATCGAACAGCACTTGCTCGCGAACTTTGGCCGATTCCCCGAGCAGCTTGTGAATGCGCAGCGACGTTTCTTCGATGCCAGCGTCGGTCATTCGCACCAGCTCATCGACGAGCGCGTGATAGACGTGCGCCAGCTCTCGGGCCAGCGACACCGACTCCAGCGCCAGCTCGCTGCTCTGCTCGCCGCCTTTTTTGTGCAGCGATCGCACCACCCGATCCATTTCCGACAGAAGACGTCCTTGTGGACTGCGCTTGTCCGTCGCTGCCATCGCTGCGCTGACCGTAATCGGCAGCGATTTTTTCAGCAGACGGAACGCTTGAATCGGATCGGCGAGCTTTTGCTCCAACGTCGTCGACGCAGCCAGCGCCGAGTCCAGCGGAACATCGATCTTCGCGGCCAGCGCTCGCTCGACGCGCTGAACGTGCAGATCCGCCAGCGGCTTCCACTGACCGTATTTTTCCGCAATGCCCGCGAGCTGATCGATCGACATCAGGTCCGGTGCCAGCTCGAACGCTTGAATCCGCAGCGCGAACCCGTCGATCGGCTGACCCAGCTTTTCTTCGTACACCTGCGCCATCTCGACGAGGATTGCCGCAGCCTGCATCGCTTCATCTTGCTCGACCGCGATGTTCAGTCGCTGCTGACCAATTCCCACCACGTCGTCCCAGCGTCCGCGCTGCGCCGACATCTGGCTCATCGCTTCCAGCGCCTGCGTGATCAGACGACGAACCGCCGCTCTTTCGACGCTGTCCGGTGGAAGCTCTGGCGCCATCCGCACCGCACGCTCATACGACAGATAGGCGCGACCCGCGTCTTTTCCGCGCGACTGCCACAGACGAGCAATCTCAATCGCTCGCTCGATCCGAGCCACCGGATCTTCCGTCAGCAGCAGCTCGCGTTCTTCACACGACACCGCCGCACGCACGTCGCCCAGCTCTTCGTACAGACCGCGCAAGTGACGGTGAACCCGCAGATCGACGATCGGCGTCTCGGCCTGCACTTTTTCCAGCAGCGCTGCCGCCTGACGCGGATTTTCCATGTGCTGCCCGAGCACTTCCGCCAGATCGAGCGCCAACGACAGACGCTCTCTCGGTGGCAGCGGCGGCTCCATCGGCTCGAGCTGCTTGCGGAGAACCTGCTCCAGCTCTTTCCACTCGCCGCGCGTCCGATGAATCTTTTGCAGCGCCGCCAGCGCTTCCCCGTCTTGCGGCAGACGCGCCAGCACTTCCCGAAACGCCCGCAAGCTCTTGTCGAGAAGCTGCGGATCATCCGCTTGCAGCGTCAGCCGTCCGAGCAGCCGATGAATCTCGGGACCGCTCCGACTGCTCTGCTTTTGCACCAGATCCAGCGTCGAAACCGCCAGCTCCAGCCGACCTTGCGCGCCATAGACCCGCGCCAGCTCGCACAGCACTTCTTCCGCCTCGGGACCGGGCGGACAGATGCGCACCGCGCGTTCCAGGTGTGACACCGATCGCGTCAGATCCCCACAGTCTTCCGCGATCTTGGCAATCCGACGATGCAGCGTCAGCTTCTCGCGCGGCGTCGGCGCAACCCGCAGATACGACTCCAGCACTTCGAGCAGCTCGTTCTTGCTTCCGACGAGCTGAAGCGCATCCGCCAGCCGCTTGAGCGCGTCACGATCCGACGGCAGCTCCGTGAGCAGGCTGCGACACACCCACACCATCATCTCGATGCTGTCTTGCCCGTCGAACTGCTCATCCCGTCGCAGAAGTCGCTGATCGCACAGCGTCATCATCCGTCGCAAGATGCCCAGTCGCTCGGCTTTGTCACTCGCCAGACCCGCTTGCTGTCGCAAAAGCTCTAGCTGCTGCGACGTGTCACCGCTCTGCTCGGCCAGCTCGATCAGCACTTTGATCGACGGCAAGTCACCCGGCGCAAGCTGCAACAGCTGATCGAGCACCGTCGCTGCATGCTTCGGCTCGTGGATCTCTCGATACAGCTGCGCCAGCCGTCGCAGATATTCCACGCGCGTTACATCGTCGGGCTCCATTCGCTCCAGCTCGACGATCAGCTCGTTGATCTGCATCTCCGTTCGCGTCAGACGCTGCCCGAGACGCTTGCGCTCACTCTGCGAACGCAGCGACGGAAGTAGCTCATCAATCCGTCGCCAAATCGCCGCCGCCGACACCACGTCTTGCAGCTTCTTTTCGTACAGCTCACCCAGGTCTTCGAGCTGCTTGGCATAGCTTTGCAGATCGAGCCGCGCCGTCTCAAACTGCGCCGCCATGCGGTTTTCTTGAATCACCGCCAGCCCGATGAAGTCGCGACGGCTCTTGTAGTAGTCCGACAGCTTCCGAAACGCTTCGCTGTGCAGCGGCAGCTCGTGAAACGCTTGCTTGAGGCACGCGATATATCGCTCGGTGTCACCGCCTCGGTTGTAATAGTCGGCGGCTTCCATCATCAGCTCGGCGCGCTCCTCGGGCAGCGCCGCTTCCAGCGCGTCTTCTTCCCGAAGCTGACCGAGTCCCAGCTGATCGCTCGCTTTTTTCAGCACATCGACCAGCACTTGCCGCGTCTCGTGCCACTCATCCATCGAGCTGACCGCGTCGAGACCCGCTCGGCACGCATCCGCCACCGCTTGATAGTCTGGACTTCCCGTCTGTTCGTACAGCTTCAGCAGCTTCGGACCCCGACGAGTCACCCGCGCACCGCTGCGATACAGCTTGATCAGCTCAGGAAGTCCCGTCGCTGCTGGCGTCCGCAGATACAGCGCTTCGACCAGCACCGCCGCCGTCACATTGCGAATGTCCGCTTCCAGCGCCCGCTTCAAAAAGCCCAGCGCCAGCTTGTCTTGCTCCGCGAGCGGCTTGTCCTTGCTCTTGAGCAAGTTTTCGACGGACAGCGGCGAAGAATTTCCCTCTTCTTCTTCCGCTTGCCGCAGCTTTTCCAGGATTTGCAGCAGCTCTTCGTCGAGATGCCGCTTCGCCAAGCCCAAAAAGATGTCACTCGCGTTGCGACGAGCCTGCTCTTTTTCGCTGATGCCCGGCTGATAGTCGGGCGACATATACGACTCAGCCAGCGTCGATAGGAGCTGCTCGGGAACTTCCGTGTCTTCGCTCAGCTCGTTGTGCATCCGCAGCGCGCTACGCAGCACATCGACGGCTCCCGCCGGATCATGCAGTCGCAGCTTCAGGTGCCCAAGCTCCAGCGCCAGCTCCACGCCTTGCTGGGCTTCCCCCGCGACGAGATTCGCCAGATGCAGCTCAATCAGCCGCGCCACCATGTCCATGTCGCCGAGCGACTGATAGATGACGCGCCCGCGACGCAGCGGCTCCATGAAGTCGGGTCGCAGCTTGAACGCCTGCTGATAGTGCAGCAGCGCTTGCTCAAACCGGCCCAAGTCTTCTTCGCACAGCTTGCCCAGCTCGAACTCCAGCGACGCACCCAGCTTGGCTGCCGGCGGAGATCCAATCTGATCCGCCAGCTCAGCCAGCGCTCGTTCATAGGAAGTAAACGCTTGTTCCACATCGCCTTGCGCACGGAACTTTTCCGCTGCGCGACGTAGCGTCTCGGCGGCTTCCACGCCACGCTGGGACTTGGCGCGAGCAAGCAGCGCCTCAGCGTCGGGACTTTGGGTTGCGGGCGGATCTTTTCGTTCTGCCATTGACCACACTCTGTCGGCAGGGTCAGGACTGCCGCCCGATTACCGTACCATGGATTTTTTTCGTAGCCCACAAAGTCCTTTTTCCATCAGGACTTGCCGCAAAACCGACGCAACCGGCGGTGCTTCTTTGCGCTTTTCCTGCGCGCTGTCTCGCGGCATGCTGCTTGGGCTACGTCCGATTCCTTGCGCTGGCACTGTGGTCTTGCCTACACTGCCGAGCGTTTCGTGTGGGCCAACCTTCAGTCGAAGCACAAGCGAGAGATGACCTGTCATGAGCAAGGCGAAGACGGTTCTTGAAGTCCGCATCCTCAGCGGCGGAAGGGCCGGCGAGCAGCAGCTATTCTTCGACGCGAATGAAGTCCGCATCGGTCGTCATCCCACCGCTGATGTGCTGATTCCCGACGCGGTTGCCTCTCGTCAGCATGCCGTAATTGCCCGTCAGACCGACGACAGCTATCTGCTTTCCGATCAAGGGTCGACCGCAGGGATGTACGACTTGTCGACGGGACAGCGGATCAATCAGATTCCAATTCCTGCGACTGGCACCGTCGAAGTCTCTCTCGGGCCACCGGCTACCTCACCGCGCTGTCTGATTGGCGTCGGCACCGCGCTGCCCTTTGGTCGCTACCTGCTCACGGGACGACTCGGCGGCGGCGGCATGGCCGAGGTCTTTTTGGCTCGTCAGACCGGACTCGGCGGCTTGTTTCGTCCCGTCGCGCTCAAGCTCATTCAGCCCGAGATGTTCGAGATCGTCGATGCCTCTTCGATGTTTCTCGACGAAGCGCGCATCGCGTCCGAGATCAACCACCACAACGTCGTCAAGATCTTCGACGTCGGTGAGCAAGACGGCGTGCTCTTTTTGGCGATGGAATACCTACGCGGTGTCACCGTCGCCAGCTTGATTGGTCAGTTTCTCCGTCGCGGTGAGACGATGCCGCCCGACCTCGCGGCTGCCATCATCGCTCAGTCGTGCGCTGGACTGCATGCCGCGCACCAGCTTCGCGACAGCAACGGACGGCTGCTCAACGTCGTTCATCGCGATGTCAGCCCGTCGAACCTGATGGTCTTGCCCGAAGGTCTGGTCAAGGTCATCGACTTCGGCGTCGCGCGCGCCGACACCCGCCTGCTGCGCAAAGAAGAAGGTCTACAAGGTAAGCCAGCGTACATGTCGCCCGAGCAGATCATGCTTCAGCCGCTCGATGCGCGCTCGGACGTGTTTGCCCTGGGTGTGGTCCTGTACGAGATGTGTAGCGGTCAGCCCCTGTTCGCACGAGATGACACAGCAGCGACGTTCTACGCCATTGTGCGCGGCGAGATTACACCGCTCCACAAGGTGTGTCCGCAGGCCTCGCCGCTGCTGGAAGCGGTCGTTCACAAAGCGCTCGCGCGGCCTCTGGGCGATCGCTACAGCAGCGCTGCCGAGCTGTGCCAAGACCTCGACAAGGTTGTCGAAGAAGCGGGCGGTCGCTTTTCCAGCATCGGGGCGATCGGTCGCTTTTTGTCAGAGCACGGGATCGCGCTGCAAGCGGCTCCCCCGTCGCTGCTTCACGAAGTTCCCAAGGCCCTGTATGGCCGCAAGCGCGACGATCGCTCGTCAGAGTTTGTCGATGAAGAAGCGCTCGCCGACGAGTCGTTTGGTTCCGTCAGCGCGCGTCCAGCCTCGGGCCGATCGTCCGATGCGCTGCCCAGCACGTCCAAGTCACAGGATCGCGCCATTCGCTCGGGAGAGTTTCAGCAAGCGTCTCGTTCCAGCGACGGAGTGCCTCTGTGGACCGTCGATCCGCGACGAAGTCCAGGCTCAGGACGCACCAACCTGGCTCTGTTGTGTCCGCTCGCCGACGAGCCCCATCGCTTGGCTGGCTTGGTCCTGGGTGATCGCTATCGACTGCTGCGCTTCATTGGCTCGGGGCCCAAGCGAGAGGCGCTGTATCCCAAGCTGTACTTTCAGGCCGAGCTGCTCAGCGACGGTCCCGGCGAAAAGCGATCGCGAGATGCGGGCATCCTGCGCGGCGGTCACGTCGCGGTTGCGGTGTGCGGTCGTGGTCCCAAGCTTCAGCCCTTGTCACCGACGGGAAAGGCCAAGCTCGCTGCCTTTGTGGACGCGCGCCAGATCCAGGCTGAACAGAAAATTTTGCTGCCGATGCTCTCGAGCGGAACGGTGCAGACCCGTGACGACACCGATCCTGACGGAAGCGGTGCCAGCTTCGTCGTCATGCCGCTGTGGGAACGTCGTCTGCCTACCGTCGGACAGCTCTCGACCACCGAGCGTCTCAAGCTGGTTGAGCGCCTGTTTTCGTCGCTGACTGAGCTACATCGCAGCGATCCGCGCTTCGTCCACGGCTCGATTCGTCCGTCGAGCATTGGCCTGTGTCTTGCGACCGACGCGCCGGTGCTGCTCGATTTTTGTCTCGAGCTGATTCTCGGCGAGCCGCTGTTTCCGCCGGGAATGGAAAGACCACTGCTGCTCGATCCGTACCTGGCCCCCGAGTGTTATGGCGGCGCACCGCAGAGCCACAAAAGCGACGTGTTTTCCGTCGGAGCCTTGGCCTACGAAATGCTCGGCGGCGATCTGCAGATCCTCACCCAAGCGCTGCGTTCTCGACGGGGCGTTCCGCGCTTGCCGCCGCAGCGAGGCGTGCCGCCACACATCGAAAATGCGATCCTGGCGGCGCTGCGTCCCGAGCCCGCGCAGCGACTGACCGCCGAGGAACTGGCACCGCTGCTGACCAGCTCGCCGAGCGGCCCACCGATGGATGTGGTGGCCTCGCGATCGTCGGCGCTGCTGTTGCCTTCGTCGGGTGAGACGCTGCGTCAGCGCTTGCCAAGTGGCGAAGAGATCAGCCTGCGAACGCTGCCGCTGCTGTCGGGTCAGCAGCCGTCGGTGCTGCCGCTTTCTCTCGTCGAGCCGCCCGATGCGCTGCCTGCCGAGCTGTCGCTGCTCCTCAGCGGTGAGACGATTCAGCTCGAGCTGACCGAGCCAGGCCGTGGCCGCGATCGTCCGAGCCTGTATCACGATGTCCGCGAGCCAAGCACGCGACTCGACTGTCTGACGCTGCTTCCGACGGAAAAGCAAGGGCACTTCGATGTCGGGCACCGTCGCTCATCCGTCGCGCGCATTGGCTATGCCAGTCAGGAAAGTACGACCGGACGCAGTGTGCTCGAAGTGTCCGTCGCAGAGCTTGGCATTTCCATTCGCTCAGCGGGACCGCTGCGTCGTCTGACCGTGCTCTACAACAAGTCAGCGACGCAGCCGCTGTGGTACGCGCTGTGTCTCTGTCTGGGCTAGCCACACCCGCAGAAGGAACGCTTAGTTTCGCAGCGAGATCACCGGCGCCGGAATCCGTCCGCCCAGGCTGATAAACCCGTCGGGCTGATACTTGGACACCGGCATCACGATCGCTTGCCCGAGCAGCCCGCCAAAGTCCACCGTCTCACCCGGACCTTTGCCCGGCACCGGAATGATTCGCACGGCGGTGGTCTTGTTGTTAAACGTTCCGATCGAGATCTCGTCGGCAATGATCGCGGACAGCATCGCTGGCGACGTGTCACCTGGCACCGCAACCATGTCCAGGCCAACCGAGCACACCGCCGTCATCGCTTCCAGCTTGTCGAGCGACAGCGCGCCACACTTGACCGCTGCGACCATGTCGTGATCTTCGGACACTGGAATGAAGGCTCCCGATAGACCACCGACGCTGCTGGTCGCCATTGCGCCGCCTTTTTTGACCGCATCGGTCAGCAGCGCCAGCGCCGCCGTGGTGCCGTGACAGCCGGTGCGCTCTAGGCCCAGGATTTCCAGGATTTCCGCGACGCTGTCACCCATCGCAGGCGTTGGAGCCAGCGACAGATCGACGATGCCAAAGCGTACCTTTCCGCCGAGCCTGCGCGCCACTTCTTGACCGATCAGCTCTCCGGCGCGCGTGACCTTGAACGACATGCGCTTGATCGTCTCGGCCACGTCGGTGAGGCTGATCTTCTTTCCCGACTCTCGCAGCCGACGCAGCGCCGACAGCACCACGCCGGGACCGCTTACGCCGACATTCAGCGTCAGATCGCCTTCGCCGATGCCGTGATTGGCTCCCGCGACGAACGGATTGTCTTCGGGCATGTTCGCAAACGTCACCAGCTTGGCGCAGCCGATGCCACCGCGATCCGCCGTCGCCTGCGCGAGCGCGCGAATGACATGACCCATCAGCGCGATCGCGTCCATGTTGATGCCCGCGCGCGTCGTCGCCACGTTGATCGAGCTACAGACGCGCCCCGTCGTCGCCAGCGCCTCGGGAATCGACTCCAGCAGCACCGAGTCGCCCGTCGTCATTCCTTTTTCACACAGCGCCGAAAAGCCCGCGATGTAGTCGATGCCCAGCTCCTCAGCGGCGCGATCGAGCGCCTGCGCGAGCGGCACGTAGCTCGATGCTCCCGTCGGCTCACCGATGAGCGCGATCGGCGTCACCGCGATGCGCTTGTTGACGATCGGCACGCCGTACGTCGCGTTCACTTCTTTGGCGATCGGGACCAAGCGCTCGGCGCTGCGCATGATGTGTTCGTAGACGCGACGGCTGGTCTCGGTGATGTCCGACGTCGCACAGCCGCGCAGGCTGATTCCAAGCGTCACGGTGCGAATGTCGAGGTGCTCTGTCTCGATCATGCGCAGGATGGCGCGCGTCTCTTCCAAGTCGAAGATCATGTCGATTCTCCCGTCAGACGCGGTGCAGCGATCGCACGAGGTCTTCGTGCATCAGCATGACGTGAAAGCCCATCGACGCAGAGGCCTGCTGGAGCGCGGTCTTGAGCTGCGCAAAGTCCACCTGCATCTCGGCAATGTCGACGATGACCAGCATCGTGAAATAGTCTCCGACGAGCGTCTGCGAGATATCGAGGATGTCACCGCCCAGCTCCGCCAAGATCGCGGTCAGCTTGGCGACCACGCCTTTTTGGTTGCGTCCCGTCGCGGTGATCACGACCTTGCGACGCGCGCGGCTGCGCTCCGACTCCAGATACGTCGAGCAGTAGTCGGCACTCGGCGGCAAGCCCGGCGCAGTCTCTGTCACCGTCGTGCTACCGAGCGCGGCCATCACCTCGCTCGCCACCTTTTCGACCACCGATTCATCGGTCTTGCCCAGACGAACCAGGATCTGTTCTGCGACGCGCGCCGCAACCTGGAGCGTGTCGCTTCCGACGCTGGGTGAGCCAACGGACACCCGAATTTTTCGCGCCGTCGCGCGCTCTTTGGCCAGCGGGGTAAGCTCTGCACCGGGTTCGATGAACAGCTCACCACCGTCGGGAACTTGGGCTACTTCTGCATGCGTGACAATGCGCGCCATGGATCGATCTGCCTCTTTGCGAATGACTTGCGGCTTGTGCGGCGCCGCGAGGCAGGCACTCTAGCAAAAGTTTTTTGCCTTGTCGGGGCATCGATTCCGACGGACGAGCGACTAGGTAGCGAGCGCGTCCTTGCTGGCCGCCCGACGACGCAGGTTCAGCACCACGATGCCGATCGGTGAAAGCGGCAGAAAGACCGCGAGCGCAGCCAGACCGACCACAAAGCCCACGCCGACTGCGATGCAAAACTGAGCAAGCTCACTTATTTTCACAGACGTGACTTCGCCGCTCGGCACGCTGAGCTTGGTCCGCACGTCGCGAACCTGCATCGACAAGAGCGACTCGGCATCTTGACCGTACAGCGACTGACTGCGCAGGCCGCGGACAAAGGCGCGAAAGATCCGACGCGGCGACGCCAAAAACGCGCCCATCGCCGACAGGTTGATAAACCAAGCGAACGGCTCGTTGTGACAGCCAGCGGCCAGCTCCCACGCGCCGATCTCCAGCTCTCCGATGAACGTGGTGTCGTAGCCGGTCAGGATGTGGTGCATGTCGTGGAAGCGCAGCGCGCGCACCCTCGACGCACTGTTGGGAAACGGCAGCGGCACCGGCCCGATCTTGAAGTCCACCCACGGATCGTTATAGCCACCGTCCGCGCCGAAGTGATTGGCGGCGAAGTATTCGGCCCGAGCCTCGCGCATCGTCAGTGAAGGGTCGTAGTGAATCACGGTCATGGCTGCTCTCTCCTTGGTAACTCAAAAAATGAGCATGCTCATTTTTTACCGCGAAGCTTGCATCCTGTCAAATGAGTCGCTACAGCTTCAGAAGAAGCAGCCCACACTCCGCACAAAAATGACCAAGAACAACAAGTCCAACAGTACACGCTCGCAGTCGGGTCATCGCAAGCGTGTCGTCAGCCCAGCGCAGGTCGCGCAGGATGCGGATCCCGAAGAGCGCAGCCGACGAGAGCGCAACAAGCTGGAAAAGCGCGATCGCATTCGTCAAGCGGCTTGGGAGCTGTTCATCAGCCAAGGCTTTGACAGCACGACGACGCGGCAGGTGGCGACGCGGGCGGGCGTGGCGAGTGGCACGCTGTTTCTGTACGCCACCGACAAGGTCGATCTGCTGTTTTTGGTGATGCACGATCGCTTGGCGGATGCGACGGACCGAGCCTTTGCGACGCTGCCGACGAAGGCTCCGCTCATCGATCAGCTGATCCACCTGTTCTGTGTGCTGTATCGAATGTACGCAGAGCAGCCACCGGCGCTGGCGATGGCGTTCATTGCCACGCTGCCGGGCGCGCGGGGTCCGAATGCAGATCGAGTGAACGCGCTCACTTTTGCGTTTATGTCACGGCTTTCGGCGCTGCTTCGCGACGGTCAGGCTCGCGGTGATGTACGCGCCGATCTGCCGCTTCAGACGGCAGCGAGCAGCGTGTTCGCGTGTCACTTTATGCGGCTGCTCGGCTGGGCGTCGGGAATGATGGCGCTACCGACGGAAAAAGATCCGAGCTTTCGGGAGCTGATGGATGTGCTGCTGCGCGGAATTGCGCAAAAGTGACGAGCGAGCGACGAGAAAGCGGGGAAGAAGGATGCGCTCCGTCGAAGCCAAGACGGAGCGAAGCGGGCTAGACGGACTTGGCGGATTCCTTGAGCGCGGCAGCCTTGTCGGTCTTTTCCCACGAGAACGTCGACTCGGTGCGGCCAAAGTGACCGTACGCAGCCGTCGGCTTGTAGATCGGACGAAGCAGGTCCAGCTCACGGATCAGCGCCGCCGGACGGCAGTCGAAGTGCGCGCGGACCAGCTTTTCCAGCGAGTCGTCGGAGACTTTGCCCGTGCCGAAGGTGGTGACGTGGATGCTGACCGGAGCCGCGACGCCGATTGCGTAGGCAACCTGGACTTCGCAGCGATTGGCCAGGCCCGCAGCGACGATGTTCTTGGCGATGTAGCGCGCGTAGTAGCAAGCCGAGCGATCGACCTTGCTCGGATCTTTGCCCGAAAACGCGCCGCCGCCGTGACGTCCCCAGCCGCCGTAGGTGTCGACGATGATCTTGCGACCCGTCAGACCCGAGTCGCCCATCGGACCACCGACGACGAAGCGTCCGGTCGGATTGATCAGAAAGCGCGTGTTTTTGTCGAACAGGTGCGACGGGATTTCCTTGCGCACCACTTCTTCGATGATCGCGTCGGTCAGCGTCTTGTGCGCAACGTCCGGCGAGTGCTGGCTCGACACAACCACTGTCTCAACAGCGACGGGACGATTGTTTTCGTAGCGCACCGAGACCTGCGATTTTCCGTCGGGACGAAGGAAGGGCAGGGTGCCATCTTTGCGAACCGCCGCGAGACGACGCGACAGCTTGTGCGACAGCGAGATCGGCATCGGCATCAGCTCTTCGGTGTCGTCGCACGCGAAGCCGAACATCATGCCTTGGTCGCCAGCGCCTTGCTCTTCGGGATTGTAGACGCCGTGTCCATCGACGCCGAGCGCGATGTCAGGTGACTGCTGCTCGACGGCAACCATGACGCCGCAGGTCTTGTAGTCGAAGCCCATGTCGGAGTCGGAGTAGCCGATCTCCTTGACGGTGTTGCGGACGATCGTCGGAAAGTCGAGGACCGCTTTGGTGGTGATCTCACCCGCGAGCAGCACGAAGCCGGTCTTGGTCAGCGTCTCACAAGCAACACGCGAAGTCCGGTCTTGCGCCAGTGCCGCGTCGAGCACCGCATCAGAGACCTGATCGCACAGCTTGTCGGGATGTCCCTCGGTGACTGACTCCGAGGTAAAGATGAAGCTAGACATGGACTCTCCTAACTAGTTCTCGTCGAGAATGAAGGCTGTTTTTGTGCCAGAAGTCGCTCAAAAGTCAACGTAAATGAAGCCCTGATCTTCCGCGCCCGAACACAGCAGCAAGATCACGATCACGATCGCGATGCCCAGGCCCATTCCAAGATCGGCCAGGAGCGCTGTGGCGACGGACTTCGGCGCGCGTAAGGGATTCATGTAGCCAGCTGCGGCTATTCGATCGCGAGGAACTTCACGGTCACGATCTCGTATTCACGGTTGCCGCGCGGCGTCTTGACTTGGACGGTTTCTCCGGCGCGGTGACCGATCATTGCCCGGGCGAGCGGCGAGGTCAGGCTCATCTTGCCAGCCTTGATGTCGCCCTCGTGCTCCCCGACGATCGCGAAGGTTTGGCGCTCTCCAGAGTCGGTGTCTTCGACGGTGACTGTTGCACCAAACACCACTTTGTTACCGGACAGCGTCGAAGGATCGATGACATCAGCGAGAGCAACAAGCTCTTCCAGCTTGCTGATGCGACCTTCGTTGTGTGACTGGGCTTCCTTGGCCGCGCTGTACTCGGCATTTTCGGACAGATCGCCGTGTGCGCGGGCTTCTTCAATGGCTCTTACGATCTTGAACCGCTCGACCTCTTTGCGGTGCTTGAGCTCGTCCTTCAGCGTCGTAAGACCCTTCTTGGTCATTGGGTACTTGTCGGCCATGCGGGACAGAGCATGCATGCGACCGCGCAAGTGATGCAAGCGACAAAAAACCGTCCCATTTGTCGCTAAGATGCCGACCGCTTATGAGCTCTCGGCGACCTTCGGCGATTTACACCCTGCTGTTTTCGGTGCTGCTGTTGACGATCTGCACCTGCGTGCTGCATCGCGAGGTTCTCTTCGGCGGCGCGATCTATCACATGGACGACGCGGCGGATAACTACTATCCGGCGCGTGTGGCGTTCAAGCGAGCGCTGACCGAGCGAACCCTGCCGTCGTGGGAAAACACAACGATGTCGGGCTGGCCGCTCGTCGCGGACCCGTATTACGGCTACTTCTATCCGCCCAACGCGGTGTTCTATTTTGGTCAGCGAAGCGGAGAGCCTCCGTCGGGAATTTCGGCTGGCGTACCGGCGGGACTCGGGCTGTCGGCGGCGCTGCACATGTGGATCGGTGGGCTCGGGATGCTGTGGCTGCTGCGACGGCGTGTGTCCTGGTCGGCTGCGCTGTTCGGTGCACTGGCGTTTGCGCTGTCGTCGTTTCAGGTGGTGCGAATCCGTCACATCATCTTCGTGCAAGCGGTGGCGTGGCTGCCGTGGCTGCTGTGGTCGATCGAATACTTTCTTCAGACGGGAAAGCGCAAGAGCTTGGCCGCCGCGGCGCTGTGTTCGGGGCTGCTGCTGCTGGCGGGCGCGCACTCGCTGCTGCACTTTTTGCTGTTTCCCGTGATCGTGTATGCCGTCGGAAGGCTGCTGACCTTTGCCTGGCAAAGGCCGCCTGGACAGAGGCTCCGGTATTTGCTGATTCAGACGGGCTCGTTGGCGATGGCTGCGACGGTGGGAGCGCTGCTCGGGGCGATTGCGCTGTTTCCGACGCTGCTTCAGATGCCACTGACGGGACGCGCGCTTGGGACGGACTATTACTTCGCGTCGACGTATGCCTGGCCGGCGTGGAAGTACTGGCAGACGCTGGTGATGCCCGATCTGTTCGGTCGCGGGGAATGGCGTGGCGAGCCGTGGGTCGGCAAGTGGAATCACTGGGAGATCGCGGGCTATTACCAAGGCGTCGCGGCGCTGATGCTGGCGATTCCGGGTTCGATCCTGGCGGTGTGGCGACGGAAACCGGTCGAATCCAGCGATGAAACCGGCGCGGATGGTGTGCGCTCGCACGTCCAAGGTCTGGAGCGACCGCTGCTGCTTCTTCTGTCGTTTGCGGCGCTGGTGATTGCGCTCGGCGACGGTGGACCGCTGCATCCTTTGCTGTTTCGCTACTTTCCGCTGTATGCCGCGCTGCGCTGTCCGTCGCGATCGCTGTCGATTTTGGTGATCACGGTGCCAATCCTGGGCAGCGTTGGGGCCGAGCTGCTGCTCGCGGGCTCGCACAAACAGACGCTGCGACGGATGCTCCTCGGTGGACTGGCTGTTGTCGCGATCATCGTCGCTGGCGTGCTGTATCGCGGACAGCTTGTGAAGCTGGCGACGGTGGCACCGCTGGCGAAGCAGCTTGCGCTGTTGGCCAAAGCACACGCGACGCTGCCGGTGACGCTCGTCGCAGCGCTGCTGGCGGTGCGTCTGCTTGGCGGGCTGACGGGCGCGATGCCGCTTGTGCTGCTGTCGCTTGTGACGATCGCGGATCAGCTGCCCATCGACCGAGGCTATCTGCATCCGCAGCCGATCGATTATGCCTACGGAACCGAGCGCTTTGCGGCGGTACAGTGGCTGCTCGATCGGCAGACTCCGGCGGAGCTGCCCAAAGACTCGCCGCCGCTCTACGATCGCTTTGTGTCGGATCCGCGTGGACCGTTTCGCTTGCTCGCCGTCGGAGAAACCATCGGTCGGCCCAGCGCGAGCGGCTATGGCTCGATTCAGCTCTGGCGCTATTCGCACCTGCTGTACATCCTCAACCACGGCACGGTCTATCCGCATCAGCGACTGAAAGAAGACCTGGCGGCGGCGATGCTGTGGCGGCTCGATTCGCCGATCGTCGACATGCTCAATGTGCGCTATCTGATTGGAACTACGTCGCCGGGGCCGCACTGGATGCAGCGTTTCCGTCCCGATTCAGGTCAGCCGCCGAGCGCTCGCTTCGAGGCGTACTGGGATTCGCAGCTATCGGTGTTTGAAAACACGAAGGTGATGCCGCGCGCGTTTGTCGCGTATCAGGCGAAGCTGGCCAAGACGCAGGCCGACGAAGCGGTATTGGTGGCCAAGTCAGACTTTGATCCGCACCGAGAGATCATCCTCGGACAGCCGAGCAAGCCTTCGCTGGGCACGCAGCCGCCGATCGTCGAAAACCAGGGACGCGCGCACTCATCGGCGCAGATCGTCGAGTATCACCGACATCGCATCGTCCTGTCCGCCGAGGCGCTGGCGCCGGGTGTGCTGGTGCTGGCCGATTCCTATCATCCCGACTGGAGCGTACACGTCGACGGACAACCTCAGCCGCTCTATCCGGTCAACCTGGCACTGCGCGGCGTGGCGCTGTCACCGGGAACGCATCGCATCGAGCTGCACTATCGCGATCGCGGGCTTCGTCTGGGTGTGATGCTGTCGCTGCTTGGCTGTTTGGGCTGGCTTTTGCTGCTGTACTTCGGCGCGCGGAAAGATCGCGAGAAGGTTCATGTATAATCGGCAGTACTGCTAGGAGTCGTCGTGCCTCGGATCTTTGTTTCCCAGAAGCGTGTGCAGCAGTGGACTGAAGAAGGTCGCATCCAAATCGAGGGCAACCAGATGACGCTGCCCGAGCTGGGTCGCATGTTCCGTCTGACCGAAGCGTTCTACGTCGAGCGCGCGGTGTCTGACGGGGGTGACTCGCTGGGTCTGCGCGGTCGCGTCAAGACGAGGAACCAGATTGCGCAGCTTGGTGGCGAGGTGTTTTTGAACTCGCTGGTGATTGGCGAAGCCGCGTACGAAGGGGACCCGGGCTTCGTCGGTGAGCCTGTTGCTCGATCCGCCAAGCAAGTCAGCTCTCGTCAGGATGCTGCACCGGCGCGCAGCTTGTCGAATGCGACGACGGGAAAAGTTGCACCGAAGCAGCCCGCGTAGCGCTTGTCGCGCTGTGTGTTCGTTCGGCTGCTGGGAACGAATCGCTCCAAAAACAAAAAGGGCCGACTGCACGATGGCAGCCGACCCTTTAGGAACCACTTCGTTAGGACGAGTTACTTCTTCTTGGCGGGCGCCTTCTTGGCGGGCGCGGCCGGCTTCTTGGCAGGCGCTGGAGCCTTCTTGGCGGGCGCCGGAGCAGCCTTCTTGGCAGCCGGAGCAGCCTTCTTGGCAGCCGGAGCGGCCTTCTTGGCAGCCGGAGCAGCCTTCTTCGTGGCCGGCTTCTTGGCGTCAGCCTTGGTCTTCTTGCGCTTCTGACCACCCACCGCGCGCTTCGCACGCGACACATCACCGTGCGAATCGAGGAAGTACAGGTAGCCTTCCTCACGGTTGAAGCTGCCGTTGGCAACCTTCTCAGCCTTGCCAGCCGGCGAGGCCTGACCCGCACGCTTCATCGGGGTCTTCCACACTTCGGTGCCCCGAAGGAAGTACAGGTAACCGTTCTCACGCTTGATGTTTAGCTTCGCAACTTTCTCGGCCATTACTTTCCTCCATCTCTCAGAGGGGTTGGGTTTGAATTGACACTATTTGAGGCCCGACGAGGCTGTCAATTCGTTTTGTGCGGAAAGGATCACTTTTTTTCGTCGACCGCAACCGGCTGCTCTTCGGGGGAAAACCAATTATCGTCGGAGATACCCGTTTTTCCGTCTGAATGGCGGAATTTGGCGATTTTCGGCGATTCAGACGGGGTTTTCTTCAGCGCACGCGAGCGCAGATCACCTGCTCTGCGCTGACGGGGCTTAATGACTGTCCGTCGAAGCCTCCTGAGCGATGCCAGACCGAGAAGCCGTTGTAGTGCAAAAGGGCTTCTAGTTCGGCTGGATAGAGCTGTCTCTGGGTCAAATGAATGGTCCGAGGCGGGCTCGAAGGCTGTTTTTGCGGTCCGTGATCGCGCTCGAGCTTCCGAGAGCGTTCCAGATCGGGCTCATAAAAGAGACGAATGAACAGCACTTGGCTCTCTGGGTCGTAGTCGTGGCAGGTGCTGTAGAGGAAGGGCTCGCCGGTGACAGGGTGCTTAAAGCGCGTCTTCGACAGACGCTTGTCGCCGCTCTTTGCCAGCCACAGCGGATCGGGATTCACCACATCAAAGGCAAACAGTCCGTCGGGATGCAGCAAGCGTCGCACTTCAGATAGAAAGCGCTCGAGATCGCCTCGGGTGTAGAGGTGCTGCATTCCATGAAAAGGACAGAGGATCAGGCGAAAGCGCTCGCTCGGTGGCACGTCGAGGGGAAGCTGTCGAAAGTCGGCGCGAACCAGCTGGGCACGCTCACGGACCTTTTCACCGACGCGAACGAGTCGCTGCTGACAGCGCACGAGCATCTCTTTGGACAGATCGACGCCGATGACGCGATGTTTGTCGCGACACAGCGGCACAAGCAGACGTCCCGAACCGCAGCCCAGCTCGACGATTGGCTGCGTGGCGTGCGGACTCTTTTGATAGACGGACGCCACATCCGCCGCGAGCTGCCGATACCAAGCAATGTCGTGACGTCGGCTTTGAAAGTCGTGATCGTATAGCTCGACGTCGCGATAGTAGTCACTGGTTCCAAGCTCGAGCGCTGACTGATGTTCTTCGGTCATGCGCCTCTTCTACTTCAGCCCTCGCGAAAGCGTGTGCGGAAACTTGACGAAGCGGCAAAGCCTGTCCATGGTCGCCGCGTGCGGATCCTCGGGCTGGATGTGGGGAGTAAGACGATCGGCGTCGCGCTGAGCGATGAGCTGTTGTTGTGTGCGCATCCTCAAAAGACGCTGATGCGACGGGGAACGCGCAAAGATGTCGAGACCGTGATGGAGCTTTGTAAAAAGCACGGTGTCTCGCAAGTGGTCGTCGGGCTTCCGTATGACTGTGAGGGCAACGAAGGTCATCGCGCCAAGCGGGTGCGTGTGCTTGGTGATGCGCTCGCGGCGGCGGGTCTGACGATTGAGTATCAAGACGAGAGCTATTCGACGGTGGAAGCCGAGAGCGTGCTGCTGGAAGCGGATCTGTCGAGAGCGCGACGTAAGGAAGTGGTGGATCGCTTGGCCGCAGCGGTGATCTTGCAGGCGTGGCTGGATGCGCAGCGTCCGAGTCAGCTTTCGTCGGAGGAGCCGTTATGAGTCGGCTTTCCCTGGCTGCTCGACAGCGACTGGCTGCACTGGTGGTCTTTTTGACCGTCGGTGGTGCAGTCGGTGTTGGCGGTCACTTTGTGTGGCAAGCACTGCGCTATCCCGATCGGCCCGGTCCCGCGTCGGGGCCAGGTGACACGCGCATCGTGATCATCAAAGGCATGAGCCTGTCGGAGATCTCGCGGCTGCTCGCCGACAAAGACATCATCAATCACCCGGAGTGGTTTCGCTTTTACGCGAGCGAGCGCGGCGTGGCGTCGAAGATTCGCGCGGGTGCGTATTCTCTGTCGGCGCGGATGTCGCCTCGTCAGATCCTCGATACGCTGCTGTCGGGCGCGCGGGAGCCGGAAGTGCCGGTGACGATTCCCGAAGGCAAGCACATGCTGGAGATCGCAAAGCTCCTCGAAGAGGCGGGAATCTGCAAAGCCGTCGAGGCAGAGCGTCTGATGCGCGATCCAAGCTATGCGCTGTCGCTCGGGCTGAGCGGAGGCTCGCTCGAAGGCTATCTGTATCCCGACACGTATCGCTTTCCGCCGGGTGTGCCGTGTACGCGGGTGCTGCCGGCGCTGGTGAAGCGAACACAGAAGGTGCTCGGCGAGCTTAAGACGCAGTACTTCGAGGGTCTGCGCGTGCTCAACCGTCAGTACAAGTTCGGTGATCGCGAGATCATCATCATGGCGAGCTTGGTCGAAAAAGAGACGGCGCGTCCCGAGGAGCGGCCTCGGATTGCTGGTGTGTTCTTGAATCGTCTGCGGCTGCCGACGTTTAAGCCGCATCGGTTAGAGACGGACCCGACGATCATCTACGGCTGTACGGTTCCCGTCGAAAAGAGCGAAGCCTGCAAGCAGTTCCAAGGTCGGATTCGGCGGATTCACCTGCAAGATCCCGACAACCCGTACAACACCTATACGCACGAAGGGCTACCGCCGGCACCGATCAGCAATCCGGGTCGAGCGGCGCTCGCGGCGGTGCTGGCCCCGGATACGACGCCGTACCTGTACTTTGTGTCGCGCAACGATGGAACGCACCAGTTCTCGGTGACGCTGGATGAGCATCAGGCGGCGGTGAACAAATATCAGCGCAGCGGGCACTAGAACGCGCCATGGGCTGATTTCGTAGGCCGCACAGGGGTTTGGGCGCAGGCGATAAACCTGCCGTTGCGGAAGCTCCGGGCGCGCTTAGATTGGCCTTATGTCGAGTTCGCACAAGTCCGCTGAAGCTGGATCGTCGTCTGAGCGTCGCTCTTCATCCTGGCTGGCTGATTGGTCCGCGAAGCTGTTTCCGGTGACCCCGGATGGCAGCACGGCGCTGCGAGATTATCGGATCTTGTCGTCGCTGGTCGGTCTGGCTGCGCTGGTGGCGCTGGCCGCGATTCCGAGGATGCCGGTGTTTGTCGCGCCGCTCGGGCTGATGGTGGGCGTCGCGTACTATCTGATCTTTGCTCGTCGAGAGCGACTGCGTCAGAAGCTGCTGGCCGCGCCGTTTCCCGATGCCTTTCGCGATGTGCTCCGTCAGCGTGTGCCGCTGTACGTGCAGCTGACCGACGACGAAAAGCGTCGCTTCGAAGGGGAAGTTGCGGTGTTTTTGGGGGAGCAGCGGATCTATGCGCTCGGTGGGCTGGAAGACGGCGACGACGCGGCGCAGGTGAAGCTGACCGACGAGCATCGCGTGCTGATTGCGGCGAGCGCGGCGATCCTGCTTCTGGGACGACCGGACTGGCGGCTGCCGACGGATCGCGACATCGTGGTCTATCCGACCTCGTTTGCCGAGGAGACGTACTCGATGGAGCAGAACGCGCACGCGATTGGCATGGTCCACGCGCAAGGTCCGATTCTGTTTGCGATTGCGGCGATCGAGCAGAGCTTTCCTCGTCGTCAGAGCTGGCTGCACGGAAGTGGGCTATTCCAGAGCCAGCCGCAGTTTGCGCAGTCGCACGTCGGGCTGCATGAGTTTGCGCACGTCCTCGACTTTCTGGGTCAGCAAGGACGCTCGACGGGCGTGCCGGTGCTGCTGCCGCCGAGTGTGCAGCGAGAGTGGCATCAGCAGCTTGCGATCGAGCGGGAGCGTCTGATGGACGGCAACTCGGTGCTCAATCCGTATGGGCTGAAGAACGAAGCAGAGCTGTTCGCGGTGTCCGTCGAGAGCTTCTTTCAAGACTCGACGCGGCTGCGCAGCCATCACCCGGAGCTATACGGCCTGCTGTCGGACTTTTTTAACCAAGATCCGGCGTCGCGGATGGTTCCGATGCAGTCGGTGGTTCAGCTTCGTCCGTGGTTTTCGCTCGGCAACACACCGCGCTATCTCGCCTAAGACTGCCTCGTAGTCGGCTCGATTCGCTCTCGCCTGTCCTCGTATTTCTCTCTTTATCCCACACAGTCGCTGCGTAGTATCCACATAGTGAAGATCTGATGCGTGCGTTGAATGCACAGTGAAGTCACTTGCGCACAGCGTATTGATGATTGTGCGTTTTGACTTCATGTCAGGCGATTGTCTGGCAAATAACCACCTGTGCGTAGCGTGGAAGCGAACGGAGAGCGGTTCGTACATTGTCGCGAGCTGCGGCGTGTTGTCGGCCAGTGCGGACCTTCTGCTACCACGCGCTACCTGCTGCCACAGCGCTCCACACCGGATCATGGACAACCTGTGAATAACTGTGTGTACACAGGTCGGATCTGGCTGATTTGCAGGCACTTTCTTGTCAGCGCCTAAAATTTAAGCAGCGGCCCAAGGTGCCGTTTTTCGTCGATTTGGGGGGCGATCCACCTTACCGAAACGGTCCACAGTTATTGCTGAAGGTACGGAGTGATCGATTTTGGTCAGACCAATTCAAGACACACAAAGGCCAGGTGACAGGATGTTTCCATGGTCCGAAAAACACATGAATAAAGATGGCGATTTGCCAAATTCCTGTTTGGTTCCTTGCAGGTAGAAGCGGCCAAGCTTCTTGTCTAATTGACGCGGCAAGAGTTAGAATCGTGCGGTCCAAAAAGATACCTACGCAAAAGGCCCATACCCATGACAGATATCGTGCAGGCACTCGCGACCTTGGATAGCGACCCGACGCAGGCTCAAGCCCGAGAGCGGCTTGTGGCGGTAGCGAAGGTTGCGGCCCAGTCTTCGAGTGAAGCGGCAGCGCAGGCCAAGACGGCGGTGCGCGAGGCCCAGAAGCGTTATCGCGAGCGCGGCGATGCAGAGCTGTGGCTCGCTCTGTGTGACGTTCTCCTCGATTCCGGCCTGGTGACGGTGGCCAGTGAGCGAGCGGAGCTCCTGGTTGAAAAGGGCCGGGTTTGCTGCGACGAGCTCTTGTCGGAAAGTCAGGCAGAAGCTGCGTATCAAGCAGCGCTGGCGGCGGATGCAGAGAGCGAGTCGGCGCAAGATGCGCTGGAGCAGCTCTCGGCGGTGAAGGGGAACTGGCAGAAGGTGGTTCAGAAGTGGCTTGATGAAGCCAAGCGCTCGACGGAGCGACAGCTGACCACCGACCTGTATACGCGCATCGGTGAGTACTACGGAAAGTACAGCGCTCAGACGGGCGACGCCGAGAGCTACTGGTACAAGGCGCTGTCGGTCGAGCCGCGCAATCGTCGTGCGTCGCTGCACCTTGAGCGTTTGTTCCGGGCGCAGAAGAAGTGGCCGGAGCTTATCAAGACGCTGGAGCAGCGATCGGAGAGCGCAGCGACGAAGGAAGATCGCGTGCTGGCGCTGCTGAGCTTGGCCGATCTGTACGGCAAGCAGCTCAAGAACCACGACGCGGCGGTGGATTCGCACAAGAAGGCGCTGCAGATCGATCCGGCGAACGGACGGGCGCTGTCGGCGCTGGTGTCGCTGTACACGGAAAAGCAGGACTTTTCGTCGCTCATCAAGCTGTATGAGCAGGCGCTGAAGGTCCGTCAGCGTACCGAGAGCGAGCTTCCGACGGTGCTCGAGATCGGTCGGCTGTATTTCCACAAGCTGAAGAACTACGAGCAGGCGAGCGAGTACTACCAGCGGGTGCGCAAGGTCGATCCGGCGCAGCCTGAGATGCTGGACTTTTATCGCTCGTACTACGACGGCAAAGGCACGGGCAAGCCGACGGCGGATGACTCGAGCAAGCTGCTGGCGGTGCTGACGCAGGCGCAGAAGGTCGAAAACGACGCGGGCCGACGGCTGGCGCTCGGTATCGAGATGGCGCAGGTGGCAGAGTCGTCGCCGGGCGGGCTCGACAAAGCGATCGACATCTGGAAGTCGGTGCTGAAGCTGTCGCCGGGTCATGGCGAGGCGGGCGCGGCGCTCAAGCGGCTGTATACGCGGACGGAAAAGTGGAACGCGCTGCTGGAGATGCTCAAGGAGCAGGCGGAGTCGCTGTCGAAGGACGATCCGGCGCAGCTTGATCAGCGGATCGAGCGGTTGCTGGAAGTGGTGGCGATCTATCGCGATCGTCTGAAGCTCGACGCGATGGTGATCAACACCTACACGGCGATCTTGGCGCTCAAGCCGGAGCATCTGGGGGCGCTCGACGCGCTGGGCCAGAAGTACGAGGCGATGGCGCGCTGGAACGACCTGATCGGCGTGCTGCAGCGCAAGGCGGATCTGCTGGCGAAGTCGCCGGAGTCGCGGGCGGAACAGGCGCGGCTGCTCAAGCGAGTGGCGCAGCTGTGGATCGACAAGTTTTCGAACCACAACCAGGCGGTCAAGCCGCTGGAAGACCTGTACGCGATCGATCCCGACGATGCAGAGACGGTGACGCGGCTGCGCGACATCTACAACAAGCGTCGGTCGTGGCGGTCGCTGCTGGACCTGGAACGTCGTCAGCTCGATGTGCTGGAAGCGCATCCCGAGCGGCTGCCGAGCAGCGAGGCGTGGCTCAAAGAGCGTCGGACGCGTCTGACGGAGCTGGCGAAGCTGGCGCAGGATCGTCTGGGCGACAGCATCGAAGCGATCGGGATCTGGAACCGGCTGCTGGAGATCGACGAAAACGACGAAGGTGCGCTGTCGGCGCTGGCGAGCCTGTACGAAAAAGAAAAGCGCTTTGTGGCGCTCATCGAGGTGCTGCTCCGTCAGAAGTCGCGCAGCAAAGATGTGAAGACGCAGGTGGCGCTGCTCGAAAAGATCGGCACGCTGCTGGCGGAAAAGCTGCTGGCGGCGGCTCCGGCGGTGGATGTCTATCGCGAGATCGTGCGACTTCAGCCGACGCATCAGAAGGCGATGCGAACGCTGCGCGAGCTGTACGGTCAGGCCGGTCAGTACGACGAGCTGGAGCGGCTGTACGGTCAGCAGGCGCAGTGGGACGAGCTGTACGAAGTGCTGCTGGCGCTGGCCGAGCGTGCGGAGCAGTCAGCGACGCGAATTGACCTGTATCTGCGATCGGCGCGGGTGGCCAAGTCGCAGCTGGCGAGCCAGGACAAGGCGCAAAAAGCGTTTGAGCGGGTGCTGGTTGTTGAGCCGCAGCATCTGGCGGCAGCGACGGCACTGCTTCCGATTTATCAGGCGACGGAGAAGTGGCCTCGGCTGCTGGCGATGTACGAAGTGCTGCTGGGACACGCGCAGAGCGACGCGGAAAAGATCCAGCACATGCACAAGATCGCGGAGCTGGCCGAGCAGAAGCTGTCGGCCAAGCCGCTGGCGTTTTCGTGGCTGTCGAAGGCGTATGCGCTGCGTGAGTCGGAGTCGCTCGACAGTCGGCCTCGGCAGCAGCTGGAGTCGGAGCTGCGACGGCTGGCGGGCGAAGCGGACACCTGGAACGAGCTGGTTTCGATCTACGCGCGTCAGGTGGAAAAGCTGGACGACGGTGCGCACAAGCTGGCTCGTCTGCGGCTGCTCGGTCAGTGGACGCAGCAGAAGCTGCATCGTCTCGACGAGGCGCGCGGCTATTGGGAACAGGTGCTGGCCAAGATTCCGCTCGACGAAGAAGCGCTGACGGCGCTCGAGCAGATCTTCCAGTCGCAGGAAAAGTATCCCGAGCTGCTGGGCATCTATCGCAAGCGCGTCGAGAGCCAGGCGGATCAGAGCAAACGTACCGACGTTCTGTTCCGTATGGCCAGCGTCGAAGAAAACAAGCTGAGCGATCGAGGCGCAGCGGCGGCAACGTATCGTCGAATCTTGGCCGAGTCGGCGTCGAATGCGTCGATGGCGACGACGATGCGGGCACTGCGAGCGCTCGAAAAGATCTATACGCAGTCGGGTGACTCGGAGTCGCTGGCGGAAGTGCTCGAGGCACAGCTTCAGCACATCGCGCAGTCTCAGTCGGGCAGCGAGCGGTCGGAGCGCGACATCGAGACGCAGATCATGATCAGCTTCCAGCTCGGTGAGCTGTACGAGCTGCATCTGGACAAGCCGGAAAAAGCGCTGGAGCGCTATCGTCAGGTGCTTCAGCTGACGGCGGGACATCGTCCGACGCTGGTTGCGCTGGAGCGATTCCTGGTTCCGTCGAATCCGGTGCGCGTCGAAGTGGCGCGGCTGCTGGTGCCGGCGTACGAGCGGGCGGATGACACGCGAAAGCTGGCGGCGGCGCTGGAAATCGTGCTGTCAGCGACGGTGGATGCGGCGGAGGAGCTGGAGCTTCTGCGTCGGCTCGCGGGTCTGGTTCGCAAGCTGGGCGACGTCGAAAATGCCTACAAGTTTGCGGCGCGGCTGTTCGAGCGCGTTCCCTACGATCACGACAACCGGCACGAGCTGATCGAGCTGGGTGAGACGCTGGAGCGTCAGGAAGCGGTCGCGGAGCTGCTGGAAGATGCGGAGCGGGCGGCTCGTCGAGCGGGCGACAATCAGCTGGCGCGCGATCTGGCCTGGGACTTGGGTCAGCTCTTCGGTGAGCAGCTTCACGAGATCGAGAAGGCCGAGGCTGCGTACATTCGCGTGCTCGAAAGTGATGAGTCGCACGAAGGTGCGGCGCGCGCGCTGGAAGAGATCTATCGCGCCGGGGAGCGGTTCCCGGAGCTGCGTCGGTTGCTCGAGCGTCGCAAGGATCTGGCCGTCGAGCCGAGCGATCGCAAAGAGCTGCTGTTCCAGATCTGCGATCTCGATGAAGGTGTGCTGGAAGACGAAGAGGCTGCGTCGCGTGACTACGCTGAGATCCTGGAGCTGGATCCGTCGAACACGCGGGCCTTTAAGGCACTGGAACGACTTCACACGGCGGCAGAGCGCTGGCGTGAGCTGGACGACTTGCTGGCGCGTGCGGTGCCGCATGTGGACTCGGTGGTCGATCGGGCGCAGCTTCGCTTCCGTCGCGGTGAGCTGCACGCGGTTCGGCTCGATGATCCCGATGGTGCGTGCGAGCTTCTCGAGGAAGCGCTGTCGGAGCAGCCCAAGCACAAGGGCGCTCGTCGGACGCTCGAGAGCTTGATGGACAACTACGGCCTGCGTCAGCGCATTGCGCGAACGCTGGAGCCTTTGTTTGAGCAAGACGGCGACTTTGCCAAGCTGGTGGCGGTTCTGTCGGTGCAGCGAGAAGCGCTGCCGATGGAGCGGAGTCCCGAAGCGGCGGCGCTGCTGTCGCGGATTGCTCGGATTACCGAAGAGAAGCTGCGTAAGCCCGACGGTGCGCTGGGTGCGTATCGGGAAGCGCTGCGACTGGATCCGGCGGACCCGCAGCATCGTGGCAACGTCGAGCGCGTGGCGACGTCGCTGGGTCGCTTCGAGGATCTGGCGGCGGCGTGGGAAGAAGCGTTTGTCGCGACGGACTCGGACAACCTGGCGCTGCGTGGTGAGCTGCTTCGTCGAGCGGCGGAGCTGTACGATCACAAGCTCAGCGACGCAGAGCGAGCGCGGGATGCGTGGAAGCGGCTGCTCGATCTGGACCCGACCTCGCTCGATACGGCGCGTCCGGCGGCGGTGGCGCTGGCTCGTCTGTATCAGCAGGCAGAGCAGTGGCGCGATCTGATCGACGTGCTGCGTCGTCAGGCAGAGTGGTCGCACGGCGACGAGCGCAAGTCGTTGCTGTTCCGCATCGGTGAGATTCAGCAGAGCCTGCTGGATGACAGCGACGCGGCGATTGCGACGTATCGCGAGATTCTCGACGGGGACGCGCAGGAAGTGCGTGCGCTGGATGCCCTGGAGTCGCTGCACGTCGCCAAGGAGCAGTGGACCGATCTGATCGGGATTCTGCGTCGACGGGTGGATCTGGCAAACGATAGTCAGAGCCGTCGGGATCTGCTGTGGCGGATCGCGGAAGTCATCGAGGTCAAGCTCGGAGATCGCGACGAGGCGATTACGGCGTACGGTGTGATCCTGAGCGAGCGTGCCGAGGACGTTCCGGCGATCGATGCGCTCGGTCGGCTGTATGAAGCGGCGGAGCAGCACTCGAACCTGCTCGATATGCTCGAGAGACGGCTGCCGCTGACGCTGGATGTGACGGATCGGGTGACGCTGCGTCTGAAGATGGCGGGGCTTCTGGAAGGTGCGCTCCGTCGCAATGATGCGGCGCTGGAAGCCTATCGTGAGGTGCTGATCGACGACGCGCGTAGCTCGATTGCCCGTGAGGGTCTGGAGCGGATGCTCGACGATGACAGCCTGCGGCTGCGGGCGGCGGAAGTGCTGGAGCCGATCTACACGCTGCACGGCGATCTGCGGGCGCTGGAGCGACTGAGCGAGCTGTTTGCGACGTACCTGGCCGATGTTCACGAGCGAATCGTGCGTCTGCGCAAGGTGGCGGAGCTGCGGATTACGCTCGGCGATCCGCGTGGTGCGCTCGAAGCACTGGCGCGAGCGGTGCGGCTGGCCGTCGCAGAGACGGAGCTGCCGGAGCTGCTCGATCTCGTCGAGACGCACGTTGACTCGCACAAAGCGCAGCGCGAGCTCGTCGAGCTGTATCGCGAGGTTGCGGATCAGATCCTCGATACGCGAGTGCAAGAGCGTGTGCTGCTTCAGATTGCGAAGGAAGCGTATGCGCTCGGCGAGCGCGATGTGTCGCGAGACTATTACCGTCGCGTGCTCGACAACGTAAGCGATCACTTGGTGGCGCTCGAAGCGCTGGAAAAGATCTACGCGGAAGGTCGCGAGCTGGAGTCGCTGCTGGAGATCTATGCTCGACGGGCCTCGCTGGCGCAGCGTGAAGATCGTCGCGATGACGGACAGCGTCGTCAGTATCTGATCCTGGCGGCGGATCTGTGTGAGCGTGAGCTGGCTCGTCCGAGTGAAGCGATTGCGCTGTTGGAGCAAGTGCTTGCGCTCTTCCCGGCGGATGCGGAGTCGGCGACTTCGCTCGAGCGTCTGTACAAAAACAGCCTGCGCTGGGCGGATCTGGCGGACCTGCTGGAGCGTCGGCTAAAGTACGCGGGCTCGGATTCCGAGGTGGTGGATCTGCGCTATCGGCTCGGTGTGCTGTTCGAGGAAGAGCTACAGAGCCCGGATCGTGCGGTCGAAAACTATCGGCTGGCGCTTACCGTCGATGCGGAGCATGAGCCGTCGATCGGTGCGCTGGAGCGATTCCTCGACGATGCGGATCAGCGTGTGACGGCAGCTTGGGTGCTCAAGCCGATCTACGAGTCGCGCGGAGCGTGGGCGAAGCTGATTCGCACCCACGAGATTCACCTGTATGCCGCCGACGACACCGAGAAGCGGATCGAGTTTACCAAGGCGATCGCGGCGCTCTACGAGGACAAAGTCTCGGATCTGAGCCAAGCGTTTGCGTGGTACGGCAAGGTGTTTGTGCTTCAGCCGGGCGACGGCTGGACGCGCGATCAGCTGGCACGGCTCGCGGGGGTTCTGTCGTCGTGGCAAGGTCTGGCCGAGCTGTATCAGCGCTATCTGGATGAACAGACGGCGGACAGTGAGCCAGCGACGATCGATGTGCTGCGTACGGCGGCTGAAATCTACGATCAGCGGCTTGCGCAGGTGTCGAAGGCGCAGGAGTGCTACCGTCGGCTTCTCGTCGTCAATACCGAAGACATGGCGGCCTTCCAGCCGCTCGAAGCGATGCTGCTGCGGGCAGCGCGCTGGAACGATCTGTACTCGGTGTATCGCGATGCGATTCGCGACACGCTGGATCTGGATCGCAAAAAGTCGCTGCTATTCAAGGTGTCGGCGCTGCAGGAAGAGCGACTCGAGGATCCGACGGCGGCGATCGAGACGTTCCGCGAGATCCTGGATCTGGACAGCGAAGACGAGCAGGCGACGCTGGCGCTCGATCGGCTGTATACGACGCTGGGTCGCTACCAAGACCTGGCCGAGCTGCTGATCCGTCGCATCGAGCGTGCGGATCGGGGCGGCGCTTCGGAGCTTGGCAAGTGGAGCGAGCTGAAGCTGCGACTCGCGGGTCTGTATGAAGAAAAGCTCGACGAGCTGCCGAAGGCGATTGATGCGTACGAAGAAGTGCTGAGCAAAGACGAGCAGTCCGAGCCTGCACTGTCGGCGCTGGAGCGTCTGCTGTCGTCGCTGCCCGAGAGAGAAGCGCTGCGTTATCGCACGGCGCGGATTTTGGACCCGATCTACCGTCGGCAAGATGCGTGGCAGAAGCTGTCGCAGCTTCTGGAAGTTCAGCTTCTGTTCGTCGAAGACAAGCTGCGTCGCGTCGAGATCCTGCGGGAAATTGCGACGATTGAAGAGTCGCGCGGTCTGGCTCCTCAGTCGGCGTTCCAAGCGCTGTCGCGAGCGTGGCTGGAAGAAGCGGGCGAAGGCGAGTCGCGTGAGCAGCCGCTGTTCGAGGAACTCTGCCGTCTGGCGGGGCTGACCTCGGGCTTTGCGCAGCTGGTGTCGATCTTGGAAAAGGCCGTCGAAGGCTCGTATGACTTCGAGCTGGTCGCTCGAGTGTGGGCTCGCATTGCGCGGATCTACGACGAGCAGCTGTCGGATCGCAGCCAAGCGATCGATGCGTGGCGCAAGGTGACGAGCGTTCACGACGAAGACGACAGCGCGTGGCAGAACCTGGAACGGCTGCTGTCGGCGGAGCTGCGATCGAGTGAGCTGGTGACGGTGCTCGAAAAGCGCTTCACGCTGGTCAGCGACGGAAAAGAGCAGAAGCGACTGCTGTATGCAGCGGCGGATCTGCATGAAAAAGTGCTGGGCGCGCCGGAAAAAGCGATTGCGACGTGGCGTCAGGTGCTCTCGCTCGATGATCACGACGGAAATGCGCTGGTTGCACTCGGTCGGCTGTACGAAGGTCGCGATGCGTGGCGGGATCTGACCTGGGTGTACGGTCAGCAGATCGAGCAAGCGGACAGCGATGCGGTTCGTCGGAGCCTGCGCTTTGCGATGGCTCGGGTGTACGAAGAAAAGCTGGGTGATTCGTTCGAAGCGATGGGTGCGTACAAGAGCGCGCTCGAGAGCAATCCGAGCGACACCGAGGCGCTGGTTGCACTCGGTCGGCTGTACGAAAACGAAAGCCAGTGGGCGGATCACCTGGAGATCCTCGACAAGCTGGCGTCGCTCAAAGAGTCCAATGATCAGGTCGGCGAGCGTCTGAGCCTGTGGCTGCAAGCGGCGCGTGTCACCGAGGAAAAGATTCAGGAATCCGACGCGGCGATTCGTCGCTACGAGCAGATCCTGACCTTCGAGCCGGCGGGCAAGCGAGCGCAGGCTGCGGTGCTGGCGACGCAAGCGGAAGCGAAGCTGGCGCTGGAGCGGCTGGTTCAGTCGCCCGAGACGCGAGCGCAGGCTGCGGCGGTGCTGGAGCCTCTGTATCGCAAGCACCGTGAGTGGAAGCCGCTCATCGAGCTGCTGGAGCTGTCGCTGTCGTCGGCTGCGGATCCGAGTGAGCGTCGTCGGATTCTGTCGCAGATTGCCGAGCTTCAGGAAAATGGTCGCTCGGATGCAGCGAGCGCGTTTGCGACGTGGGGTCGGATCCTGTCCGAGGACGGCTCTGACGAGCAAGCGGTGCAGGAGCTGGAGCGTCTGGCGCGGCTCGGTGGTGAATACGGCGAGCTGGCCCAGATCTTCGAGCAGCGGCTAGAAACGGCAAGCGATCCGCAGGTTCAGCGGGTGTTTGCGCTGAAGCTGGCGGGTCTGTACGAAACGCACCTGTCCGACGAAACCAAGGCAATCGAGCGCTATCGTCGCGTTCGTGAGCTGCCCGGCGATGAGATGGAAGCGCTGGCGGCACTCGATCGGCTGCTGCTCAAGAACGGCGCGCTTGGCGAGCTGGCTGAAGTGCTGGAACGCGAGGCGGAAGTCGCGGATGCACCGACGGAACAAGCGGAGTTCCTGTATCGACTCGGTGAGCTGAAGACGGGATCGCTCTATGACCTCGACGGTGCGCTGCAAGCGTTCCGCAAGTCGCTCGAGCGACATCCGCAGCACACGGCGGCACGCGCGGCGGTGGAGCGTCTCATCAACTCTCCGGCGCATGCGGTGGCGGCGCTCGATCTGCTGGAGCCGCTGGCGGAGCAAGAGC
This sequence comes from uncultured Myxococcales bacterium, assembly GCA_937868485.1. Taxonomy (GTDB): domain Bacteria; phylum Myxococcota_A; class Polyangia; order Palsa-1104; family JAEUJZ01; genus JAEUKA01. The sequence continues at coordinate 3,800 of CALMML010000441.1, read as the reverse complement.
GTGACTTTGGCAAGCTCGTCGAGCTTCTGGAAGTTCGCGTCGGTGTGACGCAGGGCAAGCCAGAGCGCGCGGCGCTGCTCGAGCGAATTGCCAACCTGGCGGAAAAAGAGCTAAGCGACTCGTCGCGGGCCTTCGACGCGGTGGCGCGGGCGTTTATCGAGATGCCCGACGATACGCGACTCACTGACGAGATGGAGCGACTTGCCCGAGGCTGCGGTCGCGACAGTGATGCGGCCTTCAAGCTGGAAGAAGTGCTCGATCGCGTGACGTTTGGCATGAAGTCCAGCGACAGCGGTCGTCGGATGGCTGCCGAGATGCAGCGCTCGCTCGGTCTGCGGGCGGCGCGAATCTGGGAACGTCTGTCGGACGATCAGCGAGCCGAGACGCGCTATCAGACGGTGCTCGATCTGGAAGGCGACAACCACGAAGCGCTGGCGGCCTTGGAGCGAATCTATCGTCAGCGTGGTGACTCGACGCTGCTCGCCGAGATGCTGCTGCGACGTGCCAGCCTGGAAGAGACCACTGCGTCGCGGAAGGCGCTTTTGACCGAGGCTGCGGGTCTGTATCAAGGACCGCTCGCCGACGAGTTCAAGGCTGTCGAGGCGTGGAAGAAGATCCTGGAGCTGGACGAGACGGATGGCAAAGCACTGTCGTCGCTGGCAGAGCTTTATCACCGAGGCCGTCGCTTCGAGGAGCTGGTGTCGGTTCTGACGGCGCAGTCGCGGCTTCTGTCGGGCAACGCCAAGGCCAACATCCTGGCGCGGATCGCCGATCTTCTGTCGGAAGAGCTGGATCAGTCGGCGCAGGCCATCGAGGTCTACCGAGAGCTGCTTCAGATTCAGCCAAACTCGCTCAAGGCGCTGTCGGCGCTGGAGTCGCTGTACGCTCGTCGGGAAGACTGGACGCAGGTTCAGGAAGTGCTCGGTCGTCGCTTCAAGGCGGTTCCGTCGACGAAGGACAAGATCGCGGTGCTGCGTAAGCTCGCGCAGATCTCGCTGGAAAAACTCCAGTCGGTGGACGACGCGGTGTCGCATCTTCAGCAGGTGCTGGAGCTTCAGCCGGGCGATCCCGACGCACAAGCGGATCTGGAGCGACTGCTCGAAGCGGGCGAAAAGTGGTACGAGCTGGTCGACGTGCTGGTTCGTCACGCCGATGCCTCGCACAAGCTGAACAAGCTCGACGAGGAAATCTCGCTGCTGCTGCGTGCCGCCGAGATCTGGGAAGGCAAGGTGCAGGCTCCCGAGCAGGCCAAGAAGCTGCTTGAGCGCGTGCTGGAGCTTGATCCAAACCACGTCCGTGCGCTGATGTCGCTCGCGCGGATCTACGAGTCGCAGCACGACTGGGCGCGCTGCAAGGCGACGCTCGAAAAAGCGGTGCGACTGGCCAAGACCTCGGTGGAGATGGCGGAGCTGTACTATCGGCTCGGTCGAATGGAAGCCGAGCGTCAGGGCGATGCCGCTGCCGAGCCGTACTACGAGCGAGCGCTCCAGGCCGATCCGACCAACGTCGAAGTCGCTGAAGCGCTGGAAAAGCAGGCGCGGTCGCGTGGTGACTTCCGTCGCGTCGCGGCGCTGCTCGAAATTCGGGCAGAGCGGATGCAGTCGCTCGACGTGGCCAAGCAGAAGGAACTGCTCATCGAGCTGGGCCGACTCTACGTGAACGAGCTGAAGTCTCCCGAGGGTGCTCTGCCGGTGCTACAGCGTGCGTACAAGCTGGCTCCAGACGACATTCAGGTCGTCGAGCCGCTGGCCGAGATCTACTACAACGCCGGTCGCACCAAGGAAGCGCTGCCGCTGTATAAGACGCTCGTCGAGCGCACTGCCAAGGGTCGTCGCAGCAAGGATCTGGCGCGCATCCACTTCCGCTTGGCCTCGATTGCGGAAAAGGAAGGCGAGCTGCTGAAGGCGCTCGAGCAGTACAACGCGGCCTACAGCATCGACGCGGGTCACTTGCCGACGCTGATTGCGCTCGGTCGGCTGTACATGCACCAGTCGGACTGGGAAAAGGCGCGTCGCATCTATCGATCGATGCTGCTTCAGAACCTGGACCCGAACTCGGGAGTCACGCGCGCCGATGTCTATCTGCACCTCGGCGAGATCCACGAAAAGCTCGGCGAAGGTCCGAAGGCCGTCGGTATGTACGAGCGCGGCCTCGAGCTGGATCCGAACCACGCCGGTCTGCTGCTCGCCATGGGTCGCGTCCGTCAGTCGTAACGCTTCCATCGGCTGATCGCTTCGCAGCGGCGGCTTTCACGCTGCCCGCTGCGGGCTCACTTCCTTCCAACAAATCCAATCGCACGATCGCTGGGCTCACCACCGAGTGAGCTGCGACGAGCCGTTACTGCGCGAGTGGTGCCGGTTTTTCCCGTCGCTGATCGTCGATTTCTTTTTGTGCTTTGCGTGCGACATCCCGCGCGGTCTCTTTGGCTCCGTCGGCCAGATCTTGTGCTTCCGGCGTCCGGGCAATGCGCACCACATGTCCCCACAGCGTGCGTTTTCCGATCGGCACTGTGACGGCGAAGTAGGCGAAGGCGACGGCCCCGAGGAGCCACACGAGTCGATTCATCCCTGCATGGTAACTCAACGCGGGCCTGGGCACGAAAACGGGTCGCGACAGATAAGAAGGCTCGTGCTATGTAGACGGCTCTTGCCGGTGCGGTATCTGTCCCGACGACCGGCGGAACCATCGCCTCATAGAGAGAACCTAGGATGATGACCAAGCTGCGTCGCTGCGGAGTCTTTTTCGCGCTTTTGTTTTTGGCCGTGACGGCTTCGTGTAAGCAAGGTGAAGGCGAGCGCTGTCAGCTCGACGAGGACTGTAGCGAAGGTCTGTACTGCGAGTTGGCTGGCAACACGCGAGCGCAGGGCGGCTTCTGCAAAGCGCCGGGCAGCTCGACCTCGTCTGTCGACATGAGCAAGCCTGCGGATCTGTCCAGCACCGACATGTAATTCGCTTCTGCCGAGACGCGAAGCGGAAGCGGTTACTGCATCGTCAGCTTGGCTCGGCCACTTCGTTCCAGCACCTGCACCAAGTCAGGCAGCGACGGCGGATCGATATCCAGCACCTTCTGGAGTGCGCGCGCGACCACCATCTCAGCGGTGACGGCTCGGGCTGCATCGGCTCGCTGGAACAGATCACTTTCGCGTCGCGAGTCCGCCATCTTTTTTCCAAACGAAAACAGCTGCGAGCGAAAGTCCGTCACGCGCGGACGACCCAGCGGCTGTCCTTTTTGCCACGCCACGGCGGCTCGTCCGACCTGTTCTAGCTCTCGCAGACCGCCGCGCTCGTAGAAGGCAATGCCGCCACGGATGCGCTCGGGCTGGCTGGGATCGGCGAACAAGCACAGCACGTCCGGGCCTGACTCCGACAGCACTTCACCAGCGACGGGCAAGAGCGGAGAAGGAAACATCGGCTCTTCGTGGATATCGACCCAGTCCGACAGCACATCGGGCCAGCTTGGCGCTCGCACGGCGCGCACATCGAGCGGCTCGACGACCGTCACCACGTTTGCTTTGGGTAGCCTCAGCACCGAGCACAGCGCCGATCCTTTCCAGACCTTCGCCAGCCGTCGCGGTAGCTCTGCTGTGAACTCACCCGGAAACATCAGCCACTCAATCATGACCGCATTGTATCAGGGGAAACACCGTCGCTCAGTCTGCGTGTGTAGAGCCAAGCGATGCGCAGAAAACAAAAAAGCCAGCTAGGGATGCTAGCTGGCTTCTTCTGTGGGCGTTGTTGGACTTGAACCAACGGCTTCAACCGTGTGAGGATTGCACTCTACCGCTGAGTTAAACGCCCGA
>CALMML010000440.1 GCA_937868485.1 uncultured Myxococcales bacterium | reverse complement strand
GGGCATTCCGCAGGCGGACGCAGCACCCACAAAGCGCTTTCAAACCGACGATCGCGGCAACTTTGTGGTGATCGGAAACACCGTCGGTCAAGACTGCCGAGCTGGTGTTCCTCAGCCCGTGGTGGGCAGCGTTGACTATCTGCTGTGCGGGCTGCTCGGGCTCGGAGACTCGGGAATCGATGCCTACTGGCGATCGGACGCACCCGGAAGCGGTCAGGCCTCTGCGGGCGTCCTGAACACGTCCAATGTATCGCGGAGCAGCGCGGTCCTAACCCTTCCCGCTGGCGCCACAGTGACCTACGCGCGACTTTATTGGTCCACCCTGCGTGCAGGGGCAATTGGCAATGAAAGCGTGCTCTTAGAGCGTCCTGGTTCGTTTTCGCGGGTGCTTACCGCGCAGACCGCTGACATCAAGAGCGTAGGCTACGGCGGCGCAAGCTATTACCAAGCATCTGCCGATGTCACCGCCATCGTGCGGAGCCTGGGAAATGGCGCATTTCGCGTCGGTGGCTTCAACAGCTTCGAGCTAGGCAACCTCGCTAACGACATCACCTACAGTGGCTGGTATCTGTCGGTCGTCTACAAGCTGGACAGCGAGCCCGTTCGTCGCTTGGCGCTCTATGACGGCTTCGATCTGCTCAGCAACAGCAAGGTCAGCGCGACGCTTTCGGGACTCACGATTCCGACGACCGGCGCTGAAGGCCGCTTGGGCATGATCTCGTACGAAGGCGATGCCGACATCAAAGGCGATGCGCTGCGCATCAATGGCACGGCGATTTCTGATCAACAGAACCCCGTCGACAACGTCTTCAACAGCACGCGATCTCGGCTGGGCAGCCCTGTTTCCGTCGCGGGCGACCTTCCGCAAATGACCGGCGGACCTGCCAGCATGAGCGGCGTCGACATCGACATCTTCGACATCACCGGCAACCTCAAAGTGGGAGACACCAGCGTCAGCGTCGAAGCTCAAACGAGCGGCGATGAGGTCTTCTTGGGCGGTCTGCTCACCAGCATCACAGCGGTGCGTCCGGTGTTTTCGGGCAGCAGCAAGACCTTCGTAAATGTGACTCGCAGCGACGGACGGGTTCTGCCCGGTGACACGATCGAGTATACGCTGACGGTGGCCAACAATGGCTCCGACGGTGCGGTCAATGTCTCGGTGAGCGATCCGCTGCCCTCGCAAGTGACGTTTGTGCCGGGCTCGCTGAAAGTGACGGGCGTAAATGGCGGCAACAAGACCGATGCGACGGGCGATGACCAAGCTGAATACGTCGCAGCAACGCGAACGGTGGTTGGTCGTCTGGGAACCGGCGCGAACGCAACCCAAGGCGGAACCTTCAGCACTGCGGATGGACCTTCGTCGCTCATCTTTCGTGTCACCGTCAACAGTGGCGCAACCGGACTGGTGGCCAACCAAGCCAGCGTGAGCAGCCAGGGCCAGACCGCAACGTCGCAAGGCAACGCAGAGCCCTCTACTTGGCCGACGGGAAATGGCAGCGCTCCGGGCGCACCGACGGTGTTTCAGATCTCGACCTGCGCGACCAGCAATGACTGTCCGGTGACGGCTCCTGTCTGTGATCAGACGACGTCGCCACCGCAGTGCGTCTGCAAGATGGACGCGGACTGCCCGAGCGGATCGATCTGCAATGCGAATACGCGGACGTGTACCCAGTGTTCGCCCACCAACACCAGCAACTGCAAGCCGGACACCGTCGGTGGCGTCTGTCTTCCGGGCGGAACCTGCGGCTGCAACAGCAACGCGGACTGTGGCGGACGAAGCTGCGACACGACCACCAAGACCTGCGCGGCCATCAGCAGTGATCTCAGCGTCTCTTTGGCGCGACAGCCGGGGGATGCCAGCCTCGCACCGGGCAGTGCCGTAACGTACACCGTCACCGTGAAGAACAGCGGCAGCAGTGCGGTCGCCGGCGGCATGCTGAGCGATGTCCTTCGTCCCAGCGCCCAAAACACGACGCGCTGGAGCTGCTCGGCGAGCGGTGGTGCGGTGTGTCCTTCTGCTTCGGGAATGGGCGCACTTCCGTCGCTGATTACGCTTCCTGCGGGTGGAACGCTGACCTACACCGTCGATACAACGCTTCCCACCGAGCAGATGAGCCAGTCGGTCGATTACACGGTGACGGCGACGCTGCCACCGGGCTTTGTCGATGCCAATCCAGCCGATAACGTCGCGAGCAACAGCGTGCTGGTTGCGCCGCTCGGACCGGATCTGGTGGTGACGGTCACGGAGTCGAAGTCTGCGACCGATCCGGCGGTGACGTACACGATCAATGTTCACAACAACGGTCCGGGCGTGGCGGAAGGCGCGACGGTGACGTACCAAATTCCGGCGGGCTCGACGCTGCAAGATGTGAAGGCGGGCGACGGCTGGACTTGTTCTTCGACGGAACAGCGTGTGACCTGCGTGCGAACGGCTCCGATTGCGGCACAAGCGGATGCGACGCCGATTGTCATCAAGGTGCTGCCACCGTCTGGCGCAACGACGATTCCTGTGGATGTCACGGTTGGCGGAACCGATGGTCAAGGCAACCCGCTCTCTGATCCCGATCCGAGCAGCAACACCGTCTCGCGCACGACCGATCTGCTGTCGCTGAAGCTGTCGGGTGGTGGTCTGGCGTTTGGTTGTAGCCAAAGTGGCTCGCTGCCGCTCTCTGCATCGGGTCTGGAGCTTTTTTCCTTTGCGCTGGGATCTCTGATCCTTCTGCGTACCCGTCGTCGGACTCGTCGCACGGTGCGCTCTTCCTATCCGATGAACTAACGGTCCTTCTCCGTACACGTACTCCGCAGTGAATCAGGAGAACTTCCATGTACGCACGCTTGCTCTGTCTTTCGTTGCTTCGTGCAGCGATGGCTGTGATCTGTGTCGTGGCTCTGTGTGGGACGGCATCCCCTGCTTGGGCGCAACAGCAAGGATTTCAGCTCAATCGCTATGAACCAACCGCCGCTGGAGAGTGGTCTTTCGCGGTGGATCATCCTTGGTATTCATCGGTTCGTTACTTTGCCGCTGGACTGACGCTGAACTACGCGCACAACCCGCTGATTGTGCGTGCGCAGACCGCAAATGGAGGAGAACAGCAGACGGTCTCAATCATCGAGCATCAGCTTCTGACGCATGTGGATCTCGCGGGTTCCTTTTTGGATCGCGTGCTGATCACTGCGTCGCTTCCGGTCATCTGGCTAGAGCGCGGAACGCCAGCAGGAGGCGTCACTCCGCAAGATGGTGTTGCCGTCGGAGATCCTCGCTTTGGATTGATGGTTCGTCTGTTTGGTCAGCCGTATCGCGGACCTGTATCCCTGAGCCTGGGCGCGTCGCTGTGGGTTCCGCTGCGGCTTCTCACCGATAGCTTGCCTGCGCAGAGTGGCGATCGTGGCGTTCGTGTCTTTCCGAAGCTTGTGCTCTCTGGACTGGCCCGTCATCTGCTGTGGTCGGTGACGGCGGGCTTTTACTATCGTCCCGAAGCGCTGCTCGGAAACGCCAGCTTTGGCGAAGACGGTCGTCGCATGGGATCGGAACTTCAGCTCGGTGCGGCGCTGGCGTATGCAGACTGGGATCGCCGCTTTGCGATCGGTCCCGAAGCGCTGCTCAGCACCGTCGTCCTCGGTGGAAAACCCTTCGGAGCGGACTACACCAGCTTGGAGCTTTTGCTCGGCGGACACTACAACATCCAGAATCAGGTCCAGCTTGGCCTTGCGGCAGGAACCGGAATCCTTCGCGAGCCGGGAACCCCTGATGTTCGGCTGCTGTTTCGCCTGGCCTATGCTCCGATTGCGAAGGCTGTCTCCGATCGGGATCGTGACGGAGTTCCCGACGAGCGCGATCACTGTCCAGACGTTCCGCAAGGACCAGAGCCCGATCCGCAGCGTCCCGGCTGTCCGCTGTCTGATCGTGATCGCGATGGCGTCATGGATCGTGAAGATCTCTGTCCCGATGTTCACAAAGGACCGACTCCCGATCCTGCGCGACGCGGCTGTCCGCTTCAGGATCGCGATGGCGATGCTGTGCTCGATCGCGATGACTTCTGTCCCGATGTTCACAAGGGACCGACTCCTGATCCTGCGCGACTTGGCTGTCCGCTGCTGGATCGCGACTCCGATGGCGTAGCCGATGCCGAGGATCTCTGTCCCGATGTTCATCAAGGTCCAAGCCCCGATCCTGCGCGCAAGGGATGTCCTGCGTCTGATCGCGATGGCGACGGAGTCTTCGATCACATCGATCAGTGTCCCGATCTTCACAAGGGACCAAAGCCTGATCCAGACAAGCTCGGCTGTCCGCTTCCTGATCGTGATCGCGACACCGTGGTGGATCCAGAAGATGCGTGTCCAGACAAGCCTGGTGCACCGCATCCTGATCCAAAGAAGAACGGCTGCCCCGGACTGGTGATTGTGCAAGATGGCAAGCTCCAGATCCTGATGCCGGTGTTCTTTGCGACCAACAAGGATGTGATCCTAAAGAACAGCTTCCCGGTGCTGCAAGCCGTCGGTGATGCGCTCAAAGCGCAGCGTGTGATTCGTCGCATCCGCATCGAAGGTCACACCGATGATCGCGGCAAGCGTGAATACAACATCGAGCTATCCGATCGACGTGCGAAGAGCGTGATGCGCTTTTTGACCGACTACGGAGTCGAAGCCTCGCGCATGGAAGCCCAAGGCTTTGGTCCGCTGCGTCCTGTCGCCAGCAATGCCACCGTGAAGGGTCGTGCCGACAACCGTCGCGTAGAGTTTGTGATCACCGATCCGACGGAGCTTGCAGCGAAGGCCGAAAAGGCCGAAGTCAAAGCGCCTCAGTCCGACGATCAGAGCGATCGCTCAGGGGCCAAAAAGCCCAAGCCGCGCTAACGGAATCCTCTGCCTTCAGTGCCCGCAGTGCTGCATCAGACTGCGGGCCATGTGACGCACCCTCCGCACGCGATCCCGCAATAAGAAGTACGCTCGATGCTTCATATTGAAGATAAGAGGCAGATTGGATGCTTCATATTGTCTATATGAGGCATCTTGCATGCTTCTTATTCGTGCGTCTTACTTCTGTTTTGCGCTCAGCTCGCGAACGGACTTCATCTCTTTGCGCAGCGCATCGAGTGCATCCCACACCCGCTGATCGCGACGTCCCAGCGCAATGTCCGACAGGATCTGCTGCCAGCTCTCTTCGAGCCGCGCGCCAAAGTTTCGCTTAAAGTCCAGGTACTCGGCGCGGACCTGCTGGAACTTGCGATCGACCGCCTCGGGCGCGATCGGTTCCTTCGCCGGCTTCGCGGTCGTTGTCGTCACGGGCTTTGTCACCGGCTTCCGAATCGGCGCGGGCTTGGTCGGCTCCACCGGCGTCTTGGTCTCGATCGGCGGACTTGGCGTCGTCGCCAGATCGGGCGGCGGGGCAGGGTGCGGCAGCGCTTCCACGACCGGCTGACTGGACACGGGCGGGTCTGGCTGCTTCGGCGGCACATCGACGGGAGAACGCGGCCACAGCAGCAGCCCGATCAGCACCACGAACCCGAACGCCAGCACCCCGAGGAGCAGCGGCAGTCCCCACATCTTGCGCTGCGCCGAGGTCTGCGAATAGCTCGGTGTCAGGCTGAGCGATCCCGCTGCTGCCTCGCTGCTTTCGATTCGTCCCGACGACACCATCGTCGTCTTGGCTTCTTCTTCCAGCTGCGGTGTCACCGTCGTCGCATCAGCTTCCGCTGGTGCTCCGTCGAGCGCGCGCGCAAACGTCACGGTGTGGCTCTTGGCGTCGCCCAGCTCTTCTTTGAACGCCGACGAGTCGAGCGCTCGCATCTGTGCCAGCTCATCGGATTCGGTCTGACGCTCCGTCGAAAACAGCTCATCCATCACGCGCGCCAGTCGATCCGGGAGATGGTCGGATTGAGCGACGACAGCTTGTGCTGGAGCGCATCGCGGAACTCTTCCGCCGTCTGATACCGGTCTTCTTGCTTGACCGCCAGCGCTTTGGCCAAGATCGCATCCATCGATGCATCCAGGCGACTATCACGCAGCGACGGAGCCAGGTAGTTTCCCTGACAGACCGTGCGCGCCATTTGTCGATAGTCCGTTCCCTCGGGAAACTGATACAGCCGCTCGCCGGTCAGCAGCTCGTACAGCACCACACCCGCCGCATAGATGTCGGTCCGTCGGTCGATGACGCCGCCACGAATCAGCTGCTCGGGCGCCATGTAGCCGAACTTGCCGAAGCCAATGTTTGGGTTGCTGTCGGCGGTGCGCAGGGCCGATCGCGCGATGCCAAAGTCGATGATCTTGACCTCGCCTTCGTAGGACACCATCACGTTCGGCGGCGAGATGTCACAGTGAACCAGCGAAAGCGCTTGCCCTTTGGCCACGGTCCGACGGTGCGCGTAGGCCAGACCCGCCGCCAGATCGCGCGCAATGAACACGCACAGATCGATCGGCAGCCTCGTGCCTGTCTCACGACAGCGACGGAGCAATCGCCGCAGATCGCGTCCGTCGATAAACTCGATCGCTAAGAAGTATTCACCGTCGACGCGACCGACTTCGAAGACCTGCGCGATGTTGACGTGGTTGAGCTTGATCGCGACCTGCGCCTCGTCGATAAACCGCGTGATGAAGTCATCGTTGGCGGCGAGCTGCGGCAGGATTTTTTTGATGATGACGAACTTTTCAAAGCCTTGGATCTCACCGACCTTGGCCAAAAAGATTTCGCCCATGCCGCCGCGTGACAGCCGCTTGAGCAGCAAGTATCGGCCAAATGCGACGGGAAACTCCCCTCGATAGGAAGCGCCAGAAGCCTGACCTGGACCGACTTGCGACATGGGCGGCCATGTTACGGCAATCTGCGCCGCGAGGGAAATCCCTCTTTACGCGATACGCCGCAAAGCAACACTCGGCGATCGTCTTATACGCGACGAAGCCGAGCAAGCAGGCTACGACGTGGTGCAGGCGTTTCGATCTTTGGACTTTTGCGAGATTTCTTTGAGTCGCTCGTTGGCTTCGCTGCGGAACTTGCTTTTCGGATAGCGACTGAGGAACTGTTCAAAATAGGCCTTGGCTTCTTTGCAGTATTTGAGCTGCAAGAACGACTGACCATTTTTGAAGATAGCAATCTCTACTTCTTCACTACGCGGGAAATTATCGAGGATTTTCGTATACGCATAAATCGCGTAACGATACTTTCCCTCCGCGTAGTGTGAGTCGCCAACCATTGCTTGTGCGCGCGCGGCTCGTCCGTCGGAAGCATGGCGAGTGATGAAGGCATCCAGCATATAGCGCGCTTCCGCATAGCGTCCGGCCTGATAGTGAGTCTGCGCTTCGGTAAACAGCGCGTCAGGACTTTCAGGAATGGGCGGATTTTTGGCCAGCGTGCTGCTGATCTGACCCAGCTTGTTGTCTGATTGATTGCGATAATCCGAAAAGCTACGCTGAAGTCCATCTAGCTGCTTTTGGATATCGTCAAACTTGCCTTGCACTTGCATGATATCAAGCTGCACGCGCTCGGCTTTTTGCGATGCATCGGCCAAGCTGACGGTCAGACGCTTTGCTTCATCGAGCAGCTTGCGCAGATCGTCGGCCTGCTTCTGCATCTCGTTTTTTAGCTCAACCCCACCCAGCTCGTTTTTGAGCGAGCGCTGCTGAAGCTCCAGGATCTGTTCCTGCATCCGGCGACCTTCGTCGGTCGTAACGCACGATGCCAAAAGACCCAGCGAGAGCAGCACCACTTTCCTTTTCATCGGAACGTTACCTCCACGCGACGGTCTTTTTCCCAGCTCGATTCGTCGATGCCCGTCGCGTCCAGCTCACCGCGAGGTACCGTCGCCAAATTGGCATCCGGCACGCCGAGGTTCTGAAGTCGACGCTTCACCGCCTGCGCGCGCTTTTCCGACAGCGACAGGTTGTATTCGATGGTGCCGCGTGGATCGGTGTAGCCGACGATGTTGACCGGCTTGCCGACCTTCTTGATGCACTCGGAGTCGGCATCGACAACCGGCGTGTTGACGGGCGATAGATCGTACTGATCGCTGCTGAAGTAGATCGTCTGAAGCGTGCACTGATCGGCGGCGTAGCGCTTGCCTCCGGCGGGAGTGCAGCGGCCCGCGACGCAGTCTTCCGTCTCGGCGCACTCATCGCTGGTCTTGCACGGCTTGCGGTTGTCTTGCTCGCAGCGACCGGCGTTGCAGCGACCACCACCGGGACAGCCACTGTCGTTTTTGCAGGCCACGCAGCGGTTTTGTTCGCACAGTCCCGACGGGCAGTCGCTGTGCTTGCCGCACCAGCCGGGGACCGCTTCGCAGCGTCCGTTATTGCACGCTTGGCCGGGGCCACAGTCGTTTCCCGTCGGACGACAGGCTTGGCACTTGCCGTTGACGCACCACTCTCGTCCTTCGGCGTGGCCGGGGCAGTCGTTGTCTGCCTCACAGTTTGGGTAGCTGGCTTTACAGCCAGTTTGCAGGAGCAGGGCACAGAACAGCGTCGATAGCAGTAGTGAACGCATGGGACAGATCGGTCCTTCGAAGGCTTGGCGAAGTGGCCTCATCATATACCAAGCGAGCGGACGTTTCCCTAGCCGCAGCACAAGTAGGTGTTTTTGATTTGTCGCAGCCACCGACTTCCTGAGCACGGGCGAGAATCGTGTATATTTTCCGTCCTGGTTTATGGAGCGCTAAACGATGGGATTCTTTGACCTTTTTCGACCTCGCTGGAAGCACAGCGACCCGGCCATTCGCATTGACGCCGTCAAGAGCCTGACTCCCGAGGACGTGATAGAGCTGGGACAGGTGGTTCGGCGGGACAAGGACGCGCGGGTGCGACGGCTGGCGCTCAAGAAGATCAGCGATCCAGCCCTGCTCGAAGAGGTTGCAGAGCACGACGAAGACGAGGCGCTTCGTCGCGATGCGGCGGACAAGCGAAGCGAGCTGCTGCTGTCGACGGCTTTGTCTGACGAAGATGAGTCGGAGAGTCTGAGCGCAGTGGCGTATTTGTCGTCGTCGAAGGCACTGGTCGATGTGGTCTGTCGGTCGGCCTTTCACGCGGTTCAGCAAGCTGCGCTGGAGCGTCTGCGCGACGACAAGCTGCTGGCGGACGTAGTTCGCAAAGCCAAGGACAGCAAGCTGCGCAAGCAGGCACTGGCAGCGGTTCGCGACGAAGCGGTGCTGGCGGATCTGGCCTCTAGCGACGGACCCAAAGAGCTGCTGCTCGAAGCGCTGGGGCGAATTTCGGCAGAGTCGCAGCTTCGTGTGGTGGCGACGCGGGCCAAGCTAAAGGTTGTGCGAACGGCTGCGGAAGAGCGGCTGCCGCAAGGTGCTCCGGCCCCAAAAGCAGCCAAGCCAGCGACGAGCAAGTCGGCAGCGGTTCACAAGACTCCAGCGGCGAGTCCGGCGTCGGATCCGTCGGCGGCTGAGCGAGAAGAGCTGTGCCGCAAGCTGGAAATGGCCGCAAAGACCGATGACTTTGAGGATGCCGAGTCGTTTTTGGCGGGCCTTCGCAAGCGCTGGGCAGAGCTTCCGCAGCTTCCGTCGTCGCATGCGGTGTCAAAGCGCTTTGAGCGAGCATCCGCGCGCTACATTGAGCGTCGAGAAGTCTTTGCCAAGAAGCAGGCGGCTCGCAGTGCGGGACAGGTTGCTTCGTCGGTGAATCCGGCGGCTCAGGCGCTGCTCGATCGGATGGCGCAGCTTGAAAAAGCGGAAGCCGAAGCCAAAGAAGTGGCCGAGCAAAAGCGTCGTGAGCAAGATGCGCGCGACGAGGAACAGAAGCGCATTTGGGCAGAGCGTCGCGTCGAGCAAGACAAGCAGCGTGCCGAGCAGCAAGCCAAGCGCGATACGATTCAGCGGGCTCGTCAGGCGGAGCGCGATGCGGAGCTGGCAAAGGACAGCGAGCAGCGTCAGCAGCGAGAAAAGCAGCGCGTCGAGGATCTAGAAAAGAACCTGGAGAAGCTGCAAGCGCTGTCGGACAAGCTGATGAAGCTGGCCGAGCAAGAAGATCTGGGTCTGAAGCAAGCGGAGCAAGCGCTCAAAGAGGCGCAAGAGTCGGTGATGACGCTGACCTCGCTGCCGCAAGAGAAGCGACGTCAGGCTCGTCTGAGCTACGACGAAGCGAGAAGCAAGCTGGTGATTCGGGTGCAAGCGCTGCGCGAGCAGAAAGACTGGGAGCGTTTTGCCAATGTCCCGAAGCTGGAGTCGCTGTGTGCGCAGGTCGATGAGCTGCTGCAAGTGGTGCAGAGCGATCTGGATATCGATCCGCAAGCGGCTGCCGATCACTTGAAGAAGCTCCAGACGGAGTGGAAGTCGGTGGGACCGGCGCCGAAAGAGAAGTCAGAGGCGCTGTGGCAGCGCTTTAAGTCGACGGCGGATCTGGTCTACGAAAAGGTGCGCAGCGCCGGGGAAGCCGAGCGTGCGGAAAACCTGAAGGCGCGTGAAGAGCTGATCCAGAAGGTCGAAGGACTGACGGAGATCTCGGACTTTAAGGCTGCGTCGGATCAGGTGAAGGGCTGGCAGGCGGACTGGAAGCAGCTTGGGCCGGTGCCTCATGCGTCGCGGGCCGAGGGAGAAGCGCTGTGGAAGCGGTTCCGGGCAGCGTGCGACGTGTTCTTCGACAAGCGCAAAGCGCACCTGGCCGAAGTCAGTGCCGATCGCGAAGACAACCAGCGCAAAAAGGAAGAGCTGTGCATTCGCGTCGAGCGGCTGGTGATGTCGACGGACTTTAAGGCGTCGGCGGAGCTTATCAAAAAGTTCCAGGCGGACTGGAAGCTGATCGGACCGGCGCCGAAGGAACAGAACGACGCGCTGTGGCAGCGGTTCCGCAAGGGCTGCGATGCCTTCTTCGAGCGTCGCAAGGGAATGTTCGACAAGCTCGATCAAGAGCGCGCGGGCAATCAAAAGAAGAAGGAAGAGGTCTGTCAAAAGGCTGAAGAGCTGGCGAATCGTGAAGACGTTGCGCAAGACACTGCCGAGGCAGAGCTGAAGCAGCTGATGGCTGAGTGGCGACGGATTGGACCGGCTCCGCGCAAAGAGCAGGAAGCGCTGTGGAAGCGTTTCCGTACGGCGTGCGACAAGGTGTTCCAAGCGGGTCGCGACGTGGAAATGCCGCAGCAGCCGGTCGATGGACCGAAGTTTGAAAACAAGCTGCCGCTCGGTGCGCTGCTGGCTCAGCTTCAGGCTGAACACGAAGCGAGCGACGAAGAAGAGTCGCGCAAAGACAAGGTCGCGCACGCTTCGCCGGTGGTTTCCGAGACACCGCCGGTGCAAGAGTCGACGATCTCGCCAAGCCAGGTGTCCGACGGATGGGCGCGTGCAGCGACGTCTGAGTGGAACCAGATCGACGAGATCATCTCTTCCGGCCAGACTCCATCCCCCGACGCTGACAGTCCTTCCGACAAGAAGTAATTCACCATGAGCCGATGCGCGTGGCGAGCCAGTGAGATGAGCTGGTTTCGCGGCGCATCCGCTTCTCGTTCATTCGAGTGCGCAAGCCTTTTGCCTTTCACCGGCCAAGTCGAAGAAAATGACAAGGTCGGCGATGTTGATGGGCCGATGGATGAACTGGCCGCTCTTGGAATCGATGGAAAGACAGCCAATGCGAAATCCCAGAGACTCGTTTTGTTCGTACTGTGGGCGTGAGTTTGCGAGGCCGCTGCGCTATCCGCGCAAGTGTCAAAACCCAAGCTGTGGTGCGGATGTGTACGCCAATCCGATCCCCGTTGCGCTGGTGCTTCTGCCGGTGACGGTGGGCGAGCAGACCGGGCTGCTGGTGGTTCGTCGCGCGATCGAGCCGCAGCTTGGCAAGCTCGCGCTGGTCGGTGGCTTCGTCGAAGAGTTCGAGTCGTGGCAGCAAGGCGCCGCGCGTGAGGTTCGCGAAGAAGCGGGCCTTGTGATCGATCCAAGCAAGCTGGTTCCGTATCACTTTGCGAGCACGGAGCCTCGGCCCAACAGAGTCCTACTGTTTACGCTGGGTCCGACGCTGCGCGCGAGTGATCTGCCTTCGTTTGTGCCCAACCACGAGGTGTCGGAGCGCGGCGTGATCTTCGGTACGCAAGGACTGGAGCCGCACTTCGCGTTTTCGCTTCACTTGCAGATGGCGACTCGCTTTTTTGACGAGCGTCGCATCGGGGGTCCGCATCGCTTTCAGCCGCTGTAGCGGAGTTCTCGTCGACGGAATCTCCGTCGCTTGGTCTGTGTCTTTGCGTGAAACATCGATGAGCTGTGCTAGTTCCTTGGAAGCAACATGAGCAAGGGAATGTGGTCTGTTTTCGCGTTTTTTGTGCGTCCGTGGGCGCTGGGCCTTGGGCTGTGCTGCGTGGCGTGGTCTTGTGCGTCGGACGCGGTGCTCGATGAAGATGCTGTGTGGGACGCGCTTCCTACGACCGTGAGAGATCCCGCCAAGTGGCCTTTTTCGGCGGACTCACCATGGAACACTCCGATTGCGTGCGCAGCGACGGCTCCGTATTCATGCGCAACAACGTGGGAAGCCGCCGATGGAGCCTGCACCAAGCAGCTTCGCTATCGATCCACAACCGGGGCGGAGCTTCGTGTCGCGCTCAATGCAGAAGAGTGGAGTCATCCGATCTTCATCGCAAAGTCCACCGATCCGCTGAGCACGCTGAGCCAACAGACTTGCTACGGAATGCCAGCGCTGACGGTTCCCAATGTTCGGATTCCAGCGACGGCGAAAGCTGCACTTCCTGCGTTTGTTGGCAGCGGAGTCTGCGACTACGGAAACACCGATGCGCACCTTCACATCATCGAGCCCAAGCATCAGTTCGTTGATGAAACCTGGCATGCGCGGCCTTCCGCGAGCGGTGGATTTGATGTGTTTGGGTACACGCGCAACTCGCTGACAGGCAGTGGAATCGGCAAAGGGGGAGAGCGTGCCTACGGAGGCAGTGCCATCGCTGGACTGATTCGCAAAGGAGAGCTGAGCAGCGGCATCAAGCACGCGCTGGCACTCGCGATTCCGCACTCCCAGATGAAGTGCATTGTGTCTGGATCTACACCGAGTGATTCCTGCGATCCGGTGTGGCCTGCGAGCAAAGTCGATGATGGTGCGCGCGCAAAATACAAGGGAGAGGTTCCCATGGGACAGCTCGTTTCGATTCCTGTGGATGCCGATTTGTCGTCGCTGGGATTGACTGCGGGCGGGCTCCGGTTGGCGCAAGCACTGAAGGACTACGGCGCGTATGTGGTTGATGCATCCGAAGACGTGGTGCTGTACGCCGATCCCGCTGCTGCGTTAGAACTGGCGGGTGCGCGCAAGGATCTGGCTGCGATTCGCGCGCTGCTTCGCTGTGTGACCAATAACAGTGAGACTCGCGTTGGTGGTGGTGATGCAGCAGCTCCGCGTCGGCAGCCTCCGGCGCTTCCGTTTAAGTAGGGAATGTGATGTCCGCGCGGTCAGTCTCTTTTGTGCAAGCGATTGCAGCGATTCCGTGTGAGCACTGGAACGCACTGCTTTCACCGACGGACAATCCGTTTGTAGACTGGCGCTTTTTGGCGGCACTTGAACAAAGTGGCTGCGCAAGTCCTCAGTCAAGCTGGACTCCGTGTCATGCGGTGGTTCGTCAAGGATCATCGCTGCTGGCGGTTGCGCCGGCGTATCTCAAAGATGGCAGCGACGGAGACTTCAGCCGCGATTGGGAATGGGCAGCGGCGGCGGAGCGTGCGCGGATTCCGTATTATCCCAAGCTGGTGTTTGGGATTCCGTTTACTCCGGTGAGCGGTCGTCGCATTCTGTTTGCGTCGGGACTTTCGGAATCCGATCAACACGAGATCACAGAACAGCTTGTGTCTGCGTCGAAGCAGCTGATGCAGAAGCTGGGACTTGGTGCGCTGCACGTTCTGTTTCCTACGCAAGAACAGAGTGCGCTCTGTGCGACGCACGGACTGACGGAGCGGATCGACTTTCAGTATCACTTTGTGAATCCGGGCTATCGCAGTGAAGATGCATTTTATGCGCGGTTTTCGTCGAAGCGACGCAATGCGATGCGCCGGGAAATGGCCGCACCTGCAGAGCAAGGAATCACGCTTGAGACGCTCCGGTACGAGGATCTGAAGCGCGATCTGTCGCTGTACGCGCAGCTTGCGCATACACTGCATCGCTCGACGGTGGATAAGCTCCTGTGGGGACGGCGCTGGCTGAATCAGGCGTTCTATGAGCAGCTGTTTTTGACGATGCCACAGCCGCTAGAGCTGGTGATTGCTTCCAAGGACGGACAGGTTGTTGCTGGTGCGTTCAACGTTGCGTCCTCCGATCGTCTGTTCGGTCGCTATTGGGGCTGTCTACAGGAATTCCCATTCCTTCACTTCAACGTCTGTCTGTATCACAGCATCGCGGCGTGTATTGCGCGGGGAACCTCTGTGTTTGAAGGCGGCGCGGGCGGCGAGCACAAGATCTCACGAGGGTTTGAGCCCACCGAGACGTACAGCGCGCACGCGTTTGCACATCCTCAGCTTGGGGCCGCCTTGCAGAGTCATCTTCAGCGAGAGAGTGAGCGTCGTCGCGCCGCGATCGCGGAGTGGAGACAGACAGAGTCCGTCCTAAAGCCATGGTCCGATCCCAAGCTGTAACGGAAGCGGGGTCTGGAAGAAGCGGAGTCTGGAAGAAGCGGGGTCTGGAAGAAGTGGAACGAGGGGAAGGAGTGCGCTGTGGGGATGCAATATGAGGCATCCCCGAGGACTCATATTGTTACGGCGCGGTCGGACGGATGAGGATGTAGACGCTGTTGTCTCCGCGCTGGACGAGCAGGACGTGTCCGCCGGGACGCTGCGCACCAAGGATCTTGGTCGCTTCCTCGATAGACCGTACCGGATGACGATCGACTTCGAGGATCAGATCGCCGCGCTGCAGACCGGCTTCCGAGGCGGGACTTCCTGGCTTGACGCCGCTGATGACCACGCCTTGGGCGTTCTTGACACCCAATCGCTCGGCAAGCTGCGGCGTCAGGTTCTGCATCGACAGACCGAGCTTGGCTTTGGCTTGGGACGCTTCATCGGTTGCACCCGCGCTGGCTGGCGGACTGGCGTCATCGGATGGAAGCTCTCCCGCTTTGGCACTGACGGTAAGGAGCTTGCCATCGCGCCAGACTTCCAGCGAGACCGCATCCCCAACCCGGTGGGTCAGCACTTGGCGCTGCACATCGCGGCTGTTGCTGATGGGCTTGCCATCGACCTTGGTGATGACGTCGCCGCGACGGACTCCGGCCTTTTCAGCAGGTCCACCGGCGTTTAGGCCCCCGACCAGTGCGCCTTTTTCGGGAGCGCCCATGGCCTTGGCCATCTCGGACTCATACGGCTGCATCGAGATGCCGAGGTACGGACGGTGGACTTTGCCGCTGGTGAGCAGCTCGCTGACGATCGGCTTGGCCATGTCCGAAGGAACCGCGAAGCCGATGCCAATGTTCCCGCCGGGACCCAGGATCGCGGTGTTGATGCCGATGACTTCTCCCGACAGGTTGACGAGCGGTCCACCCGAGTTTCCCGGATTGATCGACGCGTCGGTCTGGAGAAAGTCTTGGTAGGAGCCGCGATTTTCGCCGATGCCAGAGCGGCCTTTGGCGCTGATGACACCGACGGTGACAGTGTGATCTAGGCCGAAGGGATTGCCGATTGCCATGACCCACTCACCGACGAGCAGCTTTTCGGAATCACCGAGCTTGGCGGCCTTGAGCGCATAGTCTTTGGCTTCGACGCGAATGACAGCAAGATCCGAGCGCGAGTCGGTTCCGACGATCTTGGCGGGAAGCTCTTTGCCGTCGATAAACTGGACTTTGATGTCATCGGCGTCACCGACGACGTGGTTGTTGGTCAGGATGTAGCCCTTGGTGTCGATGACGACGCCCGAGCCAGAGCCGCGCTGCACGGGGCCCTGACGTTCTTCGCTGCCACCCTCTTCGTCTTCTTCGTCGGGGCTTCCAAACGGACTGCCGAAGGGACCGAAGTGGAAGGGGAACTCGCGGCCAAACGGATTGCCGCGCCGCATGACCTTGATCTTTTGCTTCTTGGCGACGCGAATCGACACGACGCTCGGGGAGACTTGTTCGGCAACCTGCGAAAAGGTGCGCGACATGCTGCGAGCATCAGCGATCTGGTTTGCCGTCGGTGGCGGCAAGGTCGGCTGCGCGGCTGGTGGAACCGCAGGGGCGACCACCGCTTGACCTCCTGGGGCGGCGGCGGAGGCTTGCTGGTCCCAGCTCACTTTGACCTTGGTGCAGGCGACGGTGATGAGTGCCCCGGTGGTGAACAGGGCGAGGCTGCGGAACAAGCGGAAGGTAGTGGGCTTGCCATTCATAACGCTACGATCCTCCAAACGTGAGAGCTGCCCAGCGAGGCGTGGGCGACATCGCTCGTGAAGCTAGTTACTGATCTGGAAACATTCAAGGGCGGCCCGTTATTCCAGACCGTGTGTGCGAGAAGAAAAA
>CALMML010000439.1 GCA_937868485.1 uncultured Myxococcales bacterium | reverse complement strand
CTGCTTTGGGCACGCTCGTAGTGGGTTGCGGAGCGCTCTGTCTTTGTGCCAGAGCCTTCGGTGGCGGGATGTCGTTCGGCGGTGCAGAATCCACAGAGTCCACTGTCTGCGCTACGTACTTCTTCGGCTGAACCGATGGGGGCACAAACAGGTCGATGAGCGTGGGAAACCACTCATCGGGCAGCGGCCACTGACGTTCCTCAACTCGTCGCACATCGGACTGGTTGACTCCGAGCCACAGCGCCACATCGGAGTGCGAAAGCCCGTACTTTCCGCGCTGCTCCCGCAGCCACAACCCAGTTTTCACCGAGGAGGTAACGCGCGGCAGTTGCATCACCGCTTTCGACTCTGCCAGCGTGAACACCCCATGCTTGAGGAGTTCCGGAATCCAGTCCATCGGCAAAGGTAGGTTGAGCCGCTCGATGGCCCCCAGATCTAACGGCGAAATCTGAGTCATCCTCGCGATGTCACGGGTGCGAATTCCTCTTTCCTGAAGCCGCTGCCGCAGCCAATGACCCCGGTAAGGAGTCCCATCATCGCATGGCTGGTTCTCTGCATCTGCGGACGATGTATCTGCGGGCGTTGCCGTGTCCAAATCCGCTGTTTGGGACTCCGATAGCGGCGCTGACTTTGCGCTTGCTGCATCAGCCGCTGCACGGATTCGCATCGCGTCTGCCAGTGACATACAAGCCAGAGAGGATGCAGCCCCTGTTTCAGAATCAGGATTCGGATCAGGACCTGAATCCTTGTCGGAAGGAGCCAACGCGACGGGTTCTGCAACCGCGGTTTCCTTCCGCGAGGCGGACACTTGGGGAAGTTCTGCTGCCACTTCCTGCGGAAACAGAAACCCTAGCTCTGCAAGGATTCCGAACCACTCCTTGGGCACCTGCTGCTTGCGCTGCTCCAGCATCACCAGTTTGTATTCGGGGACTCCCAGACGGAGCCCAAGCGACTTTCGGCCCACCGCAATCCGCTGTCGTTCCCGCTGGAACCAGACACCGTTCAAGCTGGGAGCAGTGTCCCCGCTGCGCTCACGCTCATTCCCGTCCGACATGCGATCCCCCATAGCCAGCCTCGCCGTGCGCGGACAGCACGCACCTACAGTGAGTGGCTGGGCACACTGCGTTCTATCGTACCGTACTTGTGGCGCGCATGGAAAGTCGAAACGTTTCTACCAGACAAGCCCCGCCCCGATCTTCCGCAGCGTTTCTCGCCTCTGTTCATAGTCTGGCATCACCCTTCCCAGGTTTGCCCAGAACGTGGGACTGTGGTTTGGGTGCTGGATGTGAATCAGCTCGTGCGCAATCACGTAGTCGATGAGCGTAGGCGGCGCTTGGATGATTCGCCAGTTGAGACGGAGGGCACCGCTTGCATCGCATGAGCCCCAGCGCTGCTTGGGCTCGCGGATGAGGACGGTCTTCGGAGTCACTCCGATGCGCCCGGATAGCTCGCTGACTTTGATTGAGAGTCGCTCTGTCGCGTGGTGGCGATACCAATCGATCAGCAGAGAACGGATATGGTCGGGACGCTCTGCTGCCGTGACGGTGCGGGACACGGTGATGATCAGGAATCCGGCGCTTAGGCGGACTCCCTCTGTTTCGCCGCGCTGAACCTTCAAGCGATATTGCCGACCCAGATACTGAAAACTCTCACCGCTTACATAGTTGCGAGGGGTTGGCGCGGGCGGAACATCACCGACGCGGCGCAGTCGCTCCACAATCCACGACGCTTTCTTGCGGACGATGGCGGCGATACGTAACTCTGGGACTGTCTCGGGAGCCAAGACGACCACGGAGCCGTCCGGTTCGACCCGCAGAGACAGCGTCTTTTTCCGTTCACTGCGATGAAGCGCGTAACGGATTGTGGTGTTGCCCCACAGAAGTTCATGCAAGATCGGCATGGTTTCCGGCGATTCCTAACGATTCCTAACGACCTTGGCGAACCTTCAGGAGATCGATCACTTTCAGCGTCAGCGCGGTGCGCTCTGGATCAACGAAGCCCGCTGCTGCGAGGTTGCGCTTCACCAGGCTGCGGATCTCCCTTTGCACGTCGTCTTTGTGAATCCAATCGACGATGCGGACATGCTCTTTTACCGCCGCTTCGATGTTTTCCGACAGGGCCTTCTTCGCTTCATCCAGCGCAGAGTCCGCCGCATGCGCACCATGAAGGATTCCGTACAGCGCCAGCGCCGTCTCTGTCATTCCCAGGTCTTGCGCAGTCTGTCCACGACTCCGGGCCTTTTCCCGCAGCGTCGACAAAAGCTCAAGCTGCTGGGCTGCATCGATTCGACGCGCTCGATACTCGGTCAGGATTCGCTCTAGCTGCTCGCGCAGCGACTGATAAAACGCCGGGTCTTCATCAATGCGGGTGTGAATCTCGTGACGGACGGCGTGCTCCATCTCGCTGGCTCGTGCTTCGGGACTCTTGTGCGCTTTGAGCCGCTCTTCAAAGTCGGGCGAAAACAGGTTCACCTCTTTGACCAAGATCGAGACTCCGTCCGCAAGGATCGCGTCCTCAATCAGCTTGCGCACTTTGTCACCGCAGTCGCTGACATCGATCGAGCTGTCCCGAAATCGCGAGCGTGCTGATTTGCGAATCATTCCAAGCCACGCCAGATCCGCGCTGTAGTCGAGCGCTTTCGGATCGGGAAGCAGCAGATCCATGCTCTGCGCAAAGCGACGGAAAGCGACCTCGAACTCTGCGCGAACATCTTCCGGCACCAACACCAGCACGCAGCGATCGAGGTCTTTGCGATCGTTGACCGGGATTCCCGAAAAGAACCGCATCGCCGCTGCATGACGCGCCTGCAGCCTCGGCAGTTCGTCCAGCTTGGGAGTCATGGCCTGCGCCACATCTTGCGGCGCAAAGATCGCCAGCGCTTCTTGCAGAGACTCCGAAACACCCCAGTAATCGACCACCAGACCGTATTCCTTTTTGTCCGCCGTGCGATTCACCCGCGCAATTGCTTGCAGCAGCGTGTGCTCGCGCAGCGGCGAGTCCAGATACATCACCTGTTCAATCGGCGCATCAAATCCGGTCAGCAGCATGTCGCAGACAATCAGCATCTTCAGCGGATCATCGGGATCGAGGAATCGCTTCACCAGATCTTTGCGCTCACTGTCACTTGTGGCATGGGCCAAAAGCCGCGCTTCGTCCTTGTGTCCCGACGAAAACACCACCGCCGACTGCGGACCATTCAGCCGGTCGAGCGTCTCTTTGTAGGTCACAGCGGCCTGACGACTTCCGGTCACGATCTGCGCCTTGAAACCGCTCGGCACAATCGCGCGGCGATAGTGCTCGATCAGATCCATACACAGCGCTTCGATGCGACGCGGCGCTTCCGCGATCGCTTGCTCGGTCGCGTACTTCTTTTTGATCGCAGTCCGTTCTTCTGCACTGCGATCCGCGAACACATGATCGAACAGCTTATCAAGGGTCTGTCCGATCACGCGCAGCTCGGGCAAGCGACTCTCGTAGAAGATCGGCACCGTCGCACCGTCCTTCACCGCTTGCTCAATCGTGTACTGATCGATGTAGCTGCCAAAGGTGTGCAGCGTACTGCGATCCTTCTTGTCGATCGGCGTTCCCGTAAAGCCAAAGAACACCGCGTTTGGCAGCGCTTGCCGCAAGTTCGCAGCGAGTGATCCATACTGCGTGCGGTGCGCTTCATCGGTCAGGACAAACAGGTTGCTGGCTGTGCTTAGCACCGGATGCTTGGGCTTTTGCAGGACGCCCCCCGGACCCACCTTCCCACCGACTTCTTGGAACTTCTGCACCGTCGTCAGGATGGTCTTTCCGCTGGGTCCTGATAGCAGCTTGCGCAGATCCACGACGCTCTTTGCGCGCAGCGGACTTGGGTATCCGCAGTTTTCAAAGCTCCGCGCGATCTGATCATCCAGATCCTTGCGGTCGGTGACGATCAGCAGCGTTGGATTGTGATTGCTCGGATCACTCCGCAGCTTGAGCGCCAGCCACAGCATCGTCAGGCTCTTTCCTGATCCTTGGGTGTGCCAGACCACGCCGCCGCGCTCTTGCGGTTCCGCAAAAGTATTTGCGCGCGCAACTGCTTTGTTGACTGCGCAATATTGCTGGTAGCGCGGAACCTTTTTGATGATCTTGCTGCTGCTCGGATCGCGCTCGAACACCACAAAGTGTCGCATCAGATCGAGCAGGTTGTCCGGTGACAGCATTCCGTACGAAAGGACATCTTGCGGCGTCGCTGCGCGGCCCAGCGCAGACTCGATTGCGGCCAGCTCATGCGGCCACGGATCTTTCCAGCGCAGATAGAACCGCTCCGGCGTTCCCATCGTGCCATACAGCGCATCTTGCAGACAGGTCACAATGCACAGCTGCACAGTCTGAAACAGCTTCGGCGCACCCAGGTCGCGATACTTTTCGGCAAGCTCCTGATAGCGGACAAGCTGATCAATCGCCTCGTGCTGCCACTTGTCACCCAGCGTCGGCGACTTGCACTCAATCACCACCAGCGGAATGCCGTTCCCATAGATCACGACATCGGGAATGATCGCTTTGCGACTCCCTTTGATGCGAAGCTGGCGAGTGACCAGCAGCTCGTTCTGTTTCGGATCGGAAAAGTCGAAGAAGTGCGCTTGCTGACTCTTCGGACCCGCGCCCAGGTCTTGCACGACCTCACTGCCCAGGATCAGCTTGGTATACAGCGCTTGGTTGGCTTCGAGCAGGCTCGCAGCGTGAACGTGGGTCAGCTCGCGCACGACCTTCTGCACGTTGGACTCTGTGATCCACGGATTCCGCTTGCGGAGCGCCCGCGCAAGTCGCGCCGTCAAGATCACTTCGCTCTGTGAACTCCGCTCCGCATCGAGCACTGAGGAGTCCACAAACAAGTAGCCCAAGCGCTGGAGCAGCTCGACAAGCGGAGACTCCGACAGCCCCTCTTCATTCCACAGTCCCCCACCCATCACGCCACCTCAGGAATCACCCGAAGTTCCCCGGAGAGGAGGGAGGAAGAGAGGGCAGCCTTGACAATAGTGATTGCTTTGGCGAGCGCTCGCTCTACGCCTAGACGGGCATCAATCACTTACAATCGTTCGATTATCAAATCTTGCTCTTCAATCGAAGGAATTGGCACGAGTAGTTGTTTCATCTCACCCACGTTGAAATGCTGCTGCGCGAGACCACCTTGCCGCTTGAGGATTGCTCCGCGCCCACGATCACTGTTGATGAACCGTGAAAGAAACTCCCCGCGAAGTGCTGCAGATGGCGTCGTGATGATCAAGTCGATGCAGTTTGCGCCGTTGAGAGCCGCTGGCACGCAAGCAGAGACGCCAGGGACTCCAGTTCTGACGGTAAGCACATCTCCCGTTCGAATCTGCGA
>CALMML010000438.1 GCA_937868485.1 uncultured Myxococcales bacterium | reverse complement strand
TCGCAGCGATGGCAGCCGTCCCGAAGGCGCACGTCGAGAAGGCGAGCGCAGCGACGGTCAACGCAGCGATGGTCAGCGCGGCGATGGTCAGCGCAGCGATGGTCAGCGCGGCGATCGACGACCCCGTGGCGGACGAGATCGCGAAGACAACCGTCGCGGTGGAGATCGTGCAGAGCGTGGCGATCGTGGTCCCGAGTCTCGCCCGCCCCGCAGCGAGCCACCGCGAACCGACGCCCCCAAAGCGGAGCGTCGCGGGCCCGATCAGCGTCCGCCGCGTCAGGCGCGACCAGAAGGTCAGGCATCGCCGTCACAGCCCGGCGAAGCGCGTCGCCCCAACAAGCCCGCACGCAGCGGTCGTCCCGAGCGTCGTCCCGAACAGCCTGCTCAGCGCAACGAACCTCGGGACCAGCGCAACGAACCTCGGGACCAGCGCAACGAACCTCGGGACCAGCGTCGCAGCGAGCCACGCGATCGTCGCAGTGAGCCCCGACGAGAGCCGCAGGCTGCCGATCCAGCAGCGCCTACCGCGAAAATGGAATCCATGCGCAGCGGTGGCACGCCCTCCTCACCACCGGGAAGTCCTTCCGATTCGGGTGAGCGTCGTCGTCGTCGTCGCCGTGGTCGTGGTGGACGCGGCAGTGATCGCTCACAGCCCAGCGAGGACAGCCGCAGCTCCATCCCGCAGGCCATTGACGTCGCCGATCCGTCGCGTAAGTCCGCAAACTCGGGCCCTGTCTCGGTCGACTCTTCTCGTCGCTCCGCTAACTCGGGCCCCGTCTCGGTCGACTCTTCTCGTCGCTCCGCTAACTCGGGCCCCGTCTCGGTTGCAGCCTCGCCTGGACAGAGCCGACCGACGTCCGGTCGTCGTCAAGACCCAACCGCAGACCCCGCGCGCGCAGGTGATGCCGACTTGGACAGCGACGATGACGACGCCGGATCAGAGGTCAAGCGCCTGCGTCCGGTGTCCGCGCTAGAGCTTCCGCCCGAAGTGCCGGTGCGCATGGCCAACCTGTGTGCGGTGCGATTCCGTCCGTCGGGAATGATCTACGAACTGGACTGCGGAAGCCAGAGCTACACCGTCGGTGACTTGGTCTTGTGTGAGTCCGATCGAGGTCAGCGCATTGGTCGGGTTGAAGCGGTTCCGCGCCCTCGTCCAGCGATGAGCCAGCGACGAAGGGTCTTGCGCAAAGCGCGTCCCGATGAAGGCGGCGGCTTTGGCGACTCGCAGCAGCATGAAGTCGAAGCCTATCGGTTCTGCAAAGCGCGCCTGCGCGAGCTGGGTCTGCCGATGAAGCTGCTTTCCGTCGAGGTTCAGTCGGGACAGCGCGCCACGTTCTTCTTTGCGTCCGAAGATCGCGTCGACTTCCGCGACTTGGTGCGCGATCTGTCGCAGCGGCTGCGTCTGCGCGTCGAAATGCGCCAAGTCGGAGCCCGCGATGGAGCCAAAGCCGTCGGTGGCATCGGTTCCTGCGGTCGCGAGCTGTGCTGCTCGACGTTTTTGCCCGCGTTTCAGCCGATCTCGATTCGGATGGCCAAGGATCAGGGCATGGTGCTCAATCCGTCGAAGCTGGCCGGTCAGTGCGGTCGTCTGAAGTGCTGCCTCATCTACGAACACTCGACGTACAAAGAGCTGGGCAAGACGCTGCCGAAGGTTGGCAAAAAAGTCATCACGCCCGAGGGAATTGGCCGCGTGCTCGACCTGGATATCTTGAAGCAGCGCGTGCGCGTGTACCTGGAAGAAGGCGGCGCCAAGAGCTTTGCGGCTGCCGAAGTGCGCTCCGCGAGTGCGCCCCAAGGACAGAGCGCGCAGACGCCCGAACCACACGGTCCCGACGAGGCAGAGAACTAAGCCGGCACTCGTGCTAACGTGAGACGATGATTTGTCCTCGCTGTCAGAACGGGATGCGCGCTGCCATCGAGGCCACGCCTGCCGGTTCCGTCGAGCTTGATTATTGTCCGTCGTGTCGAGGGATCTGGTTCGATCGCGGTGAGCTGGAGTCCATCCTGCTGCAAGTGCGGTCCGACATTCAGCCGATCGCGCCGCCCAATCCGACGGATGAGCCAGGTCAAAGACGCTGTCCGCGAGATCGCACTCCGATGGCCGAGCGACGGCTGTCGACGGCTCGGCTGCGGTCAAGCATGTATGCGTCGCACCACGAAGCAGTTCCCGACGGTGTTGTCATCGATCTGTGTCCACATTGTCGCGGCATCTGGCTCGATGGTGGAGAGCTGGGCCAGATCACCCAAGCGATGCGCGCGCCAAGCGTTCATCCGCTGCTGCGACCGACGAGCCAGCCACCGCCCGAGCAAGAGTCGGATCGACCGACGTCGGGACTGCTGTGGGCGTTCATGTTCCTGACGGGACTTCCCGTCGAGCAGTGGCATCCTCGGCGACGGTTCCCGCTCATTGTGGTGTCGCTGCTGCTGCTGTGCGTGATGATGTTCGCCGTCGAGATGGGCAGCAGCGATCCCAATGCCCTGATTCGTCAGCTGGGCCTGGTGCCGCGTAGCGCGCTGTCCGGCTCGCTGTTGCCGTGGTTTTCGCACATGTTTCTCCACGGCGGGCTGTGGCACCTGCTCGGCAACCTGTACTTTCTGTGGATCTTCGGCGACAACGTCGAGGACCGGCTGGGCAAAGCGCGCTTTTCCCTGCTGTATCTGGCGTCGGGACTGGGCGCGGGTCTGCTGCAGTGTCTGCTACATCCCAGCTCGACGATGCCGGTTGTCGGCGCGTCAGGAGCCATCTCTGGCGTTATGGCGGCGTACGCGATCCTGTTTCCGAATGCGCGGCTCGTCTCGCTCATCTGGGTGATTCAGGTGAAGTGGAAGACGTCGACGTATCTGGGCATGTGGCTGCTGCTGCAGTTCTTTGGCGCGGCGCTGGGGGAAAGTGGCATCGCGTGGTGGGCGCACATCGGCGGGTTTGCGGCGGGCGCGGCGATTGCCTGGCAGTGGCGGACGGCGCATCAGGAAGAAGTGACGAACAAGCTGGCTCCGCACTCGCTGACCCCAACGAGCAAGGACGCGGGGCCACCGGGCCTGCGCTGGTACTGACGGACTGTATATTTTCTATACATTTTCCGTCGGAAACCGCTGCGGCTACTCTTCTTCGAGCGGCGGACCCTGACGGTTCTGCAAAAGCAGCGTCACGACCCCCAAAAACAGCACCCAGCCCGCGAGCAGCGCCGTGTTGAGGCTGGTAAACATGCGCAGGATCGACTCAAGCTCGGTGGTTTCGACGGCAACGGGACGCGAAGACACCTTGGCCAGCGCTTCCGCACACGGCACACCGACGTGACGCATCAAGCGATTGGCGTGAACAATCATCACCACCAAGTTCAGCAGCGTCGCCGGAATGTTGACCATGCAGGCCCAGCTCCACGTCGCCACTCCGCCGAGCCGATTGCGTAGCGCCGACAGCGAGCCCGTGACCAGCAAAAAGCCGAGCACAGCCTGCAAGACCGCGAGCGGAACCGTCACACTTCGTCGCTCGTACAGCTCTGCACCGAGCAGCAGAAACAGCTTTTCGACCTCGGGCCGAGGCAGCCGCAGCAGCGTCTTGCCAAGCGGTCGCAGCGGCGCAGCCAGCGAGCCCACGCCATCTTTGGCGACCTGATCGAAGATCGATAGCTGCCGATCGCGCACCGACGAGATAAACGTCGTCCGGTCGGTCAGGATCGCCGTGTTGAACTCCAAAAGACCCAGCACCAGCTGAAACAGACCCAGGCACAGGATCACCACCGCCAGCGCCTGCAAGTAGCGAGGCAATCGGAAGCTGCGGCTGAGTCCACTCTCTGTTTGCGATTCGCTCATGTCCGCGCGCTAACCAGCCAGTGCGCCGTCGCTGCGACCGGCATCAGAGGCACCGGCATCGGATGCGCCCGCATCGCTCGTCGGAGCTTGGTCCAGCGGCTTCGGCATGTCTTGGGGAACAAACGGCAGGTCCATCGCTGGAACCGCCAGATCGACCGGCGAAACCAGATCGACCGGCATATCCGTCACTTCGCGGGCTGCTCCGTCGAGAGGTCGTAGAGGAAGCGTGGTTCGATAGTCATCACGCTCACAGGCGGACCACAGAAGCCACGCCGTCGCCAACATCAGGGAACAAATCAAGTACAGCCGCCGCATGCTTACTCCGTCGACAAATAGCTCAGGTGAAGGCAGTTTCACCGAGGACAACCCTTGGTCGCTGCGCAGGCTACCACCGAGCACACACGGCTCGCAACATATGCAAGCGCGCCACAGCCAGCGGTCCACGCACGCAAAGGGTTCCGTCGCAACCGTGGTTTGGGTTAGCCTGCCGCCGATGCTACACCTCGCCAAGCCGACCCGGTCTGACTGGGCTGCGTACGCCATCGAGCACGTTGCCGAGATCTTGCTCGATCATGCGCACTGCGAAAAAAAAGCAGCGTCGACTGCCGTCGGGATGATCTTTCGCTACGAAGAACGAACGGAGCTGATGGAGCCGCTGTCGCAGCTCGCCCGGGAAGAGCTGGCTCACTTCGAGGAAGTGCTGGAGCGACTGAGCGAGCGCGGCATTCCGTTTCGACGCTTGCCCGCCGGAGAGTATGCGTCGGGACTGCATCAAGCGGTGCGCAAACAGGAACCGCATCGACTGCTCGACAACCTGCTGACGTGTGCGCTCATCGAAGCGCGAAGCTGTGAGCGAATGCAGCTGTTTGGCGAAGCGCTGATGGATCGCGATCCGGCGCTCGGCAAGCTGTACAGCGGACTGCTCGCGGCGGAAGCGCGTCACTTTCGTCGCTACGTCGAGCTGGCCGAGCTGTACTTCGACAAAGCAGAAGTCCTTGCGCGGCTTGAGACGCTGGCGATTCACGAGTCCGAAGTGATCGCGCGCGCCAAAGTCGAGCCGCGTCTGCACTGCGGATAATTCCTGCGCGTTCGCTTGTCTCTTGAAGCCAAAGGGGAAGTCCTGTGTCGCGCTTACAGAGTCCGATTCCGCTCGTTGTGATCGTCGGTCCCACCGCATCGGGAAAGTCTTCGCTGGCACTTCGGCTGGCGGAATCGCTCGGTGCAGAGATCGTTGCGTGTGATGCCATGCAAGTGCGCGCGGGACTTCCGCTGCTGACCGCGAAGCCGACTCCGCATGAGCTTGCGCGGATTCCGCATCACCTGATCGGAGCGTTTGGTGCCGACGAGCCCGCGACCGCCGCACGCTATGCAGAGCAAGCCGATGACGTGATCGCTGCGATTCATGCGCGTGGCAAACGAGTCATTCTATGTGGCGGAACCGGACTGTATCTGCGCGCGCTGTGTGAAGGTCTGGTTGCGACTCCCAAAGCCGATCCAGAGATCCGCGTGCGACTCCGTGCGCAAGCCGAAACAGAAGGAATCGCAGCGCTTCACGCACAGCTGGCTGAGATCGATGAAGCATCCGCTGCGCGCATATCCAAAGCAGACTACGTACGGATCGAGCGCGCGCTGGAAGTGTATGAGCTGACTGGAAAGACGATGACGGACTGGCATCGTGAAAACCAAGCAGAGCGCGCGCAAGGTCCACGCTATCAGACGATCCGCATCGGTCTCGATCCAGGTCCAGAGACGCTACGGGAACGGATCGCAGTGCGCACCCAGAGCTGGCTACAAGACGGTCTGTGCGAAGAAGTCGCGAGTCATCACGCGCAGCATGGTCCGATGCAGTTTCCGCCACTTGGATATCAGCAAGTGCTGCGTCATCTGTACGGAACCGGAAGCGATCACTTGGATCAGGCATCGATGCTGCGCGAGATCTGCCAAAAGACCGCACAGTATGCGCGTCGCCAGCGAATCTGGTTCCGCAGCGAGCCAGGCATCGCGTGGTACGAAGACGGAGTACAGGTAGACAGCACTCACATCGACGCAGGATCGATCAGCATCCCACCGAGCGAAGAAGTTCCTTACGTGATGTAAGGTCCGCGCTCTGCGCAAAAAAAATCATCGCTCACGCTGTAGGAATCCCTGCGCAGCGCATCATTCCCGTTTGGGAACGTACTCGCGACCGGATCGATGATCTTGTGGCACGACGTACAATACGGATCGTCGCGGGTTGGGTTCGTGCTGGTGACGCTCGAGGGATCGATCGGACGCTCTGCTACGGCCAGCAGATCGGTCGCCAGGAAGAACTTGTAGGTCATACGCGCACGCGCGCGGTTTACGTTGGTCGCTGTCGTCGGCCAGCGGTTGAGCCAAGCCGGGGTCGAAACGACACCAGAGTGCGGCAGATCGAGCTTGCCGGTGCCACGGGTGATCTGCACCTTGGCCGGACGGAAGTCATAGTAGGCCGACGGATTGGTCAGTCCGACCGTCTTTGGATCGATTCCGTAGACCTGCGCAGACTGCCAGTTTACGACGGTGTAATCAGCGGTCAGGATTTCCTGAAACGGCTTGTTGTTGCGAACCACGTAGGCAATCAGCTCGACCGGCTCTGCACCGATTCCGTATCCGCTCCACTTGCGGTTGGTACGCTGCTCGGCACTCAGCATGTTGTCGGGAAGAGCCGACGGATTCCACCAGTTCTTGCCGGGATAGTCCGTATCGTTCAGCAGTCCGAGCGCCTGTCCGTCGTACTGGTTGTAGCGACCCGTGAGCAGGACATCTCCATAGATCTCTTTGACGAGCTTGTAGAAGTTGTCGCTCGTCATCAGGCCATCGAGCGC
Organism: uncultured Myxococcales bacterium; assembly: GCA_937868485.1. Classification (GTDB taxonomy): domain Bacteria; phylum Myxococcota_A; class Polyangia; order Palsa-1104; family JAEUJZ01; genus JAEUKA01. The sequence continues at coordinate 13,993 of CALMML010000438.1, read as the reverse complement.
AGTCGACAGCGCGGCTTCTCCGCCATCGATCACCGCCGCTTCTTCTTCCGGCGTCGGCAGACGACCAGCCAGCTGAAGCGACGCCTTGCGCAGCGTAGACACAGGATCCATGACGCCCAAGTTGGGAACCACAGAGCTGGCGTCACCGTCGCAGGACACAGGATCCGAGACACGGTCTACCATCTCCGACAGAATCTTGTACTCGTCGGAGTCCTTGGTCATCACCGCACCACCGCCGTGATCCATCTCACCAAGCGGCTTCCGCAGAAGCTCTGACTCGCCATCAAACTGAATGCGCGCAACCTCGTTGATGTTGGCGAGGTAAAGCACGATGCAGCGCACTCCGTCGGAACCGGAGAGCAAGCCGCGCCGTCGGGAAGTCCGTGGGAATCGCCTTAGGAATCGGCTTGGGAATCGGCTTAGGAATCCTCTTGGGAATCCTCTTGGGAATCCTCTTAGGAATCGCGTCTTGCGCGGTGCGAAGCGTGTGCTGCGCTAGCCACGACGCAGTCGCTGTACCAACGAAAACCCCAACAGAATCACAGCGCCTGCCAGGATTCCTGACAGTCCACTGAGCAGCGCCGGAACCAGCGCATGCAGCAGTCCACCTAGCACCGCAACGTGAGCGACCGCAGCTCCCGCTTGTTCGATGGCATGATGAAGTGGCGCGACTCCGTGAGTCAGGATGCCTCCGCCCACCAGAAACATCGCCACCGTTCCTGCGCCAGAAAGTCCCTTCATCAGATACGGAGCCGCACGCAGAATGCCGCTACCGATGGAGCGCCACAGCCTCGCAGAAAGACCTGTTCCTTGGCTACGCAGCAGATACATTCCAGCATCATCTAGCTTCACAATCGCAGCCACGAGTCCGTACACCCCGAGCGTCATGATCACTGCAACAACAGACAAGACGGTCAAGCGCGTCAGCGTGCTGGCCGCAGTCAGCGTTCCCAGCGTGATGACGATGATCTCTGCGGACAAGATGAAGTCTGTACGGATGGCTCCCCGGACTTTGTCTTGTTCTGCAGCGACGATATCCAGCGACGAATTGGCCAGCGCTTCGGTGTGCGCGGTGTGATGCGCGTGATCTTCGTTTGCACTGTGCAACAAGCGATGCGCGAGCTTTTCGACCCCTTCAAAACACAGATACGCGCCCCCTAGCATCAGCAGCGGCGTCACGGCCCACGGAAGCAGTGTGCTCACCAGCAGCGCAAGCGGAACCAAGATCAGCTTGTTGCGAAGGGAGCCCTTGGCCACCGCCCACACAACGGGAAGCTCGCGCTCGGCATGAACCCCGGCGACTTGCTCGGCATTGAGCGCCAGATCATCCCCAAGCACACCGGTTGTCTTTTTCGCAGCAAGCTTGGTCAACACCGCCACGTCATCAAGCACAGAGGCGATGTCATCAAGCAGAGTAAACAGGCTGGCAGAAGGCATCGCGCGATTGTACTCGGATTCCTGGCTCCTTTGGAGAGCTGAGCACGCACGATTCAGCGACGATGCAGAAGCAAGGGCAGAGAACAGCCAAGCGCTGTGTACCTTGCCCGACATGTCTGCACAACGACTTGAACAGAGAACGCGCGAACCGCTGCGTGAGGTTTGCGCAGAGCCAGCAGACAGCTTGCAGCTACGCACGCACGCTGTGCAGCTGCAGCCTACGATTCGTCATCCGCAAGTGACTCAAGATCACTGAGCAGCTTTTCCGCAGAGTGCGCAGCCATCGGGAGTCCATCGGCTGTCACCACCAGGAGTCCTCGCTCACAGTTTTGACAGCGATTCAGACAGTCCTTCACCGTCGGTGTGTAGTAGCGATCACGCATCTCCTCAAGCAGAGAGGAAGCCGCAGCACCCAGCCGATCCAACGATTTTTTGCAGATGAGAACTTGCATGCAGATCCGACTATATCCCAGAACGCCGCGCGCTGTTCAGCGGTTCCCACTTCCCTTTGGTTTGCCGAGTCTTTGGGGAATCTGAATCACTACGCAGCGTCGGAATATGACTTGGCGAGGTTTAGATCCAAAAAGCCAGGAAATGACTGTGAGTACTGAATAAACTTGGCGTTCTTGGTTGCAGCCACACCTTCAGGTGCGTGGCACTTTAAGCAGTTTTTCGAGATGACCTGCGTCCAGACTTTTTCTTCATAGAACGCACTGTTATCAAGGCACCTGTCCGCGCAGCCCGACAGCAGCGATGCAGACAGCGCGACGGCACTGACGGCAACACAATCGAACGGGCGGCGCTTCCACTGCGCGGCTCCCTGGGTGATCCGGGTTCTGTTCATGCAACTGGCTCCTTCTGCCTTTGCGTAGAGTCAACGTGAACAAGACCAGAGCGAAACGGCTCTATGTGAGCGAACTGACCTGCGATGTTTGGATGATTCCGTCTTCAGATACTTGCTCTTTCGCACTCAGACTCATGACAGCATTCAGAAGAATACGTGGCTCCGACACGGACGGGCAAACCTTACCTTGCGTCTCGTTGTGAGCCGTGGAGTTCACTTGGGAATCCGCGTTGACGATTGCGGAAGATCTCACAACGTAGCAAAACGCATCTTGAAGGTACCGATTTTCCGGTGAAACAGAGTCCCCCTAGCAGCACGAGGGGCACCCATCTCGGCGACGATGATGATGCATTCCGCGTAAGATTCGTACTGCGGCCAAGGTAGGATGAAGCAATGCGTCACCTGCCCTGCTCTGCACAGTCTCTGTTCCCTCTGCTGTGGCTTTCGATCGCAGTTGTAATGGAAGGAGGCTGTGTGTCCCAAGATCGCTACGTCATCACGCACGAAGAGCTACTTCGGATCAAGCAAGAAGCCCAGCCGATCGAAGTGGTGTCAGCAGTGCGCGCAAGCGATCACAAACCAGTGAATGTGAAGGTCGCTGCACTACAAGAGCAGACCCTTGCTCCACACGGTGATGGAACCTTTTCGATCCGCGCCCGAGGCAACAATCCGACCATCACAGCGGGCTCTGTTCTTACGTGGACAGGAACCGCCATTTCGCTCATTGGGACGGTGCTGGTTGCAGTGGGAAAGGTCAAAGAAAATCAGACTCTGTTTTACGTGGGCGGAATCTCTGCACTGTCTGCAGAGCCGCTGATGTGGGCGGGAACGGGACTGTGGATTTACGGAGCGATGCGACCTCCGTACGAAGTTCCGTTGCCGCAGCCTTGATCGTCCGGCATTGCAAGTGATCTGCATCTACAAAGGAGTCCTCTGAATGTTGGAACAGCACAGGAATCGACTGGCCTTGCGTGGCATCATGTTCGCACTCCTGCTCAGCGGTTGTTCTGATTCTGGCTTTGTTGGCAACACCTCTGGTGGTGATTCTGATGGCGGAACCGTCGGCACGGGAGACGGTGGAACAGGTGGAACGGGTGACGGAGGAGCCGCAGGATCGGGAAGCGGCTACCTTCACACAAGTGGTGGTCAGATTGTCGATTCCCAAAACCAGCCAGTGAGGCTCACCGGAGTCTCTTGGTTCGGAATGGAAACGGACTGGTTCGCACCGCACGGACTGGATAAGCAGTCGCTCAGCTGGATGCTCGATAAGATGCAGCAGCTTGGCTACAACATGATTCGGATTCCGTACTGCTCGCAGATGCTGGATGCAGGCAGCGCGGTCAAGTACGTCGATTACACCAAAAATCCTGAGCTAAAAGGAAAGACGCCGCTTGAGCTACTCGACAAGATTGTGGAGCAAGCGGGCGCGCGCAAGATGCGGGTGGTGCTCGATCGTCACCGTCCCGATGCGTACAGCCAGAGCAACCTCTGGTACAGCGGACAGTACACCGAGCAGCGCTGGATCGATGACTGGAAGATGCTGGCTGCGCGCTACAAAGGAAACGCAACGGTGGTGGGCTTTGATCTCCACAATGAACCACACGGAGAAGCGACCTGGGGAAGCGGCAACATGGCCACCGACTGGCGACTTGCGGCAGAGCGCGCAGGCAACGCTGTCTTGTCTGTGAATCCCGAGCTTCTCATCATTGTGGAAGGAATCGAAAACGTAAACAATCAGTACTACTGGTGGGGTGGAAACCTGATGTCCGCAGGTGCAAACCTGGTGCGGCTGAGCGTTCCCAACCGCGTGGTGTACTCTCCACATGACTATCCCGCGAGCGTCTACGGACAGTCGTGGTTTTCCGCCGGATCAGATCTTCTGCGTCGGAAAGTGGCCCATGGACTTCCCTGTACCGAGTCATCTACACGGGAAGTGAGTCGCTACTTGTCAGAAACAGAGACAGCAAGTTGTCGATGTACTTTTGTCGTGGCAGATACAGCGCAGCCCCTGATGTCTTGATGTGTCCGATCCGAATTCCGTAGACATCACGTTCCGCCGGAAGAGCAAACACACGCTCATCGGTCACATCATCGCCAACGTAGATCGCGTGCTGTTTTCCGACGGCAGACATTGCGGCAAGGAGCCCAGCATCCTTGGTCAGTCCACCCGGCGGAATCAGGTTCAGGACATACTTTCCCGAAAGGATATGCGCAAAGCCCAGTGCGCGCGCAGCCGTCTCTGTCTCTTCTATCACCGCACGCCGATCCACAGCATGACGGTAGTGAACGGACACCGAAGCACCTTTGTCTTCGACGATCACACCAGCAAAGCGCGCAAGTGCCGCACGCAGCGCGGGAAGACGCGGGCTCACTTCTTTCGCAAGGACAGCCAGTGGAATCCACGGCTCGCTGCCATGGTTTCCCACAACTTCTGCCAGCGGAATGCCGTGAAGACGCCGCATCACATCCTCACGCGAGCGACCCGATACCACAACACAGGGCCGACGCTGCGCAAGCTCCGTAAGCAGTGCCCGCGTGGTATCGGACAGACAGGCCAGCGCTGGGTCCGATACGATCTGCGAGAGCGTTCCATCGAAGTCAAAGGCCAGCAGCGGCTGCTTCGTTAGCCACGCAAGACAGACTTCCCTTCCTTGCGGTGTCAGCACATTCCTCATGACCTGCGCGGGCTCCTTCCGATTCAACGGTTTGCGACGGCACAGAGTCTGCATCCATCGCAGTAGCGGACGGATTGGAGCACTATCTGTGCCATCAGAAACGATCTGCGCAGGCGCTACGGATTGAGTGAAGCGCTCACACTTGTGCATACAGACATGCGCGATGCACGCGGTGCGCAGAAACCATCGCTGCCGTGCCCTTCTGTCAAACTGTGGCAAAAATGATCGCGCCGCAGATCTTCCGCCTTGTGCGGGCTCTGTACCTTGCAAAGGACGCGTCCTACTCGACGGACAGATCCGCGTAGAAAGACAAGAACCGAGCCAGATGGCGCGACGGTTGCAGTGAAGGAAGGAAGAGCTGCAGCTGCTGCACTGCCGACGGTCGCTACGGCTTGCTGCTGTCCTCTTCCTACATAGGAGCCAGAACGTGCCGCATATGTCTTTTCACACGCTCTCTACTTCGGCGATTGTTTCGTTTATCACCGCAGAGCCGATTGACAAGCTCCTCGGCCACTTTGTCCCAGATCCAGCGGACCGAAAGTATCTTCTGCGCTGTCTGCTCGAACAAGGTCCCGCACATCATCGCGGAGCCAACTTTGTGCTGCTTTCACTGCTGTCCCACGTCTTGGACAGACTCCCTTCAGCGACGAAACAGACCGATTCCCACGCGGAACAGATGCCTGCGGTTTCGGTGCCTATGCGGCTGCCTCCGCACCTGGCACAGAGCAGTCCCGATCGATACTTTCCCCTTCAGCTGCATCCACAGCCGCTTCATCAGCTGGCCGGAGCCAACGAACAGCAAGTCGCCGCGATGGTCGACTGTTTGATCGATGGACCGCCACAACATGCGCTGGCCAATGCGCTGATGGTGAACGTGATTGCGCGAATTCTGGACGCACTACCAGAGGCCCAATGAGCCAGCTTCCCAAAGGTCTCGATCTGGCATTTTCCGTTGCAATGGGAGAGCTAGGATTCTGCTCTACCGCGTGGCTGTTTGTCCGTGAAGTTGCGCTCTATGGCGGAGAAGATCTGGTCCGCAGCCTGCGTGATGAGCTGGGACGAACCTACGCAGTCATCGACGCTGTGGCCGCAGACTGGCTGGCCGGACATCGCGCCCCTGTCATTTCCATCGATCCGTTTATCAGCGCAAGCCAAGGACTACGGAAGCTGCTGGTGGTTGGCATTGAAGCAGACTTTCTGGATGCGATTGTGCCGCTGCTTCCCCACACAGAGATCGGTCTGTTGCGACACAGTCTGATCGAGCTGGACTGGGATCGTGTCACCGCAAACTATCAGCAGCGTGTCAGCTTGGTTGACATGGCATCCATTGCAGAGTGGGCCGGCAATCGCAGCGGTCTGTTGACCTTTCTGTATGGACACAATGCGCACGTTGCGCACGTTCGCGCTGCATGGCTGCGGCTCATCGGACAGGACATCCAGACTCAGTTCCGCAGCATCATCGGTTGGAACGTCCTGCGGACTCCTCTGTTCATGTATCCGCGCTGGTTTGTAGAGACCTCTGTGCAAGACTTTTCGGAGCTCCTATGAGCACTCCGCAGCTTGTTCTGTGCGTCATCCTGATCGGCTCGCTCATCATTCAAGCGCTGCGACCGCAGTATCGACTGCTGATTGTGACCGTCGCTGCGGGCATCACATGTCTTGTCTCTACGCTGTTTTCGACAGCCAGCACACCGCAGCTCCTTTCGGAAGTTCCGTGGGATGTGCTGGTGATCCTGATTGGGCTTGGACTTCTGTCCGAGCTGCTGGTGACATCCAGACTGTTTGGACTCCTTTCCCTGTGGTCTACGCAAGCAAGCAGAGCGCATCCCGGTCGCATCGTGCTGTACTTCTCTGTCGGAATGTATGTGGTGAGCGGACTGGTGAACAACATCACCGCGCTGCTGCTGGTGCTTCCGGTTCTGCTCATCCTGATCAAGCTGCTGGGTGTCGGTCAGCGCTATGTCTCTTGGCTACTCGGAGTCCTGCTGGTTGCTTGCAATCTCGGGGGTGCGGCGACTCCCATCGGGGACTTTCCGGCGATTCTGCTGTTGGGCCGAGGCCACATGAGCTTCTCTCGCTATCTGCACTACGCAGCACCCACCACGCTGATTGCACTGCTGATTCTTCTTTGTACGGTCATGATGTGGATTCGTCCTACGCGCGGACTGTCTGCTGATGGTCTGTCCGCGCAGCTTTCGGTCGCGGTCATGCGCAAGCTGTATCGCAATGTTCAGCTGGACTGGAAGCTAGCTATTCCGTCGCTGTGCTTGTTGGGAGCCATGCTGATTGCCTGGATTGTGGTGCCACAACAGAGCGGCATCACACCGGATCTGATCTGCTGGATCGGCGTAGGACTTGCGCTGTTGTGGCGTGCCCATTTGGGAGAACAGCTGCTGCGCACCCGCGTTGACTTTGAAGCCGTGCTGTTTCTGCTGGGTCTGTTTGTGATGGTCGGCGCAGTCCGCAAGACCGGTCTGTTCTCTCTGCTCGCGCTCAAACTATCGTCGCTGCCGCTGCCTCCGCGCGGTCAGCTCCTGCTGTTTCTGCTGGTCTCTGGAATCACCACCGGACTGTTTTCTGCGGGTCCAAGCATGGCCGCGCTGCTCGAAGTTGCAGAGGTCTTGGCCAAGCAGTTTCCGCCCCATGCGGTGTACGTTGGACTGGCGCTTTCGGTCTGTGCAGGAAGCTCGTTTCTATTGACCGCAGCGACGTCAGGACCGCTTCTGCAAACGATGACAGAGAGAGCCGGGCTTCGTGATGAAGACGGTCAGTCCCTGCGCTTTGGCTTCTTTGAGTTTCTTCCGGTTGGGCTGCTCTCGTTTGCCATCATTGAAGCGGTTGCGATTGGCTTTGCGCTGATCGCTTCCGCACAGAGTCCGTAACAGACAGCCCACGCAGAAGCACCTACCCCAGGTCCTGTCCAGGCATTCCCACGCACTTCCCATCGGCTGAAGCAAAGTACAAATCCTCGACGGAGACAAGCAAAGGAATCGCACGCCGGAAACTATCCGAACAACCTTCCGGGTGTGTGGGATTCCTACTGGGGCTATCTGGTCAAGCAGAACATCGCGCCAGTCTGGATTGGAGAGTTTGGCACCAAGCTCCAGACGACCTCGGATCAGAAGTGGCTCAGTACCCTGGTGAGCTACATCATCCAGAACAAGCTGAGCTTTGCCTACTGGTGCTGGAATCCAGACTCTGGAGATACGGGCGGAATCTTGGCGGATGACTGGACGACCGTGAACACCAACAAGCAGGACATCATCGCGCCCGCGCTCGCCAAGTAACCCAGCCGGAGCGCATTCCGTATCGCTCCGTTACGTCGCACAGTGTGCAGTCGGGGTCACGATCCCACGCAGGTAGGACGCAGTACGTTACGGAGCGCAGCCCGCATTGAACGCAGCAGGAATCGCCTGTTCCGCAGTGCTCGCATCGATCGACAAGATGAAGTTCACCAGATCTTTGCGATCCTGCGCAGCGGACGCTCCGGTCAAGAAGTTCGCAGAGCCCGACTGCCAGTGCTGCTGCCACTTGGTATCCGTAAACAGCTCATCGAGCGTCTTCGCTTGTCCGTGATGCAAGTACGGAGCCCCAAGTGCCATGCCGTACAGCGACGGAACGTTGTAGCCACCACGACCTTGCGCGCGGTTTGATGTCCCCGCTCCGTTTGCAAACGTACCTGCGCGAATTTCCAGCGAGTCTGTCCCAGCCGTATCCCCAGGAACACCAAACGTACCGACCTTGCGAATGTTGCAAGCCAGCTGAAGCGGAGGAATCGCCACGGTCACAAATGCATCCGATGCAGTGGGCTGTGCAGAGATCTGAACGGACCCCGCGCCGAAGTCATTGAACAGCGTAAGCGCAGCCGGACGATTGTAAGGAGTGCTGCTCACCGTCGAAACCGTAGCGCTCAGCGTTGGATCATAGTGACGACGCGACACGGTCCAACCTTGTCCACCGTGACAGTTTACGCAGCCGCCTCCTGTTGCTCCGGCCCCAAACAGAACGGCACCACGCGCAACCGATGCAGCATCCAAAAAGCGAAGCGCACGCGGAGGACGAACGGTCTTGGCGTATTCGTTGATGTCGTTCCAGTCATTTACGCAGTTTCCTGCGGTGCTCAGCAGCGACGTAGAAGACGGCGTTCCCAGGCCCGCTGCAGAGATCGTCTGCCGAGTCTCACTCACCAGATCGCACTGACCCGAAGAGGTCGTGATCGCGCCCAGTCCGCCAGACGTTCCGCGCGTGTTGGCCTCGAAGTCATGCATCTCATCGATGATTCCGGTCCAGTTGAAGATTCTCTGCTTCTGGGAACCTGCACCTGTGGTGTGGGAAAAGCTCCCGTCCATCGCGGTGGTCTGACGCGGACCTGCTGCAAAGATCCACGTCATGTTGTCCGAAAGTCCATCTGGATGGCACGATCCGCAGCTTGACCACGCCGCACCATGCTCCGTGGGAGCCGCGGTGGCCGTTCCGTTTCCAGACCAGCGACCACGACCCGTAAAGAAGAAGTGACGACCCTTGGTCACGCTGCCGCCTGCCACAGTACCGGAGTCCACCGTCGTAAGAACGGACTGCGTTCCCAAATCCAGCACCGCCAGTCGCTGATTGCCCCAGCAGTTGACGTATGCGCGCTGAAGTCCTGCCGCGATCGCGATTCCGCTCGGGTTTTGACACAGGTTCGGATTCCCTGCGGCGCCGATCAGATCGATCTGCTTGTTCATCGTTGAACCCAGCGCAGGACTGGCTCCGCTGTAATCGATCCGCTGAATCACTTCTGCACCACGCGACACGGCATACGCAATGCGCGTTCCCGGAACGAAGTCGAGATCCACAGTGTCTGCCAAGAAGAATCGTGGCGCAGACAGCGCATTGACCAGCGACGCCAAGTTGGTCGTTCCGTTTCCTCCGCGTACCTCTGTCTTGGTGGCCAGATCCGCCACATAGATCACCGGCGCAACATTGCTGTCAAAGCGCGGCGGTCCTTCTGGCGAAGCAGAGATCGAAGGAACATAGATCCGTCCTTGCGACAGCGCGACCGAATAGAGTTGGTTCGGAGAAGCACCATTCGCCAGCGTTCCCGCAATGCCAAGCTGTGCCTGCGAAAGCGGAGGAAGCGAGATGCTGCCACTTGATGCTCCACCTTGAACAGCGAACAGCTGAACCGATCCAGTTCGTCCATTGTCCTTTCCTTCACCACCCGCAACGGGGGTTCCGAAGAACTCTGGAATCACGACTGTTTCGTCGCTGTCGCTGCTGTCTCCGTTGTTTGTCACCAGCACTGAACGCGGACTGCGAATGCTCGTCACAAAGTCGGTACGCACCATGGTTGCGGTGTCAATCACGCCAACTTTGGACTCCGCAAACTCGGCCACAAACAGCTTGGCTCCGGTTGGTGTCAGCGCAAGTCCAGAGGGCTCTGAACCCACCAGTGCAGTCCCAGCAACCATCGGAGTCGCAGTATCAATGCCAGTGATCTTGACCACGGTTGCATCCGCACGCAGCGCCACAAACGCAGTCTTTCCATCCGGTGCAATGACCACAGAAGATGGCTCACCACCGACGGTTAGCTTTGAAAGTCGGGAGTTGTTTCCAGCTGAAAAGAAGGACACCGATCGATCATCGGTATTGCAGACCGCGACCACGGAATCATCATCCGAGATTGCGATTGTGCTCGACTTGGAGGCGCGCTTTAGCACCTTCACCTGCGTCATGTCGGCGCCACCACCGCCCATGTCCAGAAATGTAGTGGGATCACTTGGACAGCCTGTCAGCGCAAGCAGTCCTCCAAGCAGTGACGTACATAGCAGCCTCTTTGACATAGTCTATGCTCCTTCCCCAAACGAGCTGGCGTTGTCCTAAACGCGCTGATGTTCCGTCGGAAATACCGATCAAACGGATCGCATCAGGCACATCGTGTAGCCAGTATAAGAAGCACTGTGCTCAGTCTCCTCATAAGTGGTTCCAATAGTTGCCATAGCGGAAGATAATGGCAGCGGATTCCGATGGACCTGAGCCAGTTACGCTATCTACTTGCCATCGCTCAAGCTGGAAGTCTGAGCGCAGCCGCCAAGCGTCTACATGTCAGTCAACCCACGCTCAGCCTGGCGATGCAGCGACTGGAAGAGGAGCTCGGAAGCACGCTGTTTCTGCGCGATCATCGCGGGGTCTCCCTCACCAGTACGGGGGAAGCACTCCGCGCGCATGCAGAGCAGGCCGTGACGCTTCTGGAACAAGCCACGGTTCAGATTCGCGATCTGGAGCGATCCTTTGAAGGAAGCTTCATCTTGGGCTGTCATGAGTCGCTTGGAGCGTACTTCCTACCGCGCTTTCTGAGTGGCTTTCTGCAAGCCGAGTCGCGCATCGATCTGGCCCTATGGAATGGCAGCTCTGCGTCGGTGCAGCAAGCAGTTGTCGAGCGCAGAATTCACTTTGGCTTGGTCGTCAATCCGCGTCCGCAGCCGGATCTGGTGATCGTTCCAATGTTCCATGATGCGGTGGATCTGTTTGTCTCTGCTCAGGAAGGAAAGCTGCCCGGACAGCCTGTCTCTGGACACTCCTTTGCGTGTGCGCGCAAGCGACTTTCCGAACGTCCGCTCGTGTTTGCAGGACGGATCTCACAGTGTCGCGAGCTGATCGATCGCTTGGCTGCGCTCGACATTCGTCCGCCGCGTCTTCTTTCATGCGGAGACCTAGAGCTGGTCAAGAGCCTGGCCATTCACGGGGTCGGAACCGCACTTCTTCCCCGTCGCGTGGCTGGTTACGGACAGCCTCTGTCGTTACAGAGACTGCATCCAGAGCTTCCGTGCTTTCCGGACACCATCTGTCTGCTCTATCGCAGTGATCTGCATCGAACCAAAGGTGCGCTGCGTGTCAAAGACGCGCTCACAGCACATGGGAAGCGACTTCATGAAGAAGGCGATGGATACGAAGCACCGACGAGCGGATCGCCGCGTCTGTAGTCAAAGCAAGCGCACCCTGTGATGCCGAACAGAGACACTCCTACCGAAGCAGAAGTCGTCTGTTTTGCCTCCGCGCGATCTCTTTGATCTTGGCGCGAACAAACTGACACGGCGCATCATCTTCGGTGGCGCGCGGCCACAGAAGCTCTGTCTGCGATCCATGCACACGCAGCGGCAGCGGCTTGGTCTTGAGGTGCGGCCACGTCTTGCAGATCTGCTGCGCAACCAGCTCTGGGATCGTTGCAAGCAGCGAGCTTCCGTCGATGATCGCCCCAATGTGCGCAAAGCTAGACACCGAGCAGCGCACGCTGCGCGACTGCCCAAACAGATCTTCAATGATGCCGCGCAGATCGCCGTTATAGGACACGATGACGTGCTCGTGCGAAAAGTAGATCGACTCTGTTAGCGTCTTTATCTTGACGTGTCGCGGATCGAACAGACAACAGAATCCCCCGCCTAGCAGTGGCTCTCTGCTGATGTTGGATGGAAGCTCATCGGCCACCGTAACCGCTGCGGCCAGCCCCGACCCCAGGGCCGCGCCCACCGTCCGAAACTGAACAGGAATCGAGACAATCCGCAGCTTCGGCGCCTCTCTTTCCAGCGTACGCAGCAGCGGAGGAAGCAGCCACAGCTCTGACGCATCGGACAGACCCACCCGCACCGTGCGATCGCTGGTCTTGGGATCAAACGTCGCAGGCGCCAGCGCCGCATCGACCACCGCTTGCAGGTGCTGCGACAGTCCGGCTTGCAGTCGCTGGCCTCGGCTCGTCAAAGACAGTCCGCGCCCGCTGCGCACAAACAGAGGAGCCCCTACCGCAGTCGTCAGACGTCGCAGCGCCGCACTCACCGCAGGCTGGGTCATATACAGACGCTTCGCAGCGTCGGTCACGCTGGCACTCTCTGCGACCACCGCAAACACGCGCAGCAGGTTTAGATCCAGATCTCTTCCATAGATTCCAGGCATGTTTCCTATACATCTTATTCATTGGATGAATGAAATGGCAGCCCTCACACTGGCTGTTATGACAAACAACGCATCGAATCCGAATCTGCAATCGACCGATAACCAGCCTTCGCATGTGTCCTTGGGCCGTGGGGGTCCGCGCGTGTTTCCGCTCGCGCTTGGGTGTATGGGAATGGGCGCCGGCAGCTTCTACGGAAACGCCGATGAAGCCGAAGGAATCGCCACCATTCATGCGGCGCTGGATGCCGGCGTAAACCTCATCGATACGGGCGACTTCTATTCGACCGGAAAGAACGAGCTGCTCGTCGGAAAAGCACTGGCCGGAAGCCGTCGACAAGGGGCGCTACTCAGCGTCAAGTTCGGGGCTCTGCGCAGTCCTGATGGCGGGTTCCTTGGCTACGATGCGCGACCCGCTGCCACCAAGAACGCCCTTGCGCACAGCCTGTCGCGTCTGGGAGTGGACTACATCGACATCTATCGACCGGCGCGACTGGATCCGAATGTCCCCATTGAAGACACGATCGGAGCCATCGCAGACATGGTCAAAGCCGGCTACGTTCGCTACATCGGGCTGTCTGAAGTGGGTCCAGAGACGATCCGCCGCGCAGCCAGCGTGCATCCGATTGTCGATCTCCAGATTGAGTACGCGCTCATCACTCGTGGTCCTGAAAAGGAGATTTTCCCGACGCTGTCTGAGCTAGGAATTGCCACCACGGCCTACGGTGTTCTGTCGCGCGGACTGCTGACCGGAAGCAGACCGCAAGGACCCAACGACTTCCGCGCACATCTGCCTCGCTTTCACGGAGAAAACGGCGACAAAAATCGCATGCTGGCCGATCGACTGGCAGCCCTGGCCACAAGTCGCGGCGTCCCGGCGTCCCACCTCGCGATTGCCTGGGTGCGCGCCAAAGCGAACGCCCAGAATGTCACCGCCATTCCCACCATCGGAGCACGGACGCGCACGCAGCTTCAAGATGCGCTGGCAGCGCTACGGGTCAGCCTGAGCGCCGATGATCTCGCGGAGCTGGAAGCCGCTGTTCCCGCCAGCGAAGTGGTCGGCACCCGCTACGCGGCTCCGCAGATGGCCACGCTCGACAGCGAAAAGTAGGCG
>CALMML010000437.1 GCA_937868485.1 uncultured Myxococcales bacterium | reverse complement strand
TTCCTTCCAAGATCTTGAGCAGCGCTTGCTGAACGCCTTCGCCCGAGACATCACGCGTGATCGACGGGTTGTCGCTCTTGCGCGCAATCTTGTCGATCTCGTCGATGTAGACGATGCCGCGCTGCGCTCGCTCCACGTCGTGATCGGCGTTATTTAGCAAGCTGACGATGATGTTTTCAACGTCTTCACCGACGTAGCCAGCTTCGGTCAGGTTCGTTGCATCCGCGATCGCAAACGGCACGTTGAGCATCCGCGCCAGCGTCTGCGCAAGCAGCGTCTTGCCACTTCCCGTCGGACCCAGCAGCAAGATGTTCGATTTCTGAAGCTCGACTTCTTCGGGCCCGACTTTGGCGTCGATTCGCTTGTAGTGATTGTGAACCGCCACCGACAAGATCTTCTTGGCGCGATCCTGACCAATCACAAACTCATCGAGCACGCTCTTGATCTCGGACGGCTTCGGAACGCTGCTCTGTCCGAATGGCTGGTCGTCCTTCTCGATCTCCTCGGCGATGATGTCGTTGCATAAACCGATGCACTCATCGCAGATGTACACCGTCGGACCCGCGATCAGCTTGCGGACCTCTTTTTGGCTCTTACCGCAGAACGAGCAAGAAAGACCGTGCATCGGCTCCCTCACGAAAAATTAGGTGGTCTTTGGCTCAGCCTTCTTCTTGACGAGCACTTCGTCGACGATGCCGTACTCCTTGGCTTCGGCGGCGCTCATAAAGAAGTCGCGCTCCATGTCACGACGGATGCGATCTTCGGGCTGACCCGTGTGCTGCGAGTACAGCTCGATCAGCTTTTCGCGCGTACGCAGGATTTCCCGCGCATGAATCTCGATGTCCGTCGCTTGACCCGAAAAGCCACCGAGCGGCTGGTGCATCAGGATGCGCGAGTGCGGCAGCGAGTAGCGCTTGCCCTTCGTTCCGCCCGACAGCAGAAACGATCCCATCGACGACGCTTGACCCATGCAGATCGTCGCCACATCGCAGCGAATCACCTTCATGGTGTCGAAAATCGCCATACCCGACGTGACGATACCGCCCGGCGAGTTGATGTAGAGCATGATGTCTTTGTCGGGATCCTCAGACTCGAGGAAGAGCAGCTGCGCGATGATGGTGTTGGCTACCATATCGTCGACGGGCGTGCCCAAAAACACGATGCGGTCTTTCAGAAGCCGCGAGTAAATGTCCCAGCCGCGCTCACCACGATGGGTCTGCTCGACGACGGTGGGAATGATGTACGACATGGTCGGCTGCGACAGCGAGCCCGTAGTCTTGCGGTCTTGCATGATGGCTTTCAGTCCTTCTGGATGGCTCATGGATGGGAACTTGAGCGCAGATTATTTAGCTCAACATCCCCGGCAGGCAACGTCAAGACTTGCCTTGGAAAAGTAAGGGGTTGGCCGCGTTTTTGCCTTCCGATGGAGCGGCGTTCGGTGTGTTCGCGGGCATCACTTGGCGGCCTCGATCTGAAGACTCAGCTTGCCGTCTTGGACCACCACGCGCACCACGCCGCCGTGTTGCAGTTCACCAAACAAGATCGCGTCGGCCAGCGGACGCTTTAGCTCGTTTTGGATGATGCGCGCCATCGGACGCGCGCCATTTAGCCGATCGTAGCCTTTTTCCGCCAGCCAGCTACGCGCCTCGTCGGACAGCTCGATCTGAACCTTCTTTTGCTTGAGCTGATCGACCAGCTGACCGACGAACTTATCGACCACTTTGCGAATCGTCTCGGCGCCCAGCGACTGGAACGTGATCCACGCATCGAGTCGATTGCGAAACTCGGGGCTGAACGTCCGCTCGATCGCCGACTTGTCCAGCAGCTTCGGCGTCACCGTGCCAAAGCCAATCGAGCCCGCTTGAATCTCGCGCGCACCGGCGTTCGTCGTCATCACCAGCACGATGTTGCGAAAGTCCGCTTTGCGACCGTTGTTGTCCGTCAGCGTCGCGTGATCCATCACCTGGAGCAGCACGTTGTAGATGTCGGGGTGCGCTTTTTCGATCTCGTCGAGCACCAGCACCGCATGCGGCGTCTTCCGCACCGCGTCGGTGAGCAGCCCGCCTTGATCAAAGCCCACGTAGCCCGGCGGTG
The DNA here is from genome assembly GCA_937868485.1 of uncultured Myxococcales bacterium. GTDB lineage: Bacteria > Myxococcota_A > Polyangia > Palsa-1104 > JAEUJZ01 > JAEUKA01. The sequence continues at coordinate 18,586 of CALMML010000437.1, read as the reverse complement.
CGCCAATCAGTCGCGACACCGTGTGCTTTTCCATGTACTCGCTCATGTCGAAGCGAATGAACTCGACGCCGAGCACGCGCGCCAGCTGCTTGGCCAGCTCCGTCTTGCCAACGCCCGTCGGACCCGAAAACAAAAAGCAGCCCACCGGCTTTTCCGGGTTCCCAAGCCCCGAGCGAGACAGCTTGATCGACGTCACCAGCGACTCCACCGCCGAGTCCTGACCGTAGATCACCTTCTTGAGCTCTGGCTCCAGGCTCTGAAGCTGCGTCTTGTCGTCGGCACTGACCGACTTGGGCGGAATCTTGGCCATCCGCGCGATCACTTGCTCGACGTCCACCGGACGCACGACTTTTTTGCTCTTGGCACCGGGCAGAATCCGCATCGCAGCGCCCGCTTCGTCGACGACATCGATCGCTTTGTCGGGCAGGTGCCGATCCGTCATGTGCTTGGCAGCCAGGTCCGCTGCCGCTCGCAGCGCCGCGTCGGTGTAACGCACACCGTGGAACTCTTCGTAGCGCGCCCGCAATCCCTTGAGGATGAGGAACGTCTCGTCGGCAGTTGGCTCAACGAGATCAATTTTTTGAAAGCGTCGCGACAGCGCCCGATCTTTGTCAAAGACGGTCTTGTATTCCTCGAACGTCGTCGAGCCAATGCAGCGCAGCTCGCCCGACGCCAGCGCCGGTTTGAGCAGGTTCGCCGCATCCATCGCACCACCGGATACCGCGCCCGCACCGACGATCGTGTGAATCTCATCAATGAACAAGATCGCCTTTTTGATCTTTCGCAGCTCCGTCAGGATGCCCTTGAGTCGCTGCTCGAACTCGCCACGGAACTTGGTTCCAGCGACGAGCCCGCCCATATCGAGCGCAAACACCACCGACTCTTTGAGCACCTCTGGCACTTCGTTTCGCGCGATCTTCCACGCGAGACCTTCGGCCAGTGCGGTCTTACCAACACCCGCATCACCGACGTATAGCGGGTTGTTTTTGCGACGACGACACAGCACCTGCATCGTCCGCAGCACTTCGCTTTCCCGTCCGATGAGTGGATCGATCCGTCCGGCCTTGGCTTCTGCCACCAAGTTCACGGTGTAGCGATCGAGCAGCGACTTCTTTTTGTCCGACTCGCCGCTCTCTTCGTCGTCGGAATCACCTTCGCCGCCGTGTTCGCCCTTCGACAGTCGCAGATCGCTTTCTTCGCCACCGTCACCGTCGGGACCATCTTTTTCGATGCCGTGCGACAGGTAGTTCAGCACGTCGAGCCGCGTAAGCCCCTGGCTTTCCAGCAGATAGATCGCGTGGCTGTCTTGCTCTCGGAACATCGCAGCCAGCACGTCCCCAGAGCTAATTTCCGACTTTCCCGACGAGTGCATGTGGAAAATCGCGCGCTGAAGCACCCGCTGGATGCTCACCGTCTGCTCGGGTTCTTGATCGGCACCATCGGGCAGCGGTGTCACTTTTTGATCGAAAAACTCCTCGAGCTGCTTCCGCAGCTTCGACAAGTCCACGGCGCACGCCTTGAGGATCTTGGAAGAGCTAGGCTCCTCGGTGAAGGAATAGAGAACGTGTTCGAGACACAGATACTCATGCCGACGCTTCCGGGCATAGGACATGGCCGCGAGAAGTGACTCTTGAAGCTCTTTGGTAATCATGGGCGGTCGCGATGTAAGACGAACATAACGCCGCCCTTGGCCGGTCGCCACCCCTGCGCAGCGAGTTCGTTACATCGCTCGCCAAATTGACGATTCAGACGGTAGACCTTGCGGATAAACTATGAAGATAGGTCAGGATGCAGGTCTGTTCGCAGTGCTCGCATACGGTGTCTTCAGAGCCCAGCCGCGCAAGCGGTGAGCGACGACACTGTCCGCACTGTAACGCAGAGCTTCCGACGGAAGATGTTCCCGTCGAGCTGTTCGATCTGCCGGTTCCCCTGCGGTCGCCATCGGGTCCACTTGCCGTGCAGAGCGACGAAGACAGCCTGCCGGTTCCGATTCGACCCGTGCCCGAGTATCGCAAAGAGCGACCCAAGTCGACGCCACCGCTTGCGCCGCAGCTTCATGTGGTGATGGCCAACGAAGAACCAGTGATCGCGCCGCCGCGCCAGCTGCCCCCGCCGGGTGTGTTGCCGATGCTATCGATCGGTCCGACGAAGAATCCGCCACCGTCGGCAGCGCAGATCACGATGCCGGAACAGCCCGCTGTGTCGAAAAGTCCGTCGCAGCCACCGCTGCCTGCTGTCGTGCCTGCACCGCCCGCCCCCGTCGAACCGATTCGTCCCGATCGATCCACCACGCAGGCCAAGCCGATCGTGATGCCGATCGATCCACCGGCAGCAGAGCGCGCCGACTCGAAACCGATCGTCGATCGACCGACGCCCATCACCTCTGCATCGACGGGTCAGCCGTCTTCAAGTCCGGGCGATCCGGCGCAGCTTGGACGACTCGCGGTCCGCGCGGGCAGCACCCAGAGCGCAAAGCCCGTCTCGACCACCGGACGAAGTCCCACGCCATCGTCGCAAAACAGTGCAACCAGTCAGCCAGGTGACATGCCGCTCTCGGCGATGTTTTCGATGGCCGCGTCGCGTCAAAGCATGACGTCTCAGACGCCGCAAGCGCTCAAGCTCGGATGGCTGATCGCGGGCTTGGCGCTGGCCGCGCTGCTGCTGCTGCTGACGATCTTGGTGCTGGTGGAGCGAAATCGCGATCGCGATGCAGGACCGCCGCTGCTACCGCCTTCTGCGTCGATGCAGTAGCGAGCGGATCTTCGAAACGTCCCGCGCTTAGATGAACTGACCGAAGCGCTCGTGGGCGGCTTGCGACAGCGCCTCACGGTGACTTGGATGGGCAATCTCGATAAGAGCCTTCGCACGCTGCCGCAGACTCTTGCCGTACAGCATCGCCACACCGTATTCCGTCACGATGTAGTGAATGTGCGCGCGCGTCGTCGTCACACCAGCGCCGGGCTTGAGCATCGCTGCAATGCGTGACTCACCACGACCAGTTACCGACGGAAGCGCAATGATTGGGCGACCGTGATCGGACAGCGCCGCGCCACGAATGAAGTCCATCTGGCCACCGACGCCGGAATACTGCTTGCAGCCCAGCGTATCGGCACAGATCTGGCCCGTCAGATCGACCTCGAGCGCCGAGTTGATCGCCGTCACCTGCGGATTGCGACGAATCACCGCCGTGTCGTTGACGTACGCAATGTCGAGCATCCGAATCACGGGATTGTCGTCCATGAAGTCGTACAGCCGACGACTTCCGACGGCAAAGCCTGCAACGATCTCGCCTTGATGGATCTTCTTGGCTTCGCCGGTGATGACGCCTTTTTCGACGAGATCGATGATTCCGTCGGAAAACATCTCGGTGTGAATGCCAAGCCGACGATGCGAGCCCAGCGCAGCCAGCACCGCATCAGGAATCGCACCAATGCCCATCTGGAGCGTCGCACCGTCTTCGACCAAGCTGGCGACGTGACGACCGATCGCACGCTCGGTATCCGACAGCGGGCTCGGATGATGTTCCACGATTGGATCGTTACATTCCACCATCGCGGTCAGACGGCTGACGTGAATCAGACCGTCGCCATGCGTCCGCGGCATGTTGGGATTGATCTGCGCGATCAGGATCCGCGCACTGTCGGACGCTGCGCGGGCAACGTCGACGGAAATTCCCAGCGAGCAGTAGCCATGGCGATCCGGCGGCGACACATGGAGCAGCGCCACATCGAGCGGCAGGATCTTCTGTCGAAACAGTCGCGGAACTTCCGACAGAAACACGGGAATGTAGTCGGCTCGACCCGAGTTTACGGCCTCGCGCATGTTCTGACCGACGAACATCACGCTGGCGTGAAAGCTGTCTTGATACTTCGGCTCAGCGTACGCGGCAGAGCCTTCGGTGTGCATGTGGACGATCTCCACCCCGCGCAGTTCCGGGGCACGCTCGACGAGCGCTGAGATCAGTTGCTGCGGAGCTGCAGCGGCGGTCTGAATGAAAACACGCATCCCTGAGCGGACCAGGCCCAGGGCTTCTTGTGCTGTGACATACCGAGTCATGGGCGAACATTCTGCCTAGAAGCGATTCAAAAGCAACCGCACCCACCCGACTCGCTTTTGTCAGCGATTGCCAGCGCTTGCGAGCCGCTTGGCCAGCAGCTCTTCGACGCTGACTTGTGCTTTTACAAAGTCTGCGATTCCCTGGCTTAGCTTGTCTTGCGCCATCCGGTTCTGTGCGTGCATGGCCCGGAATGTCGCTTCGTCCATCGCAATGCGCTCGATCGAGAGTGAGCGCGCAGCCTCCGCGTCGAGCTTGCGCACAAGCGGAGCCCTCGTCTCCGCCAGCTCGGCCAGCAGCTTCGGCGCGATCGTCAGCAGATCGCAGCCAGCCAGCTCGCAGATTTCCCCGATGTTGCGGAAGCTGGCGCCCATCACCTCGGTGCGATAGCCAAAGTGCTTGTAGTACGAATAGATCTCCGAGACGCTGCGAACGCCTGGATCTTCGACGGCAGGAATCGAGCTTTTGCCCGTTTCCTTCAGATACCAATCGAGGATGCGACCGACGAACGGCGAAATCAGCGTCGCTTGGGCCTCGGCGCAGGCAATCGCTTGGTGGAGTCCGAAGAGCAGCGTCAGGTTGCAGCGAATGCCTTCTCGCTCCAGTACCTCGGCGGCACGAATGCCTTCCCACGTCGAGGCAATCTTGATCAAGATGCGCTCTCGACGCTGACCACGCGACTCGTACTTGGCAATGATCTGTCGTGCTTTGGCGATCGTTGCGTCGGTATCAAACGACAGCCGTGCATCGACTTCCGTCGAGACGCGACCCGGAATCAGCGCCAAGATGCGCAGACCGAACTCCACCGAGAGCTGATCGAGCGCTGCCGTCGACTGCTCAGCCAGCGATCGTCCTGCATGCTCTCGTCGAGTCAGCTCAAGAGCACCCTCGACAACATCGGTATATTCAGGAAGCTGCGCCGCCGCTGCCACCAGGCTGGGATTGGTGGTCGCATCCCGAGGCGTAAAGCGTGCAATGCCGTGAAAGTCGCCGGTATCCGCGACGACGATGGTCATGGTCTTGAGCTGATCGAGCAGGCTCGCCGACTTCTCTTCGCTGTGTGACATGAGGCTGACTGTAGCAAAACTTCAGCCATCGGCATGCGTCGTCCCTTTGTAGATACGCACCTGAAGCGCTACACTTGTCGCCGGTGCCTGCCTGCTTGCGATATATCGACAGCGACGGGGAAAAGCGCTCTGTCTTTCTACTTCCTGACGGCTGCGCGATCGGTCGACGCGCGCAAAAGCACCTCATCGTCCTGGGCGATCCGCAGGTCAGCACCGGCCATGCCTGGATCGAGCAGCGCGACGACGGCTACTGGGTATCCGACATGGGCAGCGCCGCCGGAACCCTGGTCAATGACCGTCGCGTCATGAGCAGCCCGCTCCGCAATGGCGACATCTTGCGCTGCGGCGACACCGCTCTGCGCTTTGAGTGTACGACTCCGTCGACGCGCGCCCCGCTTGCCGGACTGTTGTTCTTTTCCCCGTCGGGACAGCGAATGACCGCGCCGCTGCGAGCCGATGGCGCGCTGCTCGGATCGTTCCAAGGCGGCACCGTCTACGGAGAGCACGAAAGCACCGCACGACAGCACGCGTTTTTGTACTGCGACGACGAGCAGTGGCTGGTTCTGCCCATCTCGCCGCGCCATGAGACGCTGGTGAACGGACACTCCGTCGGGATGAGCGGTACACGACTGCGCTCGTCGGATGTCATTCGCTGCGGTGCGCTTCAGGTTCGCTTTGTGCTGCTGAAGGCGCCCGTCGCTAAGCTCAGCATCGATCAGCGTCAAGCGCAGCTTCATCAGTGTCCGACGGATACGCCGCAGCTTTCGGTTCATACCGCATCGGGACTCACCGGCGGAGGCTCGTCGATGCTGTCCGCCCCATCGGGACTTTCTGGCGCATCGGGACTTTCCGGCGCATCGGGACTTTCCGGCGCGGGCGGACTGCCAACCAGCACGCGCGCTCGACTTTCCTACCTGGATCGCAACCAAGTTCCCGTCGTCATCGATGTTCCGATGAGCGGCGGCTTCCTCGGACGCGCCAGCGAGTGCTTGGTCAAGTCCGACGATCCCCAGGTGCCCGTCAAGTGGGGTCGCATCTTTGGTCGCGACGGACGCTGGTATTTTGAAGACCTCGGTAGCTCGTCGCAGTCGTTCATCAACGATCAGCCGATCTTTCCCCACGTCAGCAAAGAGCTTCGGCATCGCGACACGATTCGCAATCGCTCGATGAGCTTGCTGTTTTCTCTCGACGGGCTTCTGACGCAGAACGTACCGCGCACGCTGGGAACCCACACAAGCGGACTGACCGCACCGCTGCCGCCGCCACCGCCACCACCGCCGCTGTCGGGTGCGCACTTTCTGGTGGTCAGCGACGACGGAGAAACGCAGCTCCTGCCGATTCCGCAGCAAGGCGCGGTGTTCGGACGGTCTCGCGGCTGTCTCATCACCACCGAGGATCTGACGACGTCTCGTCAGCATGCCAAGGTGTCCGTCGAACAAGATCTGCTGCTCATCGAAGATCTGTCCAAGGATCAAGGCACCTGGGTGGGCGGCATTCGCCTGCAAGGAGAGCGAAGCACGCTACAAAGCGGCGATCTGGTGCAGGCAGGCCAAGCAAAAGCGCGATTTTTGGCGAAGAATGCCGACTTTTCGCTGATTTCTGACAAATTCAGGCCATTTCGTGTGCGATGTCCGCTCGGTCCACTCGGTCCGATGCAGCTCTACTGGGCGGATCATCAAGAGCTATCAGCGACGGTCGTGCTCAAGGTGCTGCCCAAGGACGCGCCCTCGCATGAGCGCTGGCTGGCCCGGCTCACCGCCGAGTCTCGACTGCTGCGCTCGCATCCCGATTCGAGCCCAAGCGGCGGGACACTGCTGCGCGAGCTTCCGTCGGGAGAACACCTGCTGTCGGCTCCGCTCGGCTGTGGCCTGTTTCTGAGCGAGTTTCTGGTGGTCTACGGTGCGCCGCCGCTGCGACTGGCGCTGGATCTGACCGCTCAGATCTGCGCCGAGCTGGATCGTCGAGTCCAGCGAGACGGAACCCGCAAAGAAGGTCAGCTGCCCCTGCGTGAGGTCTGGCTGTATGCCGATCCGCTCGCACCACTCGGGATGGCGGCGCGACTTCTGTCGAAAACCAGCAGCGAGCCGCTTCGTCCGTCGCCAATCTTGCAAGCGCCCGAGACAGCCGCGTCGCGTGCCGAGCCCTCTCGCAACAGCCAAGTGTATGTCTACGGGCTGCTGCTGTATTCGCTGCTCACCGGGAACCTGCCGTCGTACGGCGTGCCGAGTCAGAAGCTGGCCGAGCAGGCGCCACCGCTGCCCGCGCTGGTTCGCGATCTGCTGTTTGAGCTGCTACTCGACGATCCCGATCGCCGTCCCGATCCGAATCATGCGCAGCGCTGGCTGGCCGATCTGCGCAGCGTGCTGGCGAACCAGCAGGAACCGTGAAGTCCCGCCCAGATGCTCGACCAGTAGTCATTCGCGCCCCGAGTGATGCATGCTGCGATCATGAAGACCTCACACGGGCGATTCCTTCTCCTTGTAGGACTTTTTTTCGGCTGCGAGGCGGTTCAGACGACACCAGGAGCAACCGTCGTCGATAGTCCATCGATGGTCGATCAAGCCGCCGCACTGACGATTCATATGGTCGATGTCGGTCAGGGCGACGGAATGCTCGTAAAGACCCCAAGCGGTGTCGTGATTGCCATCGACGGAGGCCCCGATCGCAGCGGCAGCTACGCTGACTACATCAAGAAGCTTGGCATCACCAAGATCGACTACGTGATCTTGTCGCACGCGCACTCGGACCACTACACCGGGCTCGGTACTGCGATTGGACTGCTCCCGAAGGACTGCGAGGCGCGCGTGTTTGATCCAGGGCTCGCGCGGCCCGACATCACGGGCTATCAGTACATTCGCGATACGGCGGGCTGTCGCTATCGCAGCCTCACGCTCAATCAGAGCCTGCTGCTCGACCCGAAGCTGGAGCTTTCGGTGATGGGCGTCTCGGATGTGCCCTATCCACAAAACGATGGCACAGGAATCAACAACACCTCGGCGGTGATCAAGCTGCGCTACGGAAGCTTTTCGATGCTGTTTACCGGCGATGCGCAGACGGAAGCCGAGAAAAACTTATATATGAACTTCTCGATGCAGCTGGCCGCGAATGTGCTCAAGATTGGCCATCACGGAAGCTGCAACGCGACGGGAACGAGCCTGCTCAAGGCGGTGTCCCCGACGTACGCGCTGATCAGCTCCGGCGGACCGACGGACCCCAACATGTTCGGACATCCGCACTGTCAGACCCTCGACAAGCTACGCACCAGCGGCGTTCACTACTATCGCACCGATCAAAACGGCGACATCTCGGTGATTTCCGACGGCAAAGTGTTCGCAATCACGCCAACGCGCGGTGCCGTCGACGTAGCAGCTTGTCCCCGAGCCTGCGCCCAGCCGTCCGACTTCTAAGTCCTTGACAAGAGCCGATTCCTACATTCAGACTGCGGCCCTTACTGCGGTTTGTGTCGCCGCACACCTTCGAATTTCAAACGGGAGTACTCCGATGTCGAACACCACCAGCACCAAAGCCCGTCGCAAGCGTGCCCACCAGAAGGCCGGTCAGCGCCGCAAGAAGATTGAAAGCAAGCGCTCGACCCTCAGCTCCGCCGAGCTCTTCGCTGGCTTCGGCGAGCCCGGCCAGCCCGCTCCCAAGAAGTAGTTCTCCCTCTTTCCTCCTCTCGTAGTTGTCTCGTCTTCCTGTCGTAATTGGCATCGGCAACCTACTGCGTCGCGATGATGGCGCAGGAATCTTGGCGGCTCGCCAGCTTCGCACCGCGCTTCCTTCCGCTGTCTCTGTCTACGAGTCCGCTGCCGATGTCAGCGAGCTTCTCGAGCTGTTTTCACGCGCTGATCACGTCATTTTGATCGATGCAGTCTCAGGAATCCCCGACGGAGACATCTTGTATCGACAGAGTCCTGACCTGGCACTCCCGAAACGCGCTGCAAGCTCTTCCCACATGCTGTCGCTTGCACAGATCTTGGATCTGGCTCACGCGCTCGCTGTACAACCGCGCACCGTCAGCGTGTATGGAATCGGCGGCAGTGACTTCGGTATCGGAGAAGGAGTCAGTGATTCCGTCGCGCGCGGCATCGAAGCCGTGGTGAAACAGATCTGCGCAGCACTCCAGCAGACCGATTCCCACGTTCAATAGGAACCGCATCAGCATCGGAGCTAGAAGCTCGCGGTGTTCCGTATCGCGCTGATTCCTAACGCAGCCAAGACGGATATTCGAATGGCTCACAATCGAGCGGCGCATGCAGCAGTTCCAGAAGCTGCGCACGATCTTGGTCCGACGCCAGCATCGACTGTTTCCACGGCAACGGACGAGGCGGAACGGAGCTGGAAGGAGTCACTTTTCCATCCCCATCTGCATCCAGCCAGATCGGATTTGTAAACGCCATTGGCAGCGCGCGTCCTGCATTCACCGCACCAATCACATCGGTCGGAAGCGGGGCATCGCCAAGCGCCAGCGCAACAATCCATCCGTCGCTGGGAACATCGACATCGACCTTCGTAGACAGCGCTGGATGAGACCGACTGGTGATCGGAATCTCGGTAAACAGCACACCGTTTCGGTAGATCTGAAGCCGCGTCAGATCAACCCAGCCTGGTGCATCCGCAGTGATCGACACAGAGACGTTGCCGCTCTGTACCTTCACCGTGTCTCCGATTCCTTTTCCTTCTGCGGACATCGTGACAAACGGACCATTGCTTCCGACCGCGCGCATCGACAGCAGCGCATCACGCAGATCAGACGGAATCACACGGGACGGCTCGCTCGTCGGAAACTGGAGCCACGTTCGCGGATATCCTGCGCGCAGCCAGTCAATCCGATGCGTATCGCTGTTGCCAAGTCCGGTCACACGCAGACCTTGATTGAGCAGCGTAAACCAGTCCTGAAGCAGCTCTGCCACTTCATGCGGCTGCATCGCATAGCCGTTTAACACTTCCATCGCGTCAAACAGTCCCGCCGTTTTGAGCGGCATTCCGGGACGCCAGCGAATGTTTAGGAAGTAGCCCAAGTCCGGCGGCAAGCGCGGATGATTGATCACGATCAGCGGACTTCCTGCTTGCTGATGAATCAGCGGAAAGTACGTCTCTGGATCGGCCATGTTGGGCTTTGGCCACTCTTGCCACGGAGGCGCTCCCAGAAACGGTCCGTTTGGATCAAACACCACCGGATAGATTCCTGCGTGCCCACCTTGGAAGTTGTACTCACTGCCCGGAATCGACACCGCGCGCGATCCGTAATCCAGCGTCTTGATCAGATCACTGAGGTCGTAGTGATAGCCATGCTCCGTCGGAACCAGCACTTGGATTCCTGACACCACTTCCGACACCACCCGGTGCGCCGCCAGCAGCTTCGAGTCAAAGCTACGCCGACTGTGAATGTGCATGTCCGCAGCGAGCCAGCCCTCTGTCTTCACCGTATGTTCCAGCGTGACATCAACCTGCGTGACAGCGTCGGCGGTAACACTCACTGTCTTGCGAACGGACTCGTACTCTGTACCTTGCAGCAGAATCAGATCATACGTCCCAATCGGGAGTCCGATCGTCGCATCTCCCGAAACGAGCAGGACTCCTTCCGGGGCTCCGATCACACCAGGAGCCAGCACCGAAGCCGTCGCACCATCGCTCTTAAAGTCCGGCTTGGGAGTCATTCCCACCGGATAGATGATCGCGCGACCTGGCATCGGCATCATGCTGTCGCTGTCTCGCAGCACGATGTGAATCGCCGGAGCAGAAGGAGCCACCGCCGGAACCTCTGGAACGACCACGTAGGAAATGGGCTCGTCCCCACAAGTGGCCCAAAGGAGAAACAGTCCCGAAAGCCAGCGCCGCGTCGACATGATCGGCAGGTTAGCAGATCTGCGAGCGGCGGCGGAAGCGAACTATTTGCGCGAACTATTTCGACGAAAGACCCAAGTCCATGTCGATGGTCTGATAGCGACGCAGCGCAACCTCACGGAAGGTATCTGTCTTTCCGTTTGGCCAGCGCACCGTCACCGTCGCAGGACATGTTGCATCAGCCAGCCCAAACACCAGCGCGCGACTGTCCGCAGAGTTGTACGTTCCGCGACTGGACTTTAGCTCTCGCACCACTTTGAGACCGCCAACTTCGACGGTCACTCTGGCTCCCAGGGCATCGCGATTGACTGTCTTTCCGTTGCCACGCAGACGGATTCCGAGCCACGCATTTTGACTTCCGATCTTGTTGCGGAACAGGAAGTTGGGACGACCACCGCCTTGATCACGTCCACCCACCAGCAGGTCCGGCGCACCGTCGAGATCAATGTCACTCCAGGCATGATTCTGCGCCCCTTTCATGCGCTTCCACATCGCCGTTTGGGAGTCGTCATTGATGCCGCTCTTGTAGCCAACACTCTCGAACTTTCCGTCGGGAAGCTGATGCATCAGACCGAACCAAGACTTCTGATCGATGCTGGAAAACGATCCTTCGTACTTGGTGTCGCGCGACATCGCCATTTCGAAGCGACCATCGTTGTCAAAGTCCACCGTCGAGCCATCGACATCTCCTTCGTTGTACGGAAGGCCGCGCTGCAAAAACTCATTCACAAAGGAATACTTCCCGAGCGGTCCTTGGTTGATAAGGAGCAGCGAGGGATCGCTCCACTTGCGGCTGTATTCCGTTTCGGAAGGATGCGAGATGTTGGTCTGGAAAATGTCGGGATATCCGTCGCCGTTGATGTCCTGACAGTCCAGTCCGAAGCCGTTTCCGCCCATGTAGGAAGCGGCATCCTTTCCGGGCTCTGACATCGTTCCGCGTCCGGTGCTGTCCTGCCAGTAGTTTCCGGTTGATTGCGCAGCAAAGCCACGCTCCATCGCAACGTTTCGGAAGACTCCTTTGCCGTCGTTTTCCCACAAGATGTCGTGTCCTAGCTCGACGCTGACACCGTAGGTAGAGACAAAGATGTCGAGATCGCCATCGCCATCATAATCGCAAGAAACCAGACCGTTTGTGGGTCGCTGCGGATTGGTTCCTTGCAAGTTGGTGGCGGTCACTTCGCGGAAGGTTCCGTCTCCGTTTCCGAAAAAGAGCTGATCCGCAGCCAGGTATCCGGTCTGTCCGTTTCCCAGGAACAGATCCAGCTTTCCATCGCTGTCAAAGTCCGCAAAGATCGCATTTCCAGTTGCTGTGGTTGCTGCGGATTCGACTCCTGCGCTGGTCTTTGCTGTGAAGTGACCTTTGCCATCGTTTAGCAAAACCTGATGATTCTGTCCGGTGAGCGGAATGTCCAGACCCGCAAACGCATCTTGATCTCCGTCGTTGTCGATGTCTCCGAACGCAAAAAATCCGGCCTGAACGTTGCGCAGTCCCGACTCATCGCTGGCATCGCGAAAGGTTCCGTCTTGGTTGTTTAGGAAGACCAAGTGCTCAAACGGAATCCCTTTCTGCGGGTTCGGAAACAGGCTGTGCATCACGATGTCGTCGTAGCCGTCTCCGTTCAGATCTGCGAACGCGAGCCGACTGTGATCATTGATGGGAATCGCCATTGGCGGCATCGGTGTGTAGTTGGAAACGCGAATCCCGCTCTTGTCGGAGATGTCTTCGAAAAAGGAATCCCCGACCTTGGCCACTTGCCCCGATCGACACGTCCGCTCCGGCGGCATCATGTCGAGCAGAGACGGCTCAGGAGGCGTCACCGAATCGGTCTTGGACGTACAGCCGATCAGCGTGCCAACAGCCAGCGAAAGGAGCGCCGAAGCACACAGCGTCCGTCGCAGAAAGGGAAAGCGCAGAGACACAGGGGCGAGGTGAGGATTCCGCATGAGCGGGACCATAACACTGTCAGCCGCTCGACTTGCCAGAGATAAAAGCGACGGCTTGGCTGCGGACAGCGAACGTTCCGCAGCGACGCAAGACATCGTAAGACTACGACATCCCAAAGTGGAATGCAGACAGGTGTGCGCCCATCATCGGACCGTGATATCCGACTGACGCGCGATCCTCACCAGCCGCACCAGCCACCACCATCAGCGGCAGCAGGTGTTCTTCACGCGGATGAGACAGACGCGCACCCGGCGCACTCGACCAATCGGACAGACGCTGATTCCGTTCACGCGGGTCGAGCGTCACAGACTGTCGCAGCCACGCATCAAACGGCGCAGACATCTCTGAAACACGCGGCGAACGGAATCCGCGCATGTTGTGAAAGGACATTCCGCTCCCAATGATAAACACCCCTTCGTCGCGCAGCGGTGCCAGAGCCTTTCCCATCGCCAGATGCACACGCGGATCGAGTCCAGTGACCAGCGACAGCTGCACGGTCGGAATCTCTGCGTTGGGATACGTAAGCTTGAGCGGCACAAACGTTCCGTGATCAAACCCGCGCTGAGGCTCTGTCTTCGTCTGAAAACCGGCACTCCCAAGCAGACTCTGAACCCGCTGTGCCAGCTGCGGATGTCCGGGCGCGGGCCACGTTAGCTCATAGGAAGCAGGCGGAAAGCCGTAATAGTCGAACAGAAGCGGCGGCTTGGCCCCGCTCATCACCGTCGGTTGCGCTTCTTCCCAGTGTGCAGAGATCACGAGCAGCGCACGCGGCGTCACCTTCGGCAGCGCATGCACCGATCGGAGATATCCCGCCAGCGCTTCCACTTCCTTGCGGTCGAGTCCCATCTCGACAAACGGCCACGGACCTCCCCCGTGTGGCAGAAACACCACCGGCATCCGGCTCTTGCGATCTCCTGTGCTTGAAAGCCCTGTGCTGCCCTGCTCTACCGTCGTCATAATGGACTCCTTCGGTCCCTCGATTCTGTGAACCTGCTGAAACCGGAGCGCTGCCATCCCGCTCCATGCAGCCTATTCTAACTTGTCATCAAATCTGCACCAGTTTGGATGAAGACAACACACTGTTTCATTTTTGATACCAATCAAGGGACTCACAAGGAACCATCCATGGCGACGGAAATGATTGATCTAAGGTGCGATTGTGCAGGTCGTCATCCAATCTCGTGTAAGTCGATTCTGCGGGCTCAGCATAGAATCCGCGCAGCACAAACCCCAAACCGCTTGGCGCACAGACAACCGGAGGCTCTCCGTGGATCGGCATCCCCCTCGCACAACCAGCGATGAGATCGACCTATACATTCGCACGTACTTTTCCCTGCTGCGCAGCTCGGGCGAAGTCCGTGTTCGCGCGTTTGAAGAAGCCCACATCTATTCCAGCTCCAGCTTGCACGAAGGATGTCGCGAGCCAGCGCCCGATGTAGCGGCGTTTGCGTACAGCGCAGGAAGACTCCCATCGTGCATTTTTTCGGTACGTCGCATTGTCCTTGGACAGTCCCACGAACACTTTGAAGCGGCAGGTCTGCAAGTTCGGGAATGGCAGTCTGTTTCAACCCGTGGGCGACGAAGACCGCTGCGCTACGATGGTGGAGAAACGCTCGCAGCCTTTGTCACCAGCATCAGCGACATCGATGATCTGATTCCGATTGTGACCGCGTTTCAGATCGAGTGGAACAAGATGCATCTGCTGCTTTCCCAAAGTGATCTTGGCAAGCAGCTGGCGCTCGCTGGAGCGAATACACAGACAAGCGACGCTGCGATCGATCTCTCTGCACTGGCGACGGCCTTGTCTCTGGATGCGAGCGGAATGAGGACCCTCAAAGCAGCGCTCGGGGACTCTCTTTCCATCGGTCTGCGCGAGATGGCACAGCGAGAGCTGGATCTCAGCGTGCGGCTGCTGGTCGGTTCCTATTCGCAGTATCAGCGCGCAGCCCAGCGGTGGTGGAGCGGAATTGAGCCCCACTATCTGCGTCCCACGCATCCGCGCAGACCGCCCGTCTACTTTGTGTCGTCGAACTCGCACTCTGTCGTGAACCTGCTGGGAGGCTACGCGCGCCTTCATCGTGATCAGCTGATTCAGTTTGCGCACAAGCGGAATCCTGAGCAGCTTGCAGAGCCGCTGGCCGAAGCAATTCAGCGAGGCAACGAAGCCAAGGCAGACAACCTGCTGTACTACCTGTTGCGATCGTTTCTGCATGATCCGCTGGGTGCGTCCCATCGCGACAGCGTGCGCGAGTTCGATAAAGAGAGCGGCATTCAGTCCGTCGAGAGTCCCGGTCGCATCGATGTCAGCGCGCAGCTTGTACAGATTGGATCGCTCAAGCAAGACAGAGTCGATCCGCGCCTACTTCCGCCCGATGTTGCACGTTCTTTTTCACGGCTTTCCCAAAGCGACGCAGTGATTGTGAACATTGACTATCCGCTCGGAATGGCGGCCTATCACCTGCTGTCACGACTCGCACAAGGGGTCGGAGAGCTGCGCGGAATCTACGTGATGGGAAAGGCTGCAACGCTCAACGGTCGCGTCGGAGATGTCATGATTTCCTCCGTCGTCCATGATGAGCATTCCCTAAACACCTATCTGCTGCGAAACTGCTTTGCGTCGAGCGATGTGCAGCCGTATCTGGAACACGCAACGGTGCTCGATAACCAAAGAGCCCTGACGGTGCGGAGTGCGTTTTTGCAAAACCGTGCCTACATGGGGAGCTTCTATCACGAAGGCTACACCGTGCTGGAAATGGAAGCGGGTCCGTATCTGTCCGCAATCTATGAGATCGTGAATCCCAGCCGTCATCCCAAAAACGAGATCGTGCATCTATCGAACAGCACTCCGTTTGAAGTCGGACTGCTGCACTATGCGTCGGATACGCCGTATTCTCGTCGGCAGAGCCTGCTGTCCAAGAGCCTCAGCTACTTCGGTGTAGAGAGTACGTACGGCTGTGCGATCGCCATCCTGTCTCGCATTCTCCGCAGCGAGATCGCACGTCTGTCCAGCGCCTAATTCCTTGTCTGTTCAAGCGGCGCGATCCACACTCTGGGGATGCCCATTCATCCTCAGATGCAAACGTTCTTGGACATGCTCGTCGCGTCGCAGCTTCCGCCTTATGAGGAGTCCACCGTTTCAGCGGCACGAGACCGGATGGAAGCGATTGCGATGCTGGAAGCGCCAGCGGACTCTGTTGCGGAAGTTCGTGATCTCACGATCCCTTCACCGCAAGGAGACATTCCGCTTCGGCTCTATCATCCACAGCCGGGACAGACGCTGTCTGCACTCCTTTACTTTCATGGCGGAGGCTGGGTGATTGGTAGCATTTCCTCGCATGACAGACTGTGTCGCGCAATCGCATCATCCGCTGGCTGTGCTGTGATCTCTGTTGGGTATCGCTTGGCTCCCGAGCACAAGTTCCCCGCCGCTGTGATCGATAGTGATGCCGCGTTCCGCTACGTCATTGAGCATGCAGCCGCGCTGGGAATTGATGCACACCATGTCGCAGTGGGTGGGGACAGTGCAGGCGGAAACCTCGCAGCGGTGGTGTCACTTCATGCCAAAGCGGCGGGTGGAATTCAGCCCAAGGCGCAAGTGCTGCTGTATCCCGCGCTGGCCGGTGCGGAAGTCACAGAATCGAAGAAGCTGTTCGCCAACGGCTATCTACTGACGGCGGGCGCGATGAAGTTCTTTTCTGATCACTACCTGCGAAGTGCAGAAGATCTGCGCAATCCCGATGCGGCTCCGAGTCTTGCGGCGGACCTGTCAGGACTCCCAAATGCCTACATTCTGACCGCAGAGTTTGATCCCCTACGCGATGAAGGAGAAGCCTATGCAGCGCAGCTTCATCAGGCCAAAGTTCCAGTCACTCTCCGTCGCTGGGATGGGATGATTCACGGATTTTTGCAGCTGACCGGAATTGCGCCGGCGGCGCGTGGCGCGATTGTCGAGCTGGCAAGCTGGCTGCGCACTGCACTGCTGCGGGTGTCTGTTCAGAAAGCCGCGATCGAATAAGCCAATAAGAGGCATTTTCTATGTCTCTTATTGCGTCGTAACCCAGCCTGGCGCTTGGTCAGGCTGTTACGAGCTACGCGACGCGAACTTCGGTCCAGTCTTCGGTGGAGGCGTGTTTTCGCTGGTCGCACCGGACGTGGCCGATGGACTGGAAGAGGCAGGCACGGGCGCGCGCTCACCATGGCTGCTGCGAGCCGGTGGCGTCATAGGCACAGTGGAAGCGCTTCCTTCCGAAGACTCGACCGCGTTACGCAGTGGAGGAATCGGCGGATTGTGGCTGCCACCGCGTCCGCGATGAATCAGCGCCGCAGCGACGATATTATCCGTTGGCAGCATGTATCCCATCGACACATCGGGACACAGCGCTTGCTGCTCTGCCGCCGTCAGGGACAGACCCGCAATCGGCTTGAAGTTGTGAATGTTGGCGATGATGAGCGGATAGTTGGCACCGCGGTTGGCATTGGTGCGCCAGTAGGCTTCGGCTTGCTCGGCGGAAAATCCGCAGAACTGACGCAGTGCCAGCGCCGATACCATGCCCGCATAGTGCAGTCCGTTCCAGCAGTGGACCAGCACCGGACCCTTATCGGGATTGCGGATGCTCTCGAGCACATCGCGGAAGATATTGGGCAGCGTACGCAGACGCGCAGACGGGGCCGACCGCCACTCAATCGAGCGCGGCGAGCCTTCGCTTTGACAGCTGCGAACGTCTCGTCCCGTCCGCAGCATGCTCACGTTGCGCGGTCCGGTCTGGGTCGTGTGCTCACCATACAGCGAATAGACGCGCTTCCAGCCGCGCTCACACAGGTGCGACAGCGCCGCTTCACTCGGCGTTCCCGATCGATACATCGCGCCACGCAGCACGGGCCGAAGCCGAGGCAGATGATCGAGCGGCTCTACTGTGACTGTCGGCTCGCTACGGCTGGCCCGCGCATCACGCGACCCACCATGGAGCGCAGTGTCCCCGAGTGCCACTCGCTGCTGTGCGGAAGCGCTTCCCGTGAAAAGCCCCAGCGCAGCGCCACAGATGGTTGCCCCCCAGCGGATGATGTTGACGTGGGTCTTCATTGGCTCCCGACGAGAAAGGATCACAATGCGCAGATTATACAGCGTTTTTTCTGCATCTGTAGACACAAAAAATAACTTCTTACTGGAGTTATATAAGATCGTGCCGCGAAGCGCTCGCGAAGAACTGCACAATCGTGAGGGCTCGTCGCGCTTGTGTCCGCGCCGAGAAAAAGCGACCCAGCAGGTGTGAGGGGATGCGTACGGGCCGTGCAGGAGCTAGTCGGACGAGAACTGACCCGCGGCGAACGGCAGACCATTGCGCTGGCACAGATCGACCAGCGTCCGACGTGCATCGGGAGACTTGAGGTTTCGGTATGCCGTGGTGGCAAGCGAGGCTTGACGGTTTGAGCACGCGGCTCCACCGACGAAGCGCCAGGCGTTGGCTGCATCTTCGCCACCGCGTCGCGTCACACCGAGCGCCATTGCGAGGGCTTGCTGACGGTCGCCTCGGATGTAGGCCTGCTGCGCGTCGCGAAGCATCGCTTGGCCTTCCGGTGTCGCCGCTGCCGATGGAGCCGGCTTGGCCGCAACCGCAACTGGCTTGGCCGCAACCGCAACTGGCTTGGCCGCAACCGCAACTGGCTTGGCCGCAA
>CALMML010000436.1 GCA_937868485.1 uncultured Myxococcales bacterium | reverse complement strand
TTGTCGTCGAAGACCACGTAGGCGTACTCAATTTCGCGCAGGTCGGCAAACAGCAGGTCTTCTTTGCGATGCAACACGCCCGCAGCGACGAGCGAGTCCAGCACTTCCGGCACCAGCTTTGCTTCGTCAATCGGACCGCGCGACGACAGCTCGACGTAAAATGATCCACAGCCCGACGGAGCCATCGACGGCACAGCGTTCGAGTACACCCCGATGCGATAAAACGGGTACTTGTCCTCGGGAACGTACAGCCAGTGATAGTCCGAGCGCGGCGGAACCTTCGTCGCCACGTTCAAATAGCGCACCGGCGTACAGCGCAGCGCGTCGACAAACGGCTGCAAGTGACTCGGCAGATCGACGATGCGCCGACACAGCTCAGGAAGAGGCAGCGTCGCCACCATCGCGGAAAAGTGATGACGCTCACCGCCAACGATCGCCGTCTTCGTCGCCAGCTCGACCGATTCCAGCGCCGCCCCTTTGTGCAGACGATCTTGCGGGAGCCTGTCGACGATGCGATGCACCAGCGTCTCGATGCCACCTTCGCGCGGATACAAAAAGTGCGCGTTATAGCCAAGCTCCGGCGGCGTGTCACCGACGGCACCTTTGACTACGTCAGCCAGCTTCGGAATCGGCACGAAGCGAGAGCACCACGCAGCGGTAATCTCCGACGGATCGACGCCCCACAGCTTGCGGTTATACGGCAGCATGAAGTGCCGCGAGATCCCTTTGCCAAACCGCTTGTCGCAAAAGTCCGCAAAGTTCTGCGCTGGCTCCATCGAACGCGGATCGCTCTGGGCTTCGATAAAACCCAGCAGACACTCGCTGATCACCGACGGTGGCAGACCAAACAGGTTCGCTTGAAACGGATAGCGCGAAAGCACACCACTCGAAAAGATCCGTGCCTTGCGGGCCACCTTCGTCAGCGAGTGCGACGCTCGATCCCCAGGAAACAGCTCGTCGACGAGCGACATGATGCCCGGATCGCGCAGGTGCAGCCAGTGACCGGTCTTGTCGAAGTAGAAGCCGTCGCGTAGCTCCGTGCGAGCATGCCCGCCCGGACGCGCATCCTTTTCAAAAAGCTGCCACTGTACGGAAGCAGGTAGGTGCAGCGCCGTCGAGAGTCCCGTAAGCCCTCCGCCTACAATCAGCACGCCGTCGTCCATGTCCCTTCGGCTAGTACCACGGAGCGACCCGGAACGGCAACGGAAACGGCACTTTCCCCCACGCACGCGCGACTTCCTCGGCCTTTGTCCTGTGATTTCTCGCATCATATGAGAGATGGCAGCCGCACCTGGTTCACCGCCCCTTACACCAAGTCCATCGGCCCCCGCGCGTGAGAGCCTGCTGCGTCGCTTGCGACGGCGACTTGTAACGATTCCGCTCGTCTTTGCCGCCACGACGCTGCTTACCGTACTGCTGCCGCTGCTCCTTCTCGGAACCGGACTCGTTGATCTGCTGCGGCGACGACTGGTTCTGACGCGCGGCCTGCTGTTCTTTACCGGATTCCTGCTGTTTGAGTCGGTGGCCATCTGCGGCATTACGCTGCTGTGGGTGATTCACCTGCTGTATCGAAATCGCGACTGGTTTGAGCGCGCCAATCGCACCGCACAGACCCTGTTTACGACGGGTCTGTATCGAATGGGAGAGCGCCTACTTTCTCTCCAAACGCACTGCGAAGGAACGCTCCCGCCCACGGGACCGAACGCGCCACCGCTCCTTGTGTTCATCCGTCACTGCAGCACCGCCGATACCGTCCTGCCGGTCGTTCTGCTCGCGCCACTTGGCTACCGACTCCGCTACGTTCTCAAGCGAGAACTTCTGCTGGATCCATGTCTCGATATCGTCGGACTGCGACTGCGTAACTACTTTGTCGCGCGCGGCGGAAAGGAAACGGAAGAGGATCTGCGCGGAGTGCTCGACTTGGCTTCCGACTTGTCACATCGCGATGCGCTCGTCATCTATCCCGAAGGCACGCGCTTTTCCCCAAGCAAGCGTCGTCACATTCTGGAACGTCTACAAAAGCACGGGCCACCCGATTCCTATCAGCTTGCCGCGTCCCTTCAGCACACCCTTCCGCCGCTTTTGCGGGGTCCGCTCACGCTACTTCGCCAAAATCCCGGCGCGGACTTGCTGCTGATCGGACACGTTGGTCTCGACGCTGCGGGATCACTTGCAGCGCTCCTGCGCGGAGATCTGTTCGGTCAGACCGTTCGCATCTTCACAGAGCACATTCCCTTTGCGCAGCTTCCCACCGATCCTTCCGAACAGCGCGCACTGCTTGGCCAAAAGTGGCAGCAACTGGATGCGTTTGTGGGTCGTTTCCGACGCTAACTCGGTCCCATCCTACGCACTCGCGCTTCCCACGACTTGAGCGCAGACAAGATCGGTTCGCCGCCCCCAAAGTAGCGCTGATGAACCTGCTCCAGCCGATTCAGCAGCCGCAGACCACGTCTGTGCTGTAACGACTCCAGCTCTTGTCCGATGGCATCCAGCTCACGATTCGGAGCCGCGCCCTTTTGCTTGGCCGCATGCGCTGTCATCGCCGAAAGGAGCGTCTGTCGAAGCAGCTCACCGACTCTCTCTACCGAATAGAACTGCTTCATGTACGCCCGGGTGTCCACCTTGCGCGGATTTCGCAGCAGCTGTTCGATCTGCGCAGCCAGCTCATCGGGACGATCGGTCGGACACAAGCTGAGCGGCTCTGGATGTCCGCGATCGACGGCCAGTCGATTGAAGTCCCGCATTCCCTCCAGATCCGAACAGAGCACCGGAATGTTGGAAGACAGCGCTTCCAGAATCGCCACCGGCATTCCTTCCAGACGAGACGGAACCACATACAGCGCAAACTCAGGAAGATGCGGAAGCGCTTCGGGAACCGGTCCACGTAGCTCTGCGCGATCCAGCTTCGCGGCGACTTCACGCAGCTTGTCCAGATCATCGCCCAGTCCGTAACAGCGAAGAGAGTACGCTGGAACGTTCGACTGCACACGCTCCCATGCGGACAGAAGGACATCCACTCCCTTTGCCCAGTAATACGTCGTCAGACAGCCCACCGCCGTTCCCTGCGCAGGATGAGCCAGCAGATCCGGGAAGCGATCCACATCCAGCATCAGCGGAATCACTCCGCACGGACGCCGAAAGGTCTCGATCACGTAATCAGCCAGAAACGGAGAGTGTGTAATCAGCCGGGTCGCAGCGCGCTTGTCACAGTCTGCGGTATCGGTGCGATGAACGTATTCCACCGACGCCACGCCGCTCTCTGCAATCGCCGACACCGCCCACGGAGGCGGCCAGTGATACAGCACAACATCAAAGCTGCGCAGCTTGGCGCACAGTTCTCGCTCGCTGGTCACGTATTCATACGAAAACGGAGGCGAATCTGTCCGCGCGCCCCCAGCCACAAAGACCGGCGCATCAAACAGCTTCTGCTGAAGTCGAATCTGCGTCTCGACTCCGCCATGCACCGCATTCCTGGTCACAATTGCAACGTTCATGAAGGCTCCACAAAAGTGCGTTACAGCCAAAACAGCGACGGTTCACTCGGACAGGACGCAATCCAGCCATGATGAGACAGAATCGCCAGCCAGCGCTCACGCCAACGACTGACATCAAAGTGAAGCGCCGACTGCCGCGCTGCGAGCTGAAGACGCGTTCGCTCTTCGTGATGCTCGATCAGATGATTCACCGCGCCAGCAATCGACTCTGCGGTGGGACTCGCAAGCAGTCCGTTTATCCCAGACTGAATGATGTCTGACAGACCGCCAATGTGCGTCGATACCATTGCGCAACCGGATGCCATTCCTTCGATGCACGACAGACTGGTTCCTTCGCATGCAATGGTCGGAATCACACAGATGTCTGCTGCACGATAGTACGCAGGCATCTCATCAAAGCTCGCTTTCAGAAACTGGAGTCGCGAGTCCTTCTCACACAGCCTCGCAATGATCTGGTTGTCCGGTCCGTCTCCTTCCCCGATCCACTGAAAGCGACAGGGATAAGGAATCCGCAAAAGGATGTCCCCCAGAATGCGGCTGCCTCGGTTGATGTGACTACGACGCGGAAACAGAATCGTCAGCTCTTGCGGACTACGCTTTTCCACACGCGACGGATCGGGATAGAAGCGCTGACAGTCCGCGAAGTTTGGCAAAAACACCATCTTCGCAGCAAGCTCTGGCCACAGCGCGCGCACCACATTGATCGAGTTCGTATCGACGCTCACCACCAACCCCGGATGCGCAAACGCACGATACAAGTGACGGAACCACTCCTCGCTGCGAATGGACAGGTTCTGATAATTGCGGTGATCAAACCAGACTCCGTGACAGAGCAGAATCGCATCACTGCGCATCCGCTGTGCCGACGCAAGCTCTGGCAGATTGTAGATCACCGCATCATAGCCATGACTGCGCTCATAGAACGCTTCCGAGATGCCATGATCGAACTCTGAATAGCGCTGACGAGAGGCCAGACCCACCACATCGAATCCGTCGCATACGCTGCGAAATGGCTGCTGCGCGCCTTGATAGATCGTGACCGCAATTCCCTGTTCCCGCAGCAAGCTGGCGAGCGTAAGACAGACGCGCTCACCGCCACCATAGGTCGGCTGGAGCGTGCTCCAATCAAGGACTTGATTGGTCAGCAGCGCAACCGTCTTCACCGGACTTAAACGGACCGGCATCGCACCTGGCGTCTCCCGATCCGCAGTCGTCAGCTGCCACAGCAGATCACGCCGATACGCTGCTGGAGGCTGATTCCCTTCGTCCGGCGTCCAGCGCTGATGCAGCGCGCTCTGCATGTCTCCCAAGTACGTGGTCAGTCGCCTCAAAAAGCGGCGCTTGCCAGCCATTCCGCCCAAGAAGAAGTCTTCTTTGAAGGAACTCCATCCATTACGCACAGCGTCAGGAAAGGACATGACTTTACCAGCCTGTACTCCGCAACCGGTCGCGATGTCAAGACGTCCTCTGTAGCGTGCCAGCGATTCCTTGGTGCCCACCTGCGCAGTCTCCAGTCGGTCCGCCCGTTGACAGCCGTCGCGCAATCAAGCTATACGACCCCCCATGATTACGCAGTCTTGTATCTATTGCGGCTCCGCTCGTCTCCAGTCGGCCTATCAGCGCGCCGATGGCCGCTCCATTGTCAGCTGTGAGGACTGCGGACTCCTGTTCATTTCTGACATTCCTGATGATCTCACCGCACTGTACGGATCAGACTACTTTCACAAGACCAGCGCCGAGGCTGGAAACGGATACGATCGCTATGATGAACTCCATCCCATTTCGTTTCGCTGGCAGCTTGCACTGACTCGCTTGTTTGCAGCAAACTCGGGCTCCGCTCGGCTCAAGCTGCTGGATGTGGGCTGCGCAACCGGACACTTTCTGAAGATGGCCGGAGCCGCTGGCTATGACTGCGCTGGCGTCGATATCAGCGACTCTGCCGCCGAGTCTGTCCGCGCCCAAGGATTCCCAGTCCTCGTCTCTGCATTTGAGCGCTCGCAGCCCAAAAAATGCGACCTCATCACAGGCTGGGACTTCATCGAACACGTTGTGGAGCTTCGCAAGACCTTTGAAAAGGTCAAAGCAACGCTGCGTCCAGGTGGCGTCTTTCTGTTCGCAACCCCCGACGGTGGTTCCAGTCGCGCACAAGAGCACGGAAAGGACTGGATCTGCCTCAACAGCTCCTTTGAGCATATTACATATCTTACGCGCCTCTTTTTGGATCGTGCGCTGCGTGATGTCTTTGGCTGCGAGCCGCTGCTGCTGAGCTTTGATGTCGGACAGTCGTGGACCAGCATCATCGGAATGGTTCGTATCGGTGGGCTCACGGATCAGGATCGACGCATCGGAGCGCTCCTTTCTGATCAATCGGAACCCGCCCATGATGAAGAGGTGCTTCGTTACGGAGCAGAGCTTGGCTGGTTCTTCGCGACGTTCCTACAGCTTCCGTCGCTGGTCAAGCTCCTCGATCGCGCGGACGGACTACTTGCTGCGCCACTGTGGTCGGCGCTACAAGGTGCGCTTCTGTATCAGTCCGAGCAGTATTCCGCGTCCATTCCGCTGCTCAGCCAAGGACTGTCTACCGAGCCGCTGTGCGGCGCGTGGCTGGCGAATGCGCATGCCATCACCAGCGCTCTGCGCGAAAAGAGTCATCAAGCGGAGCTAGAGCAGCAGCAGCAGCAAGCCTCTGCACGCAGCCATCAGCTGGAACAGGAAGCCGCGCAGCTGTGGCAGTCGAATCAGCGTCTGCTGGAATCGATGACATGGAAGATCGGTCGATCGATCACCGAGCCGATTGAGCGAGTGCCACACAGTCGCGCGCTGCTCTCTGGACTTCAGCAGGTCAAAGAGCGTGGCTCGATCGGAACGATGCGCGCAGCCCAGCGCTATGTGCAGAGCCTTGCAGCGGGACAGAGTCCCGTCCAGCTGGCCGCCCGCAAGCTGACCGGAGCCAGCCTGGCTCTCACAGAATCGGTTGCAGAGTACGTCACAGAGCACGTTGTGCCTGCTGGACTTGCGACGCCTGTGCAGCGCTTCCTTCCGACGTTTCTCAAAGACAAGCTCAACGCAGCCGCCCAGAACAAACAGACAAGACCGCAGTCTTCGTTGCAGGTGCCAGCCCGCAGCACGCCCCGCAGCCAAACGACAAGCCACTCCCTTCCGCAGCCGCTCGCTGTGGATCTGTTTGCCGATCCGGCACTGCTGCGACATCAAGGACTGCCGCTCATCAGCGTGATCTTGCCGGTCTACAACCAGACCGACTTGCTCCGTTCCTCGGTGCTGAGTGTGCTGTCCCAAAGCTATCCCAACTTGGAGCTGGTCATCGTCGATGATGGCTCCAAAGAAGACGTTGTGGCCACGCTGGGAGAGCTGCTCGATCTGCCCTCTGTTCGCCTGTTTCGTCAGGTCAATCAGAAGCTTCCGCGCGCGCTCAGCAATGCGTTTCAGTTCGCCAAAGGACAGCTGCTCACCTGGACTTCCGCTGACAACTTGATGCATCCGCATGCGATTGCGCGCCTGGCGGATGTGCTGCTGCGTCATCCCGAAGCGGTCCTGACGTATGCCGATGTCCAGGTGATTGATGACAATGGGAATGCGCTCACCGACAAGTCCTATCGCGAGCAGAACGTCGATCCGCTGCGACCTGAAGTCATTCGACTGTATCGATCTGATGTTCCGCTCAGCGCAGAGCGCGACAACTACATCAACGCGTGCTTTCTGTATCGGCGCAGTGCGTCCGATTCGATGGGGCATGTCTACGCGGACTCCCTACGTGGTGCCGAAGACTATGATTTCTGGCTTCGTCTCCGACGGTGCGGACGACTCCTTCACATTGGCAACGTAGAGCCCCTGTACAGCTATCGCGTGCATCAGCGTTCGATGAGCCACGATCTGCTGACCCAAGAGCGCAACGCACACTTTACCCGCGTCAATCAGCTTCTAAGCCTGGAAGCACAGCGCGTTCAGTTTGCCCAAAAGCGCTGGGATGTGGTGCTGGATCAGAGCATTCCGCATCGCGTCCGCGTGCAGCTTACAGAGACACTGCTGCTTCTTCCGGTTCAGGTCATTTCCGAAGGAGACAGCAGTCAAAAGCGAATCCGTCTGGTCGATGAGGAGTGCCAGCTGAACGTCAACAGCAGCTGGCAGGTGGTTGCCCGTGTCCTGTCCGATTCCTATGAGCTGATCTGTCGGCCTCCCAAGCGCACTTCCGTCGATGACTCGCTGCCCCCTTGCGAAGATCGCGTGATACGGATTCCGCAAGGATGTACGCCGCCCGCAGTCTTGTGGAAAGCGCGAGATGTTCAGCCCGTTTCAGGAATGATTCCCAGTCAAGCAGGTGGACGTCCGGTCTTTGCCATCTCGGTTCCGCTTGCGCGCATGGGAAGCGGTCTCGCACAGCTTCGCAAGATCATCAGCGCCAACCCATGGGCGTTCTTCCTGTTCGTCAGTGAGTCCGGCCCCACAGAGCGCGCTCAGCTCGACGGTCTACAGAACGCAGCGCTGGTCACGGCGCATCAGCTGGACGCGCAGTATCTGGTCTATGGATCGGCGCAGTGGCTGCTGATTCCGCCGTGTGAACAGCCGCTGTCTCTTTCTGAATATCTGGCCCAGCTCGGCCAAGCGTTTGCGACCCAACATCCGCTGATTCTGTGTGAAGGAGCGCCGCAGATCATCGCTCCGTATCAGCTCTGTTTGGGTGAAGATCCGTCGCTGTCCCTTCAGTTTGCGCAGGGTCTTACGCGCAATATGATGCAGACAGAAGTACTCAATTCCTATCTGACGTCCTGGCAGCCCGAGCAGTGTCTGGCCAGTCTGTTTTCGCACGCCAACACGTTTGCGCAGGACTTCGCGGTCACGCAGCCTCAGACGGGAATTGAGCCTCCTGTGTATGCGGAGCCGCAGCCGATTTCCAGCATCGTCAGCACACAGAGCGAGCCGCGCAAGACCGTGATGCTCGTCGATTCCTTGGATGTTGGTGGACTGGAAGAAGTGGTGGCGTTCCTGGTTCGCAACCTCCCTTCACACGGAATCCAGACCTCGGTGGCGTGTCTGTCCCACGGTGGCTTTGTCGCCGACAAGCTGCTGCGCGAAGGTCATCAAGTGATGATTGCAAACGGCAGCACCACCGCGCTGATCCAGCAGCTCCAGTCACTCGCGCCAGATGTGGTGAACTCGCACTATGCCAGCTTGCCCGCGCTCGAAGCAGCAGCGACCCTGCGCAAGCCAGTTGTCGAGACGATTCACAACACCTATGTCTGGCTGTCTGGTGAACAGTGGAAGACCGAGTCCCAGCGCAGTCGTCACTTTGCCAAAGCACTCGCGGTGAGCAGCCTCGTGAAGCGCTACTATCACGCGCACAATCACACGCTGTCCGAAGATCTGGTCCAGGTGGTGGGGAACGCAATTGATCCCGATCGCATCGCCGCCGTAGACATGCAGACAGCCCGCGCAGAGCTGAGAATCTCCGACGACGCAACCGTGTTTCTGTGTCTTGGACGCTACTGCTCGCAGAAGAATCAGCTGGGCATTGTGCATGCATTTGCGCAGGTGGCAGCGCGCGATCCCAGTGCGTTTCTGTTGTGTATGGGAAACGCGCCCAAGGAAGAGCAAGCCTACTTCCAGCAGCTTCAGGCCACCGTTGCTGCCCTCCCCTGCCGCGACCGCATTCGACTGGACAGTTATCATCCCAATGTATCCACGGTTCTGTCTGCCGCTGATGCAATGGTGATGGACTCCTTCTTTGAAGGATGGAGCCTGGCCGCCACCGAAGCCTTGCTGTCAGGAACACCGCTCATCCACAGCCTGTGTGGCAGCGCGGAAGAGCTGTGCGGAGCCGATGCAGAGCGTGGCTTTGTGATTCCCAACCCCGGCGGAGACATCATGCAGCTTCAGCTCGACGATCTGGTTCGCATCGCTCTCTCTGCGGAGCAGCCGAATCATCCGCAGCTCACCGAAGCCATGGTTCGCGTGGTGCGTGAGCGCGACCGACTCCGAGCCGAACGAACCGCCATCAGCGCTTATGCTCGACGGGTCTTTCATCCCACTGCGATTCTGTCGCGGTACGCCAAGACCTTCCGTAGCCTTACGTCCGCTCCCTAACCAACGCTTAGGAAACCCATCATGCATGTCCTTCTTGCCATCGGAACACGCCCAGAAGCGATCAAAGTTGCACCGCTTTATCACGCGCTGCGCAGTGATCCGTTTTTCCGCGTGACCACCTGCATCACGTCGCAGCATCGCGAGCTGCTTCAGCAGATGCTGTCCTTTTTCGATGTCCGTCCTGATGTGGACTTGCAGGTGATGCAGCCGCGTCAAACGCTGGCGGACTTGACGTGCAACGTGCTGACACGCGCCGACAAGCTGCTTGCGGAAACGCGCCCGGATCTGGTCGTTGTGCAAGGCGATACCACGACGGCATTTACCGTCGGACTGGCCGCGCTGTATCAGCGCATCAAGGTCGCACATGTGGAAGCCGGACTGCGATCCTTTGATCTTCAGCAGCCGTTTCCTGAAGAAGCCAATCGTCGCTTGGTCGATGTCTTTGCGGACTATCTGTTCGCGCCCACAGACGGAGCTGCCGACAACCTACGCAAAGAAGGATACAAAGACAGCGCCATCTTTGTGACAGGAAACACCGGCATTGATGCGCTGCTGCTCGCAACAGACATCGTCCGCAAGCAAGGCCACGCGCTGCCGATGAACCTGCCCGCAGGAAGCAAGCTCGCGCTGCTGACTGCACATCGTCGGGAGTCTTTTGGCGACGGACTCGTGCGCATCTGTCAAGCGGTCCTGCGGCTGCTTGATCAGCATCCCAACCTGCATGTGTTGTATCCGGTTCATCCCAATCCCAACGTGCAGGAAGCCGCGCAGAAGTATCTGGCTTCGCATCCACGCATCTATCTGTGTGCGCCGCTGGAATATCCGGGCTTTGTCTCTGTTCTCGCCGCTGCGGATCTGATCCTGACCGACTCTGGAGGCGTTCAGGAAGAAGCCCCCGCGCTGGGCAAGCGTGTCCTGGTCTTGCGTGAAACCACCGAACGACCCGAAGGAATCGATGCGGGAGTCGCCGAGCTGGTTGGTACCGACGTAGAAAAGATCGTGTCGCGTGCATCGGCCCTGCTGCAAGGAAGCGATTCCCACAGCGCGGTGGTCAGTCCGTACGGTGACGGTCGCGCCTCTGCTCGCATTGTGGAAGTGTTCAAGACTGGCGCACTCCGAGACTCCTTTCACGTCGCAGGTTCAGCGCAGGCGGCACCGAAAAGCACACCGTCTTCCGCGCCAGACGCCCGCACAGACAAAAAACGAGCCAGTCGCTAACGCGCTCTGCCATGAAACAGACCACCACCGGAACCGCAGAGCGCTTCGGACTCCTGCTGCTCACCTTTTTTGCCTCGCTCGCCGCGTGCGGACAAGCGCTGCTGCTGCTACATCTGCGACTGAATCGGCTGCCGCTCCTCCTTGCGGGGGTCGTGATGCTGCTCGTGGCACGCAAGCTCAGTCGAACGCCTCTGTTTGATCTGGCTGCGCTCACGGCGGGACTGCTCGCGCTGGGAATGGTCTGTGGTCAGATCTACGATCTGTCCTGGGATGGACAGACCTATCATCAGGAAGCGGTGTATCAGCTCGCGCACGGATGGAATCCGGTCTGGAATGCGCCGCTGCCGATGTGGCACAGAGACATCGAGTGGATCAACTGCTATCCCAAAGGAAACTGGATCATTGGCGCGATCCTGTACCTATCAGGAAAGCAGATAGAATCAGCCAAGCTTCTGTCTCCTGCGCTGATGGTTACAGCCGTCCTGCTTGGCTATGCGGCGTGTCGAGCCCTGTCGCTGAAGCGAGGAATGAGCGGCCTGTTGGCACTGCTTGCGGCGCTCTGTCCTGTCGCGGTCTGTCAGCTCGGTTCCTTTTACGTCGATGGGAGCCTTGGCTCTCTGCTGACCCTCTTGCTCAGCCTTGCGGTGCTGTATGTGAAGCAGCCGCGCGGTCGCTATCTGCTCGCCATGATCGCGGCGATGGGAATGCTCTGTGTGGTCAAGTTCACCGGCGTGGTCTATGCCTGTGTGTATGCATTCTGTCTGCTGCTGTTTGTGCTGCTGCGCCTGCGTACGCGACTGCGTGCGGTGCTCCTAACACAGACGCTCGGGATTGTGTTTGGCGTCTTGTTTCTGGGGTTCCAGCCCTACGTCACCAACCTCCTCTCTGGCCGTCATCCGTTTCATCCGCTGCACGGAAAGCTTGCGGCGGAGCTGATGAGCGAGCAGCTGGGCCCCGCATTTACCGCCCAGCCTCGGCTACTGACGCTGACAGAGTCGCTGTTTTCGCAGTCGAGCAACGATCGACAGTGGCCGCGCTGGAAGATTCCGTTTTCTGTCACCAAGCAGGAACTAAAGGAGTTTGTGATTCCTGATGCCCGCATCGGCGGCTTTGGTCCGTGGTTTGGGGGCACGCTGATTCTGTCTGTCTTCGCGATGGTTGCGCTGACACTGACCCAGCTGCGGAATCCAAAACCACCGACTTCTCGACGGGAAAAACGACAAGTCACCAGCGAATCCCTGCGCATCGGCTGCTATGTCCTGCTCGGTCTTGTCGGGTCTTGTCTGATCAATCCCGCAGCCTGGTGGGCTCGCTATGTTCCGCAGCTGTGGCTGGTTCCGGTGATTGTCCTTTTGCTGCTCCGCATTCACCACAGTCGCTTGGTGTGGCCGCTGCTCATCGCGCTGCTTGGGAACCAAGTACTGGTGATTGTACCGTCGCTGATTGAGCGCATCGAAGAACAGAAGCTGACCAGAGCGCAGCTTCGCGCGCTGCAAGCCCATCCCATCGATGTACGCTTTCACTCGTTTTACGGAACGCGCTTCCGATTGTGGAGTGGTCGCGTCAACTATCGCGTCACTTCAGCGCTTCACTGTGCAGAGCACCAGTTCTTCGTTCGCTCCGCAGCCGAGTTCTGTGAGCAAACCCAGGAGCCAGCTGCACCATGACCGATCTGTCCGCAGAGGTCGTGCGAATCAAAGAGCGCGCGCTGCATTCGCTGCGCACACAGTGGCTCACGTCTCGCTTCCTGAAGTATCGCCAGCGACGACAAATCAGCATGGGATTCGATCTGTCGGGACTTCGCTGTCCTGGCATTCCCAACCTCGTCTCGATTGTCCTTCCGGTCTATAACGGCGCGGATCTGTTGCCCGCTGCAATCGACTCCGTCTTGGCGCAAGATCATCCGCACTGGGAGCTCATCATCATCAACGATGGCTCACGCGATGACACCGCGCAGATTGCCGAAGACTTTGCGGCCCGCGATGCACGCATTCGGGTCGTTCATCAGGAAAACCGCAAGATTCCAAGGACACTGTCGCGCGGCTTTCGCCTGGCCCGTGGCGAGTTTCTGACCTGGACTTCCGCCGACAATCGGCTGCGACCGTCGTTTCTGCGTCAGATGGTTGGCTGTCTACAGAGACATCCAAGCTGGGATCTCATCTACGCAAACCAAGATCTCATTGATGCGCACGGACAGCCGCTGCGAAATAGTGAGTACTTCGCTGCATGGCAAAGTCCGATGGGAAGCGAGCACCTACAGCTCCCAACAAAGACCGATCTGCTGCATGCCGGAACGAACTTTGTGGGTGCAGCGTTTCTGTATCGCAGCCGCGTTGCGCACCTGCTCGGAGACTACAGCAGTCAGCGATTTACCGTCGAAGACTACGACTACTGGCTGCTCTGTAACACGCTCCTATCCGTCCATCACGCGGACTTTTCCGATCCGGTCTATGAGTATCGCTTTCATGACAGCTCGCTCACCGCACGCGCCAAAGAGCTGAAGATCTCCACCGCGCGAGAGCAGCTTTTGCTGTTCGATGGACTGCGGCAGCAGCTCTGCCTGACCCCGCTCACCTGGATCTGTGAGCGGTCCGTGAGCCTGGGTTCTTCGACGCTGCACAAGACGCTGTGTGATCAGCTCACGCGCCAAGGACAGACCGTAAGGGGTCGGCGCGAGCTGTCCCAAGATGCAAGTCCCAGCCAGCTACTTCCCGTGGTGTATGTCCAGCTGGGACACAGCTTTGAGAGCCTTGCGCCGCCTCCGCAGTCACTTCCGAACGGAGCGCTGACCGTGTTTCTGGTGTGCGATGAAGCGCCCCTGCAGAGTGCTCATCAGGGCTGGGATCTCGTCGCTGCCATCGGTCCGGGTGCGACTCCCAAGCTGATGGACGGATATCAAGGACTGCTGCGCGCAGACAACATCACGACCCTTGTGCGCGCCATCGACATCCGCTGTCGTGCGGACTTGCTGCGCCGCTTTGAACAGCACAGCACAGACGATGCACAGACAGATACGCTGACCGTCCTTGTCGACGGAGATCAGCCCATCACGCAGCTTCGTGCGCTTGCGCATTCTCTGCGCATCCAAGAGCTGGCGGTGCGGTCTGGTTCGCAATCAGCAGCGTCCCAGTCCGCCCAGCACGCAGACGATCCACGCGCGCGTGTGCCGCTTCAAAAGCTGGAAGTGATGGTGGTGTCGCGTGGATCCGAAACGGAGTCAGCCTTGCTGTTTGCGCCGCTTACAGAGTCGCAGATCGGACAGACTCCACCGACGGTGAGACGGCTCAATGTGTCACACGTTGCGGCGCGCTGGCAGCTTCCTTCAGCCCTGGCGCAGTCGGTGGGCTCACTGATTGTTGCGCTCGATCGTCCGCTGCAGAGCCGCACTGCACTGCAAGATCTGTGGGATCAGTTTGCAACAAATCCAGCGCTGGCCCTGCTGCTGTCATCGCCCTCACCGCACATCGGAAGTGCGCGATCCACTGCGTTCGCTGGCCGTCGTCAGCCGCTGCTTCAGATGGGAGGTCTACAGAGTGCGCCCGGATCGCTTCTTCCCAGTACGCTCAGTGTGCTTGAAGCGCGCAGTCTGCTTCAGCGTCTGGGTCATCAAGTCGCACGCGGTCCGATTCGCAAGCCGCGCACCCTGCGCATTCTTCCCTCGCGTCTTCGCGCCGTCTATGAAGTGATTTCCCAGAGCCTCCAAGATCGCTAGCACACGATCAAACACCACCGATGCAGAACGGCTCCAGCATGGGTGATTCACCAACCGGAAGCTTACCGCCCACACTGGGAACACAGGCCCGAAGTCCCTGATCACAGACATACAGTCCGCTGTTGCGTAGGCCCGGCTTTTCGCAGTCCGCATCATATTGACAGATCTGTAAATAGTACCCGCTGACTTCACTTGGCGACAGTCCGTAGCGAGGTACGCCATAATAGGAAGCCTGCGCAGGACGACAGGTTGTCGTCGGTGACTCTGCAATCGTACAGTATCCGGTTGGCCAGGGAACGTCGGTCTCGCGCAGACAGACACCATTTGATCCACAGCCGCTGTCCTGCTTGCAGCTTGCACCGATCTTGATGCCGCAAGTTCCAGCATCGGTTGCAGCGGGAATCACTGCATCACAGCGCTGCGGCAACGACAGCGGATACAGACCCGCGGGCATCACCGCAGAAGTGGGAGAAGCCCAGGCCGGAAGATCTGCCGGGACATACGCAAAGGCTCGATTGGGAAGGACCCCAATGAAGGAATCACCGTCGGAATACTGTCCATTTTGATCACGGTCAAGGTACGCAAGCAGCCGCGCAATCCCAAAGCCACGACTCAGTCCGCTCTTCGTGCGTGCGATGTGTTCCGCAGAAGGAAGCTGATACATGTGGAGCTGAAACGGTGTTGCAAGCTGCGTCGACATCGATGCGGCGCGCTGCTCGACAAGCTGGGTTGGACTGGTTCCCACTTCCCCCTGTGGGTTCCAAAACAGTGCCACGCGAACATGATCAAAGCCTTCGATCTGCGCAGCCCTGGTGTCGGTGTTTCCGACGATCTGCCACAGTGACTGACCTTGAAAGGAATCATCCACCAGCGCGTCGCCACAGCCGGACAGAAGCAGTCCGCCCAGCAGCAGCCGTTGAAGGTTCTCTGTTTGCATTAGAAGCGCCATACACCGCCTGCTGCGAGCCACCATGTGAACACCGATCGAGTGGCACTGCCGGACTCTTCACCACTCAGAAGCGTTGCGCCCCGAAACAGACTCGCGACCGGGCCCAGTTCCAGACGCAGTCCCAAGCCCGACACAAGCTGTCGTTCCATGGCAAACAGCGCCGAAAAACCCATCCCAAACGAGCTACGATCTGCAACCACACGCAGCGTCGGCTCGAAGCGCTGCACATACCAGGTTCCTTCCATCGCGACACCGAACGCCAGGCTACACCACGGAAGGTCCACATAGCGCTGAAGCAGAAGCGACAGTCCCAGCTCGTAGTGACGAGAAGCCAGTCCGCCATCCATCGACAAAAGCGAAGCCGTGCTCCCCCGAAGACGTGTCCCGACCGTCAGCCAAGGCAGATCCGCAGAGTATCCCCAAAGCGCACTTGCCGTCGGACCTTCCCCCGAAAGGAGTGCTCCGCGCGCGCCCGCAAGCAGGTGAACGCCATGCACCGAAGCACGCGCACCACCACGCTTGCGAACCAGCTGATCATATCGGACCGATCGATAGGACTGTGCATCCAGTGCGCTCTGTTGTCCGGGCCACAGCGTCACCAGATATTCGCGATATTCATGACTGCCACGGCGCTGCACAAAGTAGGTTCCGCGTGGCAGCGCAATCACCGCATGATCACGAAAAGTGGTCAGCTCAGCGACGACCGATCCGCTCTCCTTTTCTTCTGTCACCAGGTAGGTTCCGGCTTCCGAAAGACGCAGCCGCGCGATGTTTTGCTCTGCACCACTGAGTGAGGTCAGGACCAGATCTCCGCTTCCTTTGACATCATAGGAATAGGTTGGATGCTGAAGGGAAAGCGTCTGTCCGCTGCTCTTCAGCGTCTGTGCATAGCTGTATGCATAGGCTTCAGAGAGCGTGACTTTTCCGTCGCCATTTCGATCAGCTGCACCGCGCAGCGCGTTCACCAGATGATGCGAAAAGAACGAAGCCCGCAGCCGGTCTGATTCCTGACTGGACTCTCCCGCTGTGCTGGAAGAGATCATCGCCGTTCCTTCCGCTTCCACTCGATCTTCGATGCGAATCGCAAACTCGGCAGCGGACCGCATTCCTTTTACGCGCGTCACAGCGCCGGAACGACACGCATCCACGACCAAGATTCGCATGGTCGCAGCAGAGCCAGCCAACAGCCCGCGTAGCTCATCAACCGGAAGCTGACTCCCGCGTAGATGCAAAGACTCTGCATCTGCGTGACCGGAATAAAACACCAGCAGCGCGGTGGATCTGCCCTCTGTTGCGCGTGCTTTCAGACCTGCATTGATGCCATTGAGCGTGCGGCGAACGGTCTCTGCTTGTTCATCAAGAAGCAGTCGCACACGGTCGGATGTCACGCCACCTTGGGTGCGCAACACCTCCGCAAACTCACGCGCATCTCGCTCTCCGTACTGAAGCTGAACCTCATCTGCGTTGCCGCGATTGTTGCCAATCACAACCAGCCACGTCTCTTCTGGAAGCGCCCGCGCGAGCGTCCCACACAGCAGCACAGACAGAACCAAGAGCAGTCGAATTCCCCGCAGATCACGGAAGACTCTGTTGCGTACGCGCTCACCCATCATGACGGCCATAGCTTGCAGCGAAGGGAGTGATTCCTGCGCCAACATCTGCAAATCATTTGCAAATCCAGCGCGCACGATCAGCGTAGCGCGAATGATTCCGTGCATGGAACCGTGTCTTCTGTGCGCTGCACAATCTGGCCAAACGCGGAACGCACGATGTCAGAGCGTCTTTGCTAAAGTAGCGGCATGGATGAAGCGAACGTGCCGACGGACACAAGCGAACAGGGAGCCGCGCTGCGAGGCGAACATGCGCTGTCGGGCAAGCGGATTGTGCTCGGGATTTCAGGTGGGATCGCAGCCTACAAGGCGGCAGAGCTAACGCGGCTTCTGCGCAAGGCTGGCGCGACCGTCCAAGTGGTGATGACCAAGGCCGCGCAGGCGTTTGTGTCGCCGCTGACGCTCCAGACGCTGTCGGGTCAGCCCGTTGCGACGGAGCTGTTCGATCTGACGCAGGAGTCAGACATCGGGCACATCTCGATCGCGGATGCTGCGGATCTGCTGCTGATTGCGCCAGCGACGGCGGACATCGTGGCAAAGCTGTCGCTTGGACTGGCCGATGATCTGCTGACGACGGTGGCACTGGCTTGCGTGGCTCCGCTGATGATCTGTCCGGCGATGAACGTCAACATGTGGAACAAGCCGCAGGTGCAGCACCACATCGCTCAGCTTGCGGCGTTTGGCGCACACATCGTCGGGCCCGCGCCGGGAGAGCTGGCCTGTGGCTGGGTCGGTCCGGGTCGCTTGGTCGAGCCCGTCGAGATCGTTGCATCCGCAGCGACCCTTCTGTCGGCTCAGCAGCGCAAAGATCTGCGTGGACGCTGGGTCGTCATCACCGCCGGTCCCACCTTCGAGCCCATCGATCCGGTGCGCTTCATTGGCAATCGCTCTTCGGGAAAGATGGGCTTTGCGCTGGCCGCCGACGCAGCGGCGCGTGGTGCAGAGGTGACGCTCATCGCGGGTCCGGTCGCGCTCGATACGCCGCAGGGTGTGCATCGCGTCAACGTCGAAAGTGCCAAGGAAATGGCGCAAGCGGTGCTGCCGCTGCTCGAAAGAAGCCGTCCGCCCGACTGCGTGGTGATGGCTGCTGCCGTCGCAGATCATCGTCCAAGTGAGGTCGCTCCGCGCAAGCGCAAAAAGCACGAAATCGGACCCAGTCCAACCATCGTGCTGACCGAAAACCCGGACATTCTGCGCTCGCTCGGACAGAAGCGAGGCAAGACCGCGACGCTGCTCGTCGGGTTCGCAGCGGAAACGCACGACGTCGAGACCTATGCGCGCCGCAAGCTGCAAGAAAAAGGCTGTGACGTCATCATCGCAAACAACGTGGCGGAAGACGGCAGCGGCTTTGGCACCGACACCAACCGCGTGACCATCTTGACCCGTCGCAGCGAAGAGTCCGTCGAGGTTGTCCCTCTTCCGCTGCTCAGCAAAGCGGCGGTCGCGGACAAGATCTGGTCCCACCTGCTGCCGCTGCTGCCGACGTCGAAGAAAGCGTAGCGACGGAAGTTACTGGCCCCGATCTTCAGAACTTACCGACTCTAGCAGCGAGATCTCTGCCGTCGAGCACTGTCGCCACTCACCAAGCGGAATCACAACATCAAAGCAGGTTCGCCCGCCTCGACGCTCCGCGACGATTTCCCAGCCATGCGCGCGCACCAGTCGATGCGTAATCGCCAGCCCGAGCCCGGTTCCTTGCGGCTTGGTCGTAAACCACGGCTCGAACATCCGTGCGACGGGAACAGAGAACCCCGGACCTTCATCCCAAACGACCACGCGCAGCACGCCTTCTGGCTCAATCACCGTCGACAAACCGACACTGCGACCGGACGGACAAGCATCGATCGCGTTGGCCAGCAGGTTCAGCAGCACCTGAATCAGCGCGTCGGGATCAGCCAGCACCTCGAGGCCTTCTTTGATCTCCACTTTCAGCGACTGCGACACCAGCTTGTCGGCGAGCAGCAGACGGACATGCTCTGTCACCGAGCGCAGCGACACGGGCCGAGGCTGAACCGTTCGCGACAGCGCCATCTTGCGCATGCGATCGGCCATGCGCTCCAGCCTCGACACTTCCTCTTTGCCAATGTCGAGATCTTCGGCCCAGTCCATTTCACTGAGCGGCTTGCCTTGATGCAGCGTGCGTTCCTGACGCTCAATCAGCATGCGAAAGAAGTTGATGGGAAAGCGAATCTCGTGAGCAATCTCAGCGGCCATCGTCGAGATCGCGCGATCGAGTCGCTCACGGTGCGCACTGTGCTCGGCCCGTCGCAGCTCGTCGAGTTCTTCGAGCGCAATCGCATTGGTCAGCGCGAGCGCCGCTTGATGCGCAATCGTCAGCAGCAGCTCTTGATCGAGGCTGGTAAAGAGCTGTCCGCGCAGCTTCGGCGACACGACGAGCACACCAATGACTTGCTCGCGAAAGCGCACCGGAACCAGCAGCCAGGCCCACAGGTTGGGATTGCTCTTGCGCATCGCACGCTCGGAATCGACAAACACCAGCCCACCGTTACACAGCGTATCGAGCTGCTCTGGACGCAGCGAATCGACGCCCGCACCGCGCAGTGCCCGACGAATCGCTCGCTGGGTCAGACGAAACAGCGTCCGGCCAGACTCGATGCTGCTTTCCGGCATCGCCAGCAGCGGCACATTCGAGCTGTAGCCGGGATCACTTCCGGGTGGACCTGCGGAATCGGCTCGATGCAGGGAGCCAAGCTCGTGCGCACTCTCGCGCTCTCGCTGACGAACCCGACGCGGCGAGCTGACCGCCACCAGCTTGGCACGCGAGCACGCACAGACCGCTGTCACCGTCTTTTCCACCGTCTCAATCACCGACGTACGCGTTCGTAGATCCGTAAAGCGCACGATCAGCTCATCGACGGTCGAGCGATACAGCGCTTCCGCCGGAAACAGCAGCGCGGCCAGCCACCGTCCCAAAAAGTTCAGCGCCGGTCCCGCAACGCTGACCATCGCAACCAGCACCACCACCTGGATCGGCTGCGGCAGAAAGGTTCCAATCCGTAGCAGAAGCAGCATCAGCAGGCCGCCCATGAAGCTCAAAATCGCAATCAGGAGCCGTCGCACACCCGTTCCGGGAACCACCAGCGCGCTGTCCCACAGATCGTGCCGGACCATCGCCAGGATCAGGGCCACCGTGCACATCAATCCGACGGGAAGCGCCACAATCAACATCCGCAGCCCACACAGCTGCGGAATGTGAACCGTGATCGCAAAAAACAGATGCATCGGAAAGATCACCACCG
The DNA here is from genome assembly GCA_937868485.1 of uncultured Myxococcales bacterium. Lineage (GTDB taxonomy): Bacteria > Myxococcota_A > Polyangia > Palsa-1104 > JAEUJZ01 > JAEUKA01. The sequence continues at coordinate 254 of CALMML010000436.1, read as the reverse complement.
TCGCAAACAGTGCTTGCGCGCGACGTCTTTGGGTCAGCGACGCAATCCGAAACGTCATCGCCAAGAGCGCCGTAAGAGACGACAAAAGAGCCAGCAGCTCGATGACATCGCGGCCCAGGGTCGACCACGGCTCCTCGGTGAGCAGCGACATCACCACGAGCAGCAGCAGCGCAGCGTCCATGCCTCGCAGGGCGCCATGCAGCCACGGCCAGCGCAGCAGCGCCGGAACGCGAACCGGAAAGAACAGCACGAAC
>CALMML010000435.1 GCA_937868485.1 uncultured Myxococcales bacterium | reverse complement strand
TCCCTATGAATGATTCCCTGGTCGTGGACGGCTTGGAGTCCGTGGGCGATCTGGGCGGCGATCTTGCACGCGCGCATCGGGTCCATCGCGCCTTCAGCGATCACCGAAGCCAGCGTCGGACCGCGCAGCAGCTCCATGACGATGTAGGAGCGACCATCAGGCAGCACGCCGAAGTCCGACAGAAACACCGTGTTGGGATGGTTGATCTGCGACGCGAGCTGCGCCTCTTGCAGGAAGCGCCGCTGGTATTCCTCGTTCTGCGCGATGAGCAGCAGCTTCACCGCCAGCAGCTTTTCCAGCGAGATGTGGCGCGCCTGATAGACAACGCCCATGCCGCCTTGGCCGAGAACACACTGGATCTCGTAGCGCTCGCCGATGATCTTGCCGAGCAGCTCGTGCGCCGGATCCATGACGCCGGACTCAGAAATTTCGCCCGGAATCGTTGGATGATCGCCCGGACCGAGCGTGCTTTCGAGCGCAAGCTTCTTCGGTGAGCCTTTGCAGATATGTGGCATGTCCTCTTCGAGGACTTGACCGCAGTCTGCGCAGAGCGCTGCATCCCGAGGGAGCGCTTGGTTCGACATGGGAAGCCTAGTGTCATCTTATCAGATCGACCCAGCTTCCCTTGCGGCGCTTTTGCTTAACTACTCAGAACGCCAATCCAAGGCAGGTTGCGGTAGCGCTGCTTGTAGTCCAGTCCGTACCCAACTACGAACAGGTCGTCGATCGTAAAGCCGATGTAGTCAATCGGCACCTGCTTCTTGGTGCGGCTCGGCTTGTGAAGCAGCGAACAGATCCGAATCGAGGCTGGGTGCCGCGTCTTCAGGTTTTCGAGCAGGTAGCTCATCGTCAGGCCGGTATCGACGATGTCTTCCACGATCAGGATGTCCGAGCCTTCGACCGGGCTGCTCAGATCCGACGTGATCCGCACCACGCCCGACGTCATCGTCTCATCGCCGTAGCTCGACAGGCCCAAAAACTCACAGGTCACCGTCGATCCCGGCAGCCCTTGCGAGATCTGCGCGTTGTAGATCGCCCGCACCAAGTCCGACGCAAAGATGAAGCTGCCCTTGAGCACCGTCACCAGCGTCAGAGGTCGCTTGCCATATTCGGCGGCGATCTGCTGGCCCAGCTCGCGAATGCGCAGGGCAATCTGCTGCTCGGTAAAGAGCGGGGTCAGCTTCGGCTCGACAAAGGTTTCCACTTCAGACACAGCGCGCTCCTTACACAAACGAGTTATTGAGGACTTCACCCAGGCCGCCACCGCCGGGCACGATGTACTGGTGGTCGGTCAGGCCGCGCTCGCGATCCCAGTGCGTACCGGGCACCGTATCGAGCACATCAGCGTCGGACAGCCCGCGATCGAGCCGCAGCGCGTACACCTGCACCTCTGGGTGGTTTTGGGTGACATGCCGTAGGTATTCCGGCGTCACGATCAGGTGAACCGCCAGCACCTTGGCCGGCGTACCGACCACTTCTTGGCGATAGTGATGCAGCACGCGGCTCACGGTCGATCCCGTCGCGCCCATCGGGTCAGGAATCAGCATCATCGCGCCTTCGACCGGACCCCCGATCTTGCTCGCGTACAGTCCCGCGCCCGTCACATGCCCTTCTTTGTCGAGCGTCCGTCCCAGCGCCAGGTGATCCTGCCGAACGCCCTGCGGCGACAGCACCTGGTTCAGAAAGTCGTAGCTGACCTGCGAGGGAAGAAGGCCCGCTCGCGCCAGCGCCACCACCACCGCTTGGGTGTGCTCGGCAATGACTTCTCCGTCGTAGATGCCCTGTGGCACGTACTGGATCATCCGGGTCGGGATGCTCGAGCGCTGCCGAGGAAACTCCGCAGCGACCACTTCGTGAACCAGCATGCGATACAGCTCGACGATGAGACGGCTCACCTCGGGCTGCACAACATCGCGGTGGCAGAGCTTGGCCAAAAGCGACAGCGCCAGCGGGTCACGCAAGATGTGCACCGACGGACCGTAGCGATGTTCAAGCTCACTGGGACGATAGCTAACGGACTGGTATTGGCGATCGGCTGTCATGACGGCGCGGACTCTAGCCGACCCGCCCTGCCGCGCGCAATGCTCAGCCACGGCCTGTTTCCGGACTGTCACAAGCCCCGAGCCGCTTCGAAGGAAACGTCCGGGTCTTGTCACGGTCTGGCTGGCGCTACATCGTGGGGTAGACGGCGTCTTTTTGGTCGGGAATGGCGCTCTGGGCTTCGTCGAGGCACGGTCCAGCGACACCCGTGGGGCTTAGGCACGCGGTGCTCGAGCACGGATACAGCGCGGTCTGCTGCGGACGCGGGTCGATGAACATCGGGTTTACCAAGTAGCGGTTCATGTAGTTGCCGTAGGCGTTGCACATCAGCTCCGCTTTGTTGCGGTTTACGATGAGCTTGAGCTGGGTGGCATCGCGCACGAACACCACGTCGGTGTTGGAGTCTCCAGCGGCGAACAGGTGGCGCTTGTCTTCGGGACGCTGGTTTACAGCCTGAGCGCTGGCGTCACCGTAGATGACCTTGTTTACCCAACAGCGCTTGCCGTCGATGTAGGTCATGATCTCGTTGCCTTCAAAGTTGGCGCCGCCGTCGTTTTTTCCGTCGGGAACATCGCCGCAGCCTTGCAGGTTGTAGGTCTGCTTGCCGCTCGCATCGAGCACCATCCGCACACCGATGACGCGATCCGACGGCAGCGACACGCTGGACGCAAAGGCGCGCACGACCGGCTCGCTGGTGGCGGTGACGACCCACACGTCGAAGCCGTTCTGGGTCATCGACTCGATGAGGTCTTTCATCTGGTCGTAGACGCGCAGGTAAGCGTTCACTTGGCGGCTGCCGACGGTCTGGGTCGCTCCCTCTTTGGCGGCGAGCGCTTCGACAATGGCGTCGCGTGACAGAAGGCCAATCTCAGCCGGGGTGTAGCCCGCTTGCAGCTGGACGGCCCAGGCGTAGGTCGGCTCCATCCGTCGGTAGTTGTAGCCCGAAAAGGCAGCCAGCCCCGTCTTGCCCTTGTTGTCGAGGTAGACCGACAGGATTGCATCGGCACACGCGACGCCTTCGGGCTTGCCCGTCGGCAGCACTTCGCCCGCGTTGGCCAAGCTGTCGCACGCTTTGAGCAAGGTCAGCGCATCGGGGTTTAGGATGAAGCTCGTGCGTCGCCAGTTCTTATCGGGAGGCTGGAAGATCTTGTTCATCCTCAGCATCCAGAACAGCACGATGTCGCCGACGTCATTTTTGATGATGGTGTTGTCCCAGTCGAACAGCGCGATGGGCTTTTTGCTCGCGTCGTAGCTGGAGCTGCCCTTGCCGTAGGTGTCCATGAAGGCATCGAGCCGCTTGCGGTTGTCGCCCCACCAAGTCAGCGTCGTGCTCAGGTGCCTCGGGGTGTATGTCGCCATGTCAGCAGCACCCTCGGCGGGCACTGGTGGATCACACGAGACAAGGGCTTGCGTCCCCGCAAAGAGACCACAAGCAGCAAGCAGGCCAAGGCGAGAGCGAACCATCAGACACCTCCGTCGAATGCAGGTCAGTGCGGGGAGCATAGCTTCGGCCCGGAAAGATGCCAAGAAACCCGCTTTCCGGCGCGGCGGACTGCGCGGTATCTTCCCAAGGTGAGTCAGAAAAGGTCGCTAAGCTTTGGCAAGAGCCTGTTTCTGGGCGACTTGCGCGAAGAGCTTGTCTTTCCCTATCCCCAGCCCGGTCACAGTGAGCAGCGACGCCTCCACAAGCTGCTCGACGAGCTGCGGGCCTTTGCCAAGCAGCACATCGATCCGCGTCGGATTGACCAAGAAGCCGAGATTCCGCCAGACGTAGTCGCGGGACTGCGCAAGCTGGGGCTGTTCGGGCTGATGATTGACCCGGCGCTCGGTGGCGCGGGGCTGTCGGTGTCGGCCACCTGTCGAGTGCTCGACTTGCTCGGGTCGTTTGATAGCTCGGTGGCGATGCTGCTGGCGGTTCACCTGGGCTTTGCGCTGCAAGCGATCGACCGCTTTGGTACGACGGCGCAGAAGCAGCGCTATCTGCCTCGGCTGTGCAGCGGAGAGAGCCTGGGCGCGTTTGCCATGACCGAGCCGCTGGCGGGCAGTGACGCTGCCGCCATTCGCACCCGCGCGACGCCGTGTGAAGGCGGCTATCGGCTACGCGGCACCAAAGTCTGGGTCCACAACGGCGAGCTAGCCGACGTGCTGATCGTCTTTGCGCAGACCACGGTGCATCGCGACGGCGCGGACATCGACCGCATCACCGGCTTCATCGTCGATCGCAAGACGGATGCGGGTGTGGTGATCGGCGGACGCGAGCCCAAGCTTGGACATCGTGGCAGCTCGACGCCAGCGGTGTACTTGGAAGATGTCTTTGTGCCGGTCGATCGAGTGCTCGGCAGCATCGGCGGCGGCTTCAAGGTCGCGATGGAGACACGCCAGCAAGGACGACTGCTCGCCGCGTCAGCGTGTATCGGAACGACCTGTGAGCTTTTGCGCCTGCAAGTCCAGCAAGCCACCAGTCGGCGACAGTTCGGGCGCGTCATTGGCACGCTCGGGATGGTCAAAGATCAAGTGGCGCGCACGGCGGTGGATCTCTACGCAAGTGAGTCGGTGCTGTATCTCACCACGGGGCTCTACGACCTGTCCCACAAGCGCCCGGATCTGGAGCTTGATACGTCGCTGGAGGCAGCGTTTTGCAAGGTGATGGCGGCGGAGACGCTGCATGCAGCCTCGGTGGCGTCGATGCGGCTGGCGGGATCGATGGGACTGCTCGATGCCTATCCGTATGAGCGACTGCTGCGCGACAGCCAGACGTATCTGGTTTTCCCCGGCACGCATGAAGTGCTGCGCGCCTACATTGCGCTGACGGGCATGCGCGAACCGGGAGAGCAGGTCGGGCGGCTGTCGGATGTGCTCAAGCGTCCGCTGCGTGGCTACGGCTTGGTGGTGGACTCGCTCATCGAAAAGGTGCGCACGGCGGCGTATGGACGCGCGATCCTGTCGCGGCATCATCCGCAGCTGAAGCGCGAAGCGGTGCTCATCGAAGACGCGACGGAGTCTTTTGCCAAAGAAGTGGATCGCGTGGTGCGTCGGCACGGTCCGCAGCTTCCCGAGATGCAGTACGTCCAAAAGCGGGTGGCGGATGTCGCGATGGATCTGTATGCGATGTGTGCGTGTGTGGCGCGAACGTCGCTGGCACTGACCGAGCGCGATGCCCGTCACGCTCGCGGTCGTCGAGGTCACATCGAAGCCGCCGGACAGATCGACAGCGCCGAGCGTCAGCTTCGACTGTGTGCGGCGTTCTGTGGCAAAGCGGCGCAGCGAATCAGCGAGAGCCTTCAGCGCTTTGGTCAAAACGACGATGAGCTGATGAAGACGATTGCCGATGACTGCTACCTCGACCGGCCTTATCCGCTCGATGCGCTGCTCATCAAAGACGGGGACGACACCAAGTAAGCGACGAGCCGTGCCCGAGCAGCCGATCCGCCACACAAGACCTGGGGAATCTTGCGCGGGAAGCTGCACTTGGGCTGCGACATCCGCTAGAAATGGCCGGTTTGCGGTTAACATACAAAGGAGTTTCCCTTGTCTACACGCGCGTCCCAGATAGCTCCGACTGAGCCGACTTCTTCGGTGGGCACGGCCTCGCACTGTGCCGACGCGCCGCTGCTTGCGGTGGTCAAGATGAAGCCTTTCGCCAAGCTGCCGGCCTATCAGACCGCCGAGGCAGCGGGCATGGATCTGTCGGCGTGCTTGGGTGAAGGCGAGACGCTGACGCTGGCTCCGCTGGAGCGACGGCTGGTTCCGACAGGTCTGCGACTGGCGATTCCGTCGGGCTATGAAGGCCAGGTGCGGGCACGCTCGGGCTGGGCGCTCAAAGAAGGCGTGACGGTGCTAAACGGCCCGGGAACCATCGACAGCGACTATCGAGGCGATGTCTCGGTGATCCTCATCAACCTGTCGGCGCAGCCGGTGCAAATTCATCACGGCGACCGCATTGCGCAGCTGGTGATCTGCCCGGTGGTTCGGGCGCATCCCGTCGAAGTGTCCGCGCTGGATGACACCGCGCGCGGCGCAGGTGGCTTCGGCCACACCGGACGGAGCTAACGCATGGCAGCCCCGCTATTCCGTCGCGGCGACGTCATCTGCGAAAAGTACTACGTGCTGACCAAGAGCGGTGAGGCCGCGCTGTGGGTCGGCTTTTTGGCGTGTACGGTCGAAGCGCAGCAAGCGGCGGAAGAGCGGGGCGAAGTACCAGAGCCGGACCTGCTGCTCAAAATGGTGCGACCCGAGCTGGTCGAGACATCCGGCGCGGTGGACAAGCTGCTGCGTCACCTTCAGCCGTTTAAAGACCTGACGCATCCGTTCCTGTCGCAGGTCGTCGATGTCCGCGCGCTCCCCGAGCAAGCGACGGTGATGGTGGTCGAAGTGGCGCAGCTTGGCCAAGGCGGTCAGGGTGTGCTGCTCGATCGAATGGCGGCGTTTCGGCAAAAAGAAGGGCTGCCGCTCGCCGATGTGCTTCAGATCATCGATCAGCTGGCCGAAGCGCTGACGTTTTTGCATGAGCAAGGACGCTGTCACGGCGATGTGCGGCTTGACTCGGTGCTGCTCAAGACCGATGGCGTTCGGCTGTGCGATGTCGGGCTGGGCGTCGGACTGCCGCGAGAGCCGTTTTTGCTTCAGCTTGGCAACGTCGGACAGATGGATCTGGTGGCGCCCGAGCTGCACGTCGCGCGTCCGCCGGACATTCGGACCGATGTGTTTGGACTGACGCGGGTGATGCGCAGCCTGCTGGAGCTGGGCGACAACTGGTCGATCATTCGCGACTCGAACCAAGCGCTGGTGGATGTGATGAACCGCGCGCTGTCGTCCGATCCGTCCGAGCGACCGGCGACGATTGCGGTCCTGATTGGCGAGCTGGAAAAAGCGCTGTCTCCGCCGGGGGAACCGACTCCGGCAGAGACCATCAGCACGCCGTCCGATGGAACACCTTACGAGACCGTCCCCAGCACCGAGTCGGGTGGAGCGCGGTCTTCTCGATCTTCCCTGGGTGGAGACTTTCCACCCGGTTCCGTGCTGGTAAGCTGGCGTGCCTTTGCCGTGACGGTGCTGCTTGCTGCCCTGGTCGGTGCGCTTCTGGCTGTGGCGGTGATGCTGCTGCGGCGCTCACACGATGATGTGCGACCCAAGTCAGGCCTGCCCGGTACCTTTCCTGGGTCCTTGCGTCCTCAATAGACCCAACGAGCGAGTGTCTATGCGATTTTTTGGCCTCATTGCCGTCGTAGTCCAGCTCCTCTCTCTGGCAGCGGCCCAGGCCCAGAGCCCGTTTGACCAAGATGTCACCGAGCGGCAGAAGCGCTTTGCCGCCGAGCTTGCGCGTCCAGGCTCGGCAGCAGCGGTGATTCCGGTGCTGGGTCTGTCGACGCGCTGGGACGAAGTCACCGACCGAGCCCGCCTGCGCACCGTGCTGTCGCAGATGACCAAGCCGCAGCCCGCGCTGTCGGAGCTGGTGCGCGCCGAAGCGCTGTGGCACGACCAAATCCTGCGTCGTCACGTCGGTGATGATGCGGGCATTCAAGATGTGCGACAGCAGCTTGGGCTGTTGACCTCGTTTGCGGTGGTGGGACCGTTTGACAACGACGGTCGCAAAGGCCACAAGGTCGCGTATCCGCCCGAGCAGGAAGGGACCGCGCCGAGTGGCTCGCTGCGCTATCCCGGCAAAAGCCCGGCACTTCCGGTGTCGTGGCGCGTGATTCCCGAAGCGCAGGTGGCCAGCGATGGCGCGATTCCGCTCGATGCCTGGCTGCGCCCGGAAACCGAAGGCACAGCGTACGCGCAGACCTTCGTAAAGAGCCCGAGCAAGCAAGCGGTGGCGGTGCGAGTCGGCGCAACCGGCGCGGTCAAGGTGTTTGTCAACCAAGGCGCGGCGGTGATTGACAGCGATGTCTATCGCAAGCTGCACATCGATCAGGAAGCGGGCCTTGCGCAGCTTCAGCCGGGCTGGAATCGGATCTTGGTGAAGGTATCGTCGCAGAGCGGGCGCTGGGCGTTTGTGCTGCGGCTGACCTCGCCGGATGGACGAGCGCTGACAGGACTTGTGCAGCGTGCGACGCCACCGCAAGAAAGCTGGCCGATTCCCGCTGCTGTGCCGATGCAAGGACCGAAGCCGCAGAGCCTGCTTGTGGCCTTGCGCGCGCGGGTGCCAAGTGGTCCGACGGCAAACAAAGCGGTGCGGAGTGCAGCGCTTTCGGATCTCGGTCTGTTTTTGCATCACGTTCAGCCGGTCGATCCCGAGCAGCGCGAGGCAGAGTCGGTGCTCAAGGAAGCGATCTCGCTTCAGCCAAGCCGTCGTGGTTATCGCCTGCTGGCGGACGCAACCGAGGACGACAACCAGCAGCGAATGGCGATTGAAGCGGGTCTGGCGCTGCCGGGCAGTGACGAGCCGGTCGAGCGCGCGCTCTTGCTGGTGGAGCACGGAACGATGCTGGAACAAGGCTCGCGGCTGCTTTTGGCCGAGCAGGCCTTTGCCGAAGCCGAGCGACTGGTTCCCAGCCTGTATACAGCGCAGCTTGGGCTGGCGCGGATTGCCCAAAGTCGCGGCATGCCCAGCTCGGGTTACAAGCGAATTGCGTCGCTCAAAGATACGTTCCCGTCGATGCAGATGCTGCAAGCCTACGCCGATGTGCTGGCGCGGCTGGGACGACAGGCGGAAGCGGAGTCGGCGTATGCGGTCATCCTCAAAGAACAGCCCGACGACGATGAAGCGCTGCGCTATCTGATCTCGCGTCGACGTGCGGCGGGAAAGATGGACGAAGCGCTTCAGCTCATCGAGCGACTTCAGAAGGTGAAGCCCGATGCGCATCATCCGCTGCGCGAGCGGCTGGACATCTTGGAAGGCGCGGGACGATATGAAGAAGCGCTGGTGCTGGTAAGCGGAGCGATGGTTCAGCTCGTCGGTGACGCCGAGTGGTATGAGCGACGCGGACGGCTGCTTCAGCGACTGGGACGCATCGAGCTGGCGGTGGCCTCGTACCGGCGAGCGCTGGAGCTGAAACCGCAAAATCCGACGCTGCGCGAGTACGTGCAAGTGCTCGATCCGGCGACGCGATCGGCGCAAGACCTTCAGCGTCAGTTCCAAGTCGATGTCGAGACGCTGCTCAAGAAGCCACGGCCTCCGGTGAAAGCGGGCGATACGGCGCGGGTGCTGCTCGATCAGAAGGTGGTGCGGATTCACACCAACGGTCTGTCCGAGGAATACAACCAGCGCGTCGTCGAGATCTTGGACGAAAACGGAGGCCGCGAATACGACGAGGTCGGCGTCAGCTACACACCCGATACGCAGTCGGTGCAGGTCAAGACCGCGAAGGTGATTCGTCCAAGCGGCGAAGTGGTCGAGAGCGTCTCACAGAGCGAAAGCGACGCATCAGAGCCTTGGTATGGACTCTATTACGACCTGCACGCGCTCACGATTCGCTTTGACAGCCTGCGTCCCGGCGATGTGCTCGTCGTCGAATACGTGCGATCCGACGTCGGACGACGCAACCTGTTTTCCGACTACTTTGGCGACGTGCAGTACCTGCAAGAAGGCATTCCGGTGCTGGAAGCGCGCTATGTGCTGACGCTGCCGGAAGAAGATCTGCGACGCAGGCCGCTGTACTTCAATCAGCCTCGGATTCCGCGCGATGCGACGCTGGAACGCACCGACGAGACGCGCGGCAAGGATCACATCACGCGCTTTGTGGCACGCAACCTGCCGATGATTCACGACGACGCGGGACGACCAGGCTACGCAGAGCTGTCGGCCTATATCCATGTCTCGACGTACAAGACCTGGGAAGATGTCGCCGTCTGGTATCGCGGTCTGATTGCCGAGTCGCTGGCTCCGTCGGCGGACATCAGTCGCGCAGCGCAAGCGGTCGTCGCTCATATTCCGCCGTCGGATGAGCTGGGACGGATTCGCGCGCTCTACAACGAAGTGGTCCGGCGCACGCGCTACGTCGGTCTGGAGTTTGGCATCCACGGCTACCAGCCCTACAAGGTCGCGCAGGTCTGGGAACGCAAGTTTGGCGACTGCAAAGACAAAGCGGCGCTGCTCCACGTCATGCTCAAAGAGGTCGGGATCGATAGCTCGATGGCGCTGGCGCGAACGACCAAGCTGGGCAGCATCGATGCAGAGCCCGCGTCGCTGTCGGTGTTCAACCACGCGATCGTCTTTGTGCCCAAGTACAACCTGTATCTCGATGGCACCGCTGAGTTTTCGGGCTCGATGGAGCTGCCGATGATGGATCAGGACATCTTGGTGCTGGTGGTGTCCGACTCGCGCGCGCCGTGGAATGGCAAAGGTCATATGGCGACCACGCCGGTTCTGCCGTCGCATCAGAGCGTGACGCGGCGGGTTCTGTCGGTGCAGCTCGATGAAGCCGGTCGCGCCAAGGTAAGCGAGCAGCTCTCGGTGAGCGGTCAAGGAGCGCACCGCATGCGCGATCACTTCCAAAATCCGTCGTCGCAAAAAGAGCGCTACGAAAAGACCTGGAACGACTACTTCCCCGGTGCGCAGGCGCTGTCGGTGGAGCTGCCCGGTGTGCTCGAGCTAGAGCAGCCGGTGACGCTGCGCGGTGAGCTGCAAGTGCCCAAGTGGGCGCGACCGCCAAGTGGTACGCAAGGATCACTGACGATGCGACCGCTCGGTCGAGAGCCGGATCTGCTGCGCAGCTACGCTCGGCTGTCGAGTCGTCACTACGATCTGGTGCTCGGCTATGCCTGGCAAAACCAAGATGAAGTGACGGTTCAGCTTCCGGCGCGGTTTGCGGTTCACCGGCTGCCCGAGCCCAAGACCGTCGAGTCTCCGTTTGGTCGCTTTACGCTCACCATCGAGCAGCAGCCCGGCAAGACCGGCATCGCTGTCAAAGCCAAGTCCGAGCTGCGCATCGATCGTCATCGCATCAGTGCCAGCGACTACCCGGCGTTCCGTACCTTCCTTTCCGAAGTCGATAGCGCGCTCTCTCAAGAGCTTGTGGTGGGCCGTGAGTAACAAGATCCTGTCTTCCCTGACGCTGGCGCTGATCGTCGGCTGTGGTCCATCGTCTCAGGTTGCGGTCAGCGACCGTTATCGCAGTGATCCGCCGCTCGGCGATCAAGTGGTCGCGCTGCGCACCAAGGCCAGCCAGGTCAAGCAGCCTCCGGCGTCGCTCCTGCGCGAGCTGGGCCTGCTGCTGCTCGTCTCGGGAGACAGCGAAGAAGCCGAGACGCACCTGCAAAAGGCGCTGGCGCTCGGTGAAAAAGACAGCCTGACGTACCTGGGCGCGGCGCTGGCGGCGCAGCAAAACGGTCAGTCTCGCAAAGCGCACGAGCTGTTTGTCGCGTTTTTGGAACAGCATGTGAAGGCGCAGCGAACCGAAGATGCGTGGGCTCCGGCGGTGGCAGAGCTGGCGATGCATCGGCTGCTCATTCATGGCGCGCTCGGCACCGGCGCGGCGGACGATGAAGCCCTGCGTGAGCGGCTCTACGCCATCTGGCAGGCGCGTGGACGACTGCCGGCGGAAAGTCAGCAGCTTCTGGCGGCGCTGCTGGGACAGGTGCTGCGACTGGCTGGCGACGAAGCCCGCGCCAATCGCGTCGATGTCGAGCGTGGCTGCCCGTCGATGTTCTACCTAAGCGGTCCGCACGGTCACTTGCCGATGCTCGACCTGCTCACCGACTTTCCTGGCGACAGTCCAGCGACCGATCCGGCGCGACCGAGCTATCGCAAGCTCGACGGATCAGGCTGCGGCGTATCGCTACAAGGTCTGCCCGGACAGCCCGGCGTGTTCTATGCCCACACCTTCGTACAGTCGTCGGGTCTAGAGCCGCTGCCACTGACGGTCGAGACGGCTGGAACGCCGTGGGCGCTCTACATCGACGGCAAGCAGCTGTTTTTGGACCCCGAGCCCGTCGGACGCAGGCACCTGTCGGTCACGCTCCCCAAAGGCGCGCACACGCTGTCGGTCAAGCTGGGCGTCATCGGCAGCAATCACCTGCAAGTGTCACTGCCCGGCGTCCAGTTCTTCGACGGACATCCCCAAAGCGCTCCGCTGCCCGCTGCGGGTGGAACCGTCTCGGTGTCCGAGCGCGCACTGTCCCCGCTTCCCGTCGCGCAAAATCGCTGGCAAGGTGCGCTGCGAGCGCTTCTCCAGATGCAGCGATCGTACCTGTCGGGGCGACCCGATGAAGGCATTGCGATTGCGTCCGAGCATGTCGAGCAGACCCCACGCTTTGCGGCGCTGCGGGCGCTGTATGCCGGGCTGCTGCTCGACGACCGAAGCCGTCCCGATCGACTGGCCCGAGACCGTGCGCGCACCCAGCTCAAGCTCGCGCTGTCGCACAGTCCCAAGCTTGTGTCGGCGCGTCTGCTGCTCGGCAAGCTGCTTCTGCAAGACGAAAAACCGACGCAAGCGCAAGACGTGCTCGCCGAGCAGCCCGCGCAAGTCGAGTCCACCTGGCAGACCGAGCTGCTTCGTCATCGCATCTTCAAGACCCGCAGCTTTGTCGTCGAAGCCGATGCCGCGCTACAGCAAGCCCTGAAGCTGGGACCGACGGCGTGTCCGGTGCTGGAAACCCTGCACGACTTTCGCAAAGAGCAGCAAGATGACCAAGGCGCGCTCGTCACGGCGGCGAAGGTGTCGCGCTGCAATCCCTACTCCGAGCGCTATGCCGATGCGCTGCTCGACGCTGGCAAGCTGGAAGAAGCCCAGCGTGAGTTTGAGCGCCTGCGCGAGCTAGAGCCCGATAGTCAGCCGTGGCTGCGCAGCCTATCGCGGGTGCTGATCGGACGCAGAGATCTAGCGGCAGCGACGAGCACACTGCTCAAGCTCAAGGATCTTGCGCCGCGCAGCGTCAACTTGTACGTCGATCTGGCCAACCTCTACGTCGAGCGAGGCCAGCCCGAGACGGCCCTGGCAACGATCAAGCAAGGTCTTGCGCAGGTGCCCGAGTCACCCGAGCTGGCCAAGGCGCTGCATGCGCTCGGTCAGCGCGACGTGATGGAACCGTATCGCATCGACGGAAAGCAGCTGGTCAAAGACTTCGAATCCCGTCACGGCGTCTACAGCGGCGAGTCGGCAGTGCTGCTCCTAGACCGCACCGTGATGCGGGTGTTTCCGTCGGGCGCTCGGCTGTCGCTGACCCACAACGTCATCCGGGTGCTGACCAAAGAAGGCATCGAGCGCTTCGGCGAGATTCACATTCCCGACGGCGCGGAAGTGCTGACGCTGCGCACCATCAAGGCCGACGGAACCACGCGTGAGCCCGAAGAGATTCCCGAAAAGGAAAGCATCTCTGCACCGTCGCTGGAAATCGGAGACTACGTCGAATACGAATACATCGACCGTGACGATCCGACCGCGATTGCCAACAAAGGATTCTTCGGGGATCGCTTCTACTTTGCCTCGGCGGACGCACCGCTAGACCGCAGCGAATACTTGCTCATCACGCCCAAGGACATGCCGCTGCAAATCGACCTGCGCGGTCCGGTCGGTCCCGATGGCAAGCGGCAGCTTCCCGTCGCGATGCAGAGCAGCGAAGGCGACCTGGTTCATCACTTCTGGCGACGGATGCAGGTCAGGCGCATGCAGCCCGAGCAGCCGATTGATCAAGGCCAGATCGACGACTGGTCGCCCTCGGTGCGCATTGGGTCGGGCATATCGCTCGAAGGCTACGTCAACCAGATCCGCGAGCGACGCTATCGATCCCTGCGCATGACCACCGAGCTGGAAGAGCTGGCCCACAAGGTCGCCGGACCGGCGGACGGCTCGCCCGAGACAGCGTCCAGCCTCTTTGCACGGGCGCAGAAGCTCGATGCATGGGTGCGCAAGAACATCCACAGCGGCGGCAGCTTCGATGAGTCCGCCAGCTCGATCCTCGCGCGCAAAGAAGGTCGTCGCGATGTGCTTTTGCTGGCCCTGCTCAAGGCGGCGGGGATTCCGGCAGAGACGTGGCTCGCCCGTCCCGAAACAACCCGAAGCTAGAAGGTCCGCTGCCCGATGTCCTGGCCTTTTCCGAGCTGCTAATTGCCGTTGCACCCGACGAACAAGGCGTGCCGCTGCTGTGGATCGATCCGTTTTATCGACACACCCCGACGGGACTGGTCAGGCCGCTGTTGCGTGGTGCCAAGGCCCTGCGCGTCGCCGAGTCCAGCGCAAAGCCCAAAAACGAAGCGCCCGCCCGCCCGGTCGAGCAGGTTCAGATCGCACTGCCACCCGCTGGAGGCATGCCGCAGCGACTCAGTCCGCTGGGACTGACACGGCCCATGCTGACCGATCAGCGACGCATCGCGATGTCCGTCCAGCTCAACGCGCAAGGAGGCGGCCAAGTGACGGTGACAGAGACGCTCACCGGACTGCCCGCCAGCGAGTGGCGCGATCAGGTCGAGCACATCGCTGAAGACAAGCTCCGTCAGTCGCTCGAGCAGCGCGCCCTTGGCTACTTCTTCCCCGGTGCCAGCCTCAGCGAGCTAAAGTACGGACCGCTCGACGACAACGAAGCGCCGCTCACCATCACCTATCGCTTCACCGCGCCGCACCTGGCCCGCCTGCGCAGCGGCAAAGATGGTCATCGTCAGCTCGTGCTGCCGGTGCCGTATCCGCTGCTTCTGAGCCGTCGCTACGTCACCGCGCCAGAGCGCAAGCTCCCGCTCGTCGTAAGCTACATCACCCCGAGCACGCTCACCGCCGAGGTCACACTGCCCGCCGGGGCCCAGGTTGCCCAGCTGGCCGATCCCGCCGAGCTGCAAGGCTTTGGTCGCTACAGTCGATCGGTTCGCGTCGAAGGCGGTCGCCTGATCCTGTCGGTCGAAAACAACCTGCTGCGTCAGCGCGTGCTGCCCGACCGCTATCCCGCCTTTGTTGAGTACGCCGCGCGCATTGATGCCGCAGAGGAAGCCTACGCGCTCATCGACCTGGGACCGTAGCTGCAAAGGCCCGCCCAATCCCGCGTGACAGCTCTGCACCGGTCGGATTAGCATGATGACGTGCTCTGTCGCCGTCTTCACCGTGGTCTAACCAGGCGAGCGCGCATGCAAATCGGCTGTGGGCTGCTGGGCGCCGGGCTCACCTTGCTGACCGCTTGCGACGCCGAGCTGTATCACGAGCTAGACGAGCACAGCGTCAACGAGTCGCTGCTGTCTCTGCGCCAGGCTGGACTCGCCGCCGACAAAAAGCCAAGTGGTCGCAGCTCACGCGGAGCTGTCTACACCTTGGTGGTGCCCAAGCGAGAAGAGGACCACGCCCTGTCGGTCCTGCGCGAGCTGGGACTGCCCACCGTCGCCCCCGTGCGCGACAGCGGCAAGCTGGCCCTTCTGCCCGGTGAAGTCAAAGCCGCGCAGCTTCGCGAGCGTGAGCTGACCCTGGCCGACACCCTGATGAGCCTGCCGCAGGTCCGCTCGGCCCGCGTTCACCTGGCGTTTGCCGAAGCCGATCCGCTGCTGCCCACCGCCCAGCTTCGTCCGACCGCCTCGGTCCTGCTGCGCCTGCGGGGGGAAACGTCGGTGAAGGCGACCGACATCGCCGAGCTGGTGGCGCGCGCCGTGGTCGGCCTGGATGCCGCCGATGTCACGGTGCTGATGACCCACGCGCAGAGCCCGGTGCTGCCCGTGCCAAAGCCCGCTGCGGGCTCGTCTGTGCTGGTCCTGCTAGGCTCTGTGTGCGGGCTGCTTCTGGGCGCGGTGGTGACGCTCGGCCTTTTACTGCTTCGCCGCAGAGCGCGTGACGCCCAGCCCAAAAAGACCGAACATTCCCTACAGGCGCTAACCGGTTCCTAGGACACCGCCAGCATCTGTGATACGGAGCGACCATGAGTGACACCCAATCCGCAACAGGCAGCCCCGCTGCTGTTCATCGCATCCTAGTCCCGACCGACCTGTCCGCCTTTTCGGAACAAGTGCTCGACTACGCGCTCGAGCTGGCCAGACCCCTGGGCGCCAGCATTCGCATCTTCCACAGCGCGGTCCAGCCCGACTACGAAGTGCCTTATCTGGTCAGCCCCGGCATGCGCGGCGCAGCGGCAGCCATGATCGCCAAGGCCGCCGAGGTGTCCGACCACATCCGCACCGAGCTAGAGGCCATCTGCCAGCGCAAGTACATCTTCGGCGTCAGCATCGAGTACCGCATGGTCGATGGCCGCCCCGCCGAGTCCATCGTCGACCAAGCCCAAGAGATGCACGCCGACCTGATCGTCATGGGCAGCCGCAGCCGTCCTGGCGTTCGTCACCTGTTGCTGGGCTCGGTGGCCGAAAAGGTGCTGCGAACCGCGCCCTGTCCGGTCCTCATCGTCCATCCGCGTGGTGAGTCCGCCACCTAGCCAGTCGTCCGCAGCCCCGCCCCGCCCTGCCCGCCTCGCTGCTACGCCACAACCGACAGCAGCTCATCCAGGTAGTGACCCATCCCGTAGTCAAGCCAGCGCAGGTACGGCAGCCCTTCCCCGACATAGCCGAGGTGTCCGCCGTAGCGCTCTAGGTGCAGGTGGACGCCGGGACCGTAGCTGGCTCGTCCAAAGTCCGCCGGATCGATAAACGGATCGTCTTCCGCGTGCAGGATCACCGTGGGCCGCTCGATCTGGGCCAGGTGCGGCAGCGCGCTCGCCCGCGCGTAGTAGTCGTGACGACTGGCAAAGCCGCCCATCGGCGCCGTGACCGCATCGTCAAACTCTTTGAGCGACATCCGCAGGCTCACCGGGTAGCGCCCTGGCTCGATGAGTCCGTCGGCTTCGCGCTCGCGGACATGCCGCATGCAGCCGCGCAGAAAGTACAGGTTGAAGACTACGTGGTGCGGCGCACAGATCAGCTCCGCACAGCGCCCGAGGTCAATCGGCGGGTTTACCGCGATCGCCGCATCCGGTAGCTCGGCAATGCCATCGACGCCGCGCCCCATCGTCAGCAGGATCGCGTTGGCGCTTAGGGAAAAGCCGACCCCGATGATGCGCGCCCCCGGTCGCGACCGCCGGATCGCCGCAAACACCTGCCCCAAGTCGGGTGCCACCCCGCTGTGATAGATGCCGCGCGCCAGTCCGCGACCTTCGCCGCAGCCTCTGTGGTTGACCGCCCAGACCTCGCAGCCCCGCGCAAGCCCCAGGTCCACCACGCGCTTCATGTACGGACGATCGATGTGACCGCCCAGACCGTGAAACACCGCCAGCACGACCGGACGCGCGCGCTCTTTCTGCGGCGCAAACACCCGCGCGACCAGCTTGTCCCCGTCCGGCAGCACAATCTCGGTCCGCGCCCCCACCACCGACTGCTTCGGCATCCGCAGGTAGTTGCCAAGCAGCGTCTGGGCATAGCCACTGCGCGCATACAGCGGAGGCTGACAAGGCAGCGAAGGTCGGGGCAGCATCATCGTCAGCGCCTAGTTTTTGCGATCGACCGTGTAGTTGCCAAGCGCCCGCAGCGGCTCGGCGTGCGCCCCAAACGGAGCCAGCGCCGCAATGCCTTCGTCCATCACCTGGCGCGCCTGCGTCATCGCCCCTTCCACCCCGAGCAGATCGACGTAGGTGGTCTTGCCCGCCTCTTTGTCCGACCCCGGATCCTTGCCAAGCTGCGCCAGATCCTGCGTCACATCCAGCACGTCATCGACGATCTGGAACGCCAGCCCGAGCGCCTGGGCGTAGGACCGAATCGCCGCAAGCTCTTCCACCGCTGCGCCACCGAGCCGCGCGCCACCACGCAGCGACACATCGAACAGCGCCCCGGTCTTCATCGCGTGCAGGCCCTTGAGCAGCGCCAGATCCACGGGCTTGCCCGTCGCTTCGACATCCACCACCTGGCCACCGACCATGCCGGGCGAGCCCGCCGAATACGACAGCTCGCGCAGCAGCTCGACCAGCACCTCGGCGGGCGCATCGCTCTGCGCCGCCAGCGCAAAGGCGTCCGTCAGCAGCGCATCGCCAGCCAGGATCGCCATCGCTTCGCCATAGACCTTGTGGTTGGTCGGGCGTCCGCGCCGGAAGTCATCGTTGTCCATCGCGGGCAGATCGTCGTGGATGAGCGAGTAGGTGTGGATCATCTCCACCGCACAGCCAAACTTGAGCGCCCGCTCCGGCTTCTGTCCGAGCGCTTCGCAGCCCGCCATCGCCAGGATCGGTCGCAGCCGCTTGCCGCCCGCCAGCAAGCTGTAGTTCATCGCGTCCGCCAGCGTCTTGGGCACTTGTCCCGCGCTGCCGTGTACCAAGGCCGGAAGGCGCGACAGGCTGGCCAGCTCTGCCTCGACAAGTCCACGCCGTTCCGAGAGATAACGATTCAGGTCAAAAGACATGGGCGAAGGTTTTACAGCAAAGGCCTTCCGGGCACAGCCAAAAATCCAAAGCGCCTATGGTAGGTTTTGCCCGACATGAAGCACTTGGAGCTAAAGGTCGCCACCCTCGTCGTGGTGTCTCTCGGTCTGCTGGCGATGTTCATCGCCATCCTGGGCGGCTTTTCCTTTGGCCCGGTGAGTCGTCTCTACGTCGACTATGACTTTTCCGGCAACATCCACGAAGGCGCGCCGGTCAAGATCTCCGGCATCAAGGTCGGCAAGGTCGAGCACATCGCGTTTCACGGGGGAGAAGTCGATCCCGAGGTAAAGCGCCGCATCCAAGTCCGGCTGACCGTCCAGATCGAGGAGCGCGCGCGCAAGGCCATCCACGAAGACGCCGAGTTCTACGTCAACACCCAAGGCGTGCTCGGTGAGCAGTACCTGGAGATCGCCCCCGGCTCGCCCGATAAGCCGCTGCTGCCGCTCGGTAGCAAAGTGCTCGGCGTCAATCCGCCGCGCAGTGATCTCATCATCGCCCGGCTCTATGAGTTCCTCGATGCAGTGACCAAGCTTTTGCGCGAAGACAAAGAGTCGCTGCGCGACCTGTTGCGATCCTCGGCCAAGGTGGCAAAGAGCCTCGACAAGCTGCTCGGTGACAACGAGGCAGAGGTCAAGAAGCTGCTCATCAACCTCGACCGCCTGACCGCAGAGACTGCCGAGCTGGTTGGCAAGCTCGATCAGGGCCTCGGCAGCGGCGAAGAGCTGCACAAGACCTTGGTCAACATTGCCGCGATCTCCACGGAGCTAAAGACCGAGCTGGGACCGCTTCTGCAAAAGACCAAGCGCGCCCTTGATGGCGTGTCCGACCTGGCCTCGACGCTCGGGCCGGAAGAAAAAAAGAAGCTCCAGCGCTCGCTGGATGAGCTGCTGGCGCTGTCTAGCAAGGTGTCGGCGGTGGCCAGCGATGCCCAGTCGCTCTTGTCGGATGTAAAGCGCGGCAAAGGCACCGCAGGCGCGCTCCTCACCGACCCGCAGATCTACGACGACCTAAAAGAGCTGACCCGCGATCTCAAGCGCAACCCCTGGAAGTTCTTCTGGAAGGAATAGCGCGTGAGCCTCGGGCCTCCGTTTGATGCGAGCAGTGAGCGGCTGCGCCTTCTCATCGGCGGGGTGACGCTGCTGCTGCTCACCTTCTTGGTATCGGTGGCGCTGCTCACCGCCGAACACCAGCTCGGCCAGTCCCTGACCCTGCACCTGCTCGTCGAGCGCAGCGGCCCGCTGTATACCGGCGCGGAAGTCCAGCTGGCCGGCGAGCGCATCGGTGAGCTGGTGGCCATTCGTCGGCACCGCATCCGTCCCGGCGATCCGGTCGATCTGCCCATCGGCAGCGAGCACGTCGAGCTGGAGCTACGCATCCTGCGGACTGCCGGGCAGCGGCTGTTCCGAGGATCGACGTTTGTGCCGCGCAATCCCACGCTGCTGTCGCCCGCTGTCATCGAAGTCGGTCCGCCCGACCCCGGCGTGGACAAAGGCCCGCCGCTTTCGGGGGGCGAGTACCTGATTGGCATCGATCCGCCCGACCTTGACCTGCTGCTTCGCAACATCTACGTCAGCCTGGAAGCGATCTTGGCGGAAGCGCGCGACCTACAGCCCGACTGGCAGGAAGCGGTGGCGGCCTTTTCCGCGCTGTCGGGTCGGCTGGATCGGGTCGCTGACAGCGGCCAGGTGCTGCGCATCGGCTATCAAGGGGCAAAGACCCTGGTCCTGTTGCGCAGCCTGGAGTCGCGCCTTGTGCAAGCGGGGGTGAGCGATGCGCCCGCCCAGCTGGCCGACCTGTCCGCCACCTTGTCGCCGCTCGTTCAATCGGCGGGACAGCTTGGCCAGCAGACCGGACGCCTGCACGACCGCATGACTGAGCTGTCCGTCCTGTTTCAGCCCAGCCGCCGCAAGGACGCCCAGGTCGCGCTGCGCAACTTCCAAGCCGCCATCGCCAGCGGAGAGCGCCTGACCCAAGACGCGCAGTACCTGCTGCACCTGTTTGAGAGCGGCCAAGGGACGCTCGGCGGCTTCAACCGCGATGTGCAGCTGTTCGATGAGCTCAAAGACGTGGCGCGCATCCTCAAGCAGCAGCTGCACCGCGTGATCATCAAGTCCCGCAAGTAACCTGGCGAAGGGTCGGAACCCTTCCGATCCCATGCATCGCATGGGTTGCGAAGGGTCTGGACCCTCCCTTGCCCATGCATCACATGCCTTGCGAAGGGTCTGGACCCTCCCTTGCCCATGCATCACATGGGTTGCGAAGGGTCTGGACCCTCCCTTGCCCATGCATCACATGCCTTGCGA
>CALMML010000434.1 GCA_937868485.1 uncultured Myxococcales bacterium | reverse complement strand
CGATCGGATCACCGGCCAGCTCAAACTCATACTGACCCAGCAGCAGCGCCAAGATTGCTTTGATCTGAAGGATTGCAAACGCATTCCCCAGACACTTGTGACGACCGCCTCCGAACGCGATGTACGCGAAGTCGCGCTTGTCTTCTTCTCGCGGTGGCGAAAAGCGATCCGGATCGAAGGCTTCGGGATGCTTGAAGATCTCTGGAATGCGGTGTGACACCGTCGGAGAGATCAGAATCCAGGTTCCTTTGGGAATCAGCCACTGCTTGAACACAAAGTCCTGCTGCGCCACCCGCACCAGCATGAACAGCGGAGGATGCAGACGCAGGGTTTCTTTGACCACGTTTTCGATGAACGTCAGCTCGCGCAGCGCGGCGTGATTGACGGCGCGACCGGACGCAAAGACGCGATCGACTTCTGCAATGGCGCGCGCCAGCGAGTGCGGATTGCGCAGCAGCTCGATCATGCTCCATGCGGTGGTCACAGAGCTTGTGTGATGACCCGCGAACATACCGGCCAAAAGGAGTCCGGTGATCTCGTCTTCCGTCAGCTCTTTTCCGTCGGAATAGCGCGCATCCATCAGCGTCTGAAGGAAGTCTTCCCCCGTGCGCTTTTCACGCCGTCGCGCTTCGGTGATCTTGCTGATCATCTCGACCAAGCGGACACGCGCGCGATCTCTGCGAATGAAGGAAGGAATCGGCAAGTGCGCATTCAGATACGCAAGCGGAGTCACTCCCATTTCCAGATCGTGATAGACGGAAGCAAACTCGTCGTTCATTCCTTCGCGGAACTCTCGACCGAGCAGACAGCGACTCGAGGTGAAGTTGGTGAGGACGCGACAGAACTCGACAAAGTCGAGCGTTCCTTGATCGCCCCAGCCGCTCACGCTCTCTTCCGTTTCAAGGACCACGGCTTCACCGTAGGTGCGCATCCGCTTGTCCTTGAGCGCCGGCAGCAGCATCTTAAACTGCTCTGCTTGTCGGTCCGGCGGCGCGTCATAGACGATTCCTTTGCCGAACACAGGCGTCATGATCTTGTACGCTTCCGACGGACTGAGCACCGTATCGGGCGCGCGGAACACCGCTTCATGCGCATCGGGTCCAAACACAGCAACCATGCGGCGATGAAAGACGTTGAGTCCGGCGATCTCTCCGTGTTCACGATGCGCGCGAAACAGAAGCTGAATCGCTCCGGTCACAAACTCCGACGCATGACCGAGCACCGGCAGTCCTCCGCTCAGCAGCGGCGGTAGCGTGAGTCCGGGCGGAACAGAGACGTTTGTATCGCGTCCCATCGCGCGTCCAAACGCGCGGTCTACCAAGTTAAACACTTGCATCAGATCCCCTTATTTCGCTTTTGCAGCGCGAGGGCCCAGGTTCTTTTCATCGGCTGTACCGAGCAGCCGATCAAGCCACACGAAGTTGGGCGCAAAGTTGCGGTTGAAGCGGCGATGGTGCCGATCGTGAAAGCTGGCGCTCACCAGGAACGGCAGAAAGCGGCTTGGACGCCACGGAAACTCGTATCCGCAGTGAACCGCTGTGGCTTGCAGCTGCTTGGTCACAACCCAGATGAGCAGCGTAAAAAGATGAGGACGCAGGATCAGCATCGGCAGCACCGTTCCGAATCCGGTAAAGATCGTCTCTAGCGGATGCGCGTAGCTTGATGCCATTCCAAACGGAGTCATGTAGTGGTGATGCAGGTAGTGGATCTTGTCCATTGCCCAGCGCGTGTGCAGCGTGCGATGCGCAAAGTAGTGCCATGCATCTTCCACCACCAGACAGAACGCGAGCGTTAGGAGCACCGTCGTGACGCTCGGCAGCGGCAGATCTTTGCTGATTCCTAGCCAGACAAAGAACGGATAGGAACCAAACGTCAGCGGAATTTCCGAGATCAGCTTGTTGCGGATGGAGTGACGGATGACGCGCCAGAACTCCACCGTTTCATTGACGTGATGCTGGATCTTGTACTTCTGGATCGAAGGAATCGAGTCGAGGCCGAGACAGAACAGGCCGCTCAGCAGCCAGGTTACGTTCACAACGATCGTCGGCCACAGCGCGTACAGCGTGAAGTCCGAAGATCCCGAGACAAGCGTTTGCCACAGTGTGTCCATGGTCGATGGTTCCATGTTGAAGTGGCGGTCTTATAGCAGAAGCGGATCGGAAGTAGATCGCGGAACGTGGCGGAATCAGCAGCCATCACGGAAGGGAGTCACTGCGCGGTGCCGTCGCTGTGCAGTTCCGCACGGCCCGAGGAGAAGCGCCGTGCGGATGCGCAGAATATGAGTGCGGAATCGCCCAAGCAGGGCGCGAAAAAAGCTGACGTTACGGCGCTTTGCAAGCCCCTTCGTAATCGACCGACACGCCGTTTCCGTACGCTACGCAGCGGTTTGAATACGTGGTGCCATCGCAGCCGCAGACCGGCATGTAGAGCGTCGTGCAGACTTCCGGTTTCTTCTGACAAGTGCCCGGTGCATCTGCGCGTCCACACATCGCGGTATCGGGACGCTGACAGAACAGTCCCGTTTCGCACTCCAGCGGAATTCCGCGAGATCCGCAGCTGTCGCCCAGCTTGCCGACGCGCGGTCCAGAAGCCACAAAGGGAGTGTAGGCTTCGCTGACGGAAAAGACCTGACGTGCGGCAACCGTACTGAGCGTTCCTGCGGTCAGGATTCCTTCTGGCTTCTTCATTGCGCTCTGTAGCTCAGTGACGAGCGCGGGCGCAAAGCTTGCCGGATCAAACGCGACGCTGTGCGACCGAACAGTGCTTCCCTTGTTGAGCGCTGCGTGTCCAAACTTGGTGCAGGTTGTACAGGTCACTGCAAGCTCTGTGGATCGAACAAACGATCCGCTCGCTGCGACGTGTGCGCGGGCCATCCACGCTTCGCTTACCACCAGCTTGTCGTAGGTCTGTCCTGCGATCGGCGCCGTCTTTTTGATCGTTCCGCGCAGCAGCACTTCGCCCTTGTGAACCAGATCGCTGAGCTTGGTCGTAGAGGCAGCATCCAGCTTGAGCGCGCTGTAATCAAACTCCAGAATCCGACACTCTGGCTGCACGCTTCCGTCGGAACAGGTCGTGGTCTTTTGGTTGACGCGCGCGGTGAAATAGCCACCGCACATCGGATACGCACAGCGCCTTGCATCCATGTGCGTGACCACAAAGTACGTCGAGTTGCTGATGGTCGATAGCTCTTGTTCCTGTTCCCAGATCACGGACTGGGATTCATCGCTCAGCGCTTCTTCCGCAGAAGGAACACAGGCAGACAGCGAACAGATCGCCGACAAGATCACCGAAGCAAAGGTCTTATTCATAGGGGTTCTCCGTAGTGTGTGGGCGGCAACCTAGACCTGTTTGGGAAACACCGTCAAGTTCCCTGGCTGCGACTCCGATTCACTACGCAGTCCCGCTGCGCGACAGTTGTCTTGGTGATGCGAGACCATCTCTGGAACGTCTTGTGCGCGTGGCAAAACAATCCGCAGTGCCGACGCGACATCCTGACGTTCTGCGCAGTCTGCCAGATCATCCAGATAGCGAAGATCTTGTTCGATGATCACGCGCGCTTGCTGCGCAGAAAGAGGGGGTCCATGACCCGGAAGGACCGTTTCTACGGACTGCACAAAATCGCGCAAAATGTGCAGTGTCTGACGATAGGCAGCCAGATCTTCGACAAACGGAATCTCGCACGGAGACAGATAATCACCGACGATCAGTAGCCCCGATGAAGCCAGATGCAGTGCAAGTCCATCTTCGCTATGTCCAGGAAGCTGAAGCACGGACACCGACTCCGTTCCGATTGAAAAGGAATCGCCGTGACGCAGTCCACAGAGCTGCGCACTTGGCGGCCAGCGTAGCGGCGCACCGCGATCGATGTACCACTTGCGATCGAAGTCCTGCGCATCGCGAAGGTTCTTGTGGGCCAGCTGGGTCTGTCCAACAATCGCGTCACGCAGCCGAACGTTGAGCAGCACCTGACTCTGCGCAAACGACTGCCAGCCCACGACGTGATCCCAGTGTCCGTGCGTAAACACCACGCGACAGAAGGACGCATCCGCAGAGATCATCGCTTGTAGCTCCGCAAGCTCACGCGGAAAGTAGCCGGGATCGACGATCACGGACTCCTTTCCGTTTGTGAGGACTGCGCTGGTTAGCTGCCAAATTCCGCTGTGTCGAACCTGCCATGTCACGCTCATCGGTCTGTCCTTCCGCGCTGCTGTCTGTTCGCTGGGCTGTGTTCTGCTGTCATTTTGTCCGCTGCGGCGTGAGATTGGGGCTTGCCTAGTCCGGCCTACCTTTGGTCTTCTTCTACCACCTTCGCCCACGCGGGGGCTCTAGGAGGAAGGCTGCTCATGCTCCGTCGGAAATCGAACCTGCGCTGGCTTGTTGCCTCGTCTGCTGTCTGGCTGTACGCGCTGCCGCTTTGTGCTCGTGGCGATTCGGCCAGCGATGCAGCCCAGAGCCCACCACCCGTCAGCGCGGATCCGGTTCCCGTCGATTCCGCGAGCGGAGCGCGCAAGGCCTCGGCCCACAGTCAGTTCGGCGCGTCGGGAAGTCCGCCTCCTGCTTCGGTGACAGCGACGGGATTTGACTTCGGAAGCTACGGTCGCGTCGGCATCGGCAGCGATCTGAGAGGCCACACCGGCCACGCCGTCAACGTCGTCTCGTTCGGTTCTCGTCTGGAAAAGCCCGCCTATCTGGAGCTGAACTTCTACTACGGCGGCACCATCGGCGACGATCAAGACAAGCGCTGGCGCGTGGTGTTCGTCCCCGCGTATTCCGGCGATCTGTTTCACTTCACCGGCAACTTTTCGCAGAACTTCGCCATTCGCAACGCCTACGCCGAGGTCGAAAACCTGGGCATCAGCGGTCTGTCTTTGTGGGCCGGTTCGCGCATGTATCGCGGCGACGACATCTATCTGTTCGACTTCTGGCCGCTTGATAGCCTAAACACCGTCGGTGGTGGCGCAGCGTATTCCTTCAACCAGAAAAAGACGCTGCTGCAAGTTCACCTGGGAATGAACCGGCTGGCGGACTTCTATCAGTTTCAGCAGGTGTCGGTTCCGTCGCGTCGTCTGCCCAACTCGACGTCGGTGCTGACTCCGCAGTCCGCGACGGCCACCGCGACGACGCTGGATCGACAGCGACTGGTGGTATCGGCCAAAGCGACGCAGTTTGTGCGGGCGCTCGACAAGCTTCCGAACGGCAAGATCATCGTCTACGGCGAGTTTCACTACCTTCCCAAAGGAGAGCGTCAGCCCGAGACGACCGGTCAGCCACCGATGCCGCTTCCCGATGATTATGGCTACGTGCTCGGGGCGCAGCTTGGCGGCTGGCTGCGAAGCTTTGTCTTTGCCAACCTGTTTTTCCGTCACGCAGGCGGACTCGGTGCGTTTGGTGACTTGGGAAGACCGTTTGGCTTTGGCAGCGATCAGCGCGTGTGGGGAGCAACGGAAAACACGCTCGCACTGTCTGCGAACTACGAGTCACAGACCATCGGTGTGATGGCTGGTGGTTACTTCCGCAAGTGGAGCGATGCAAACCAAGCGGAAGACAGCGGCTATGCAGAAGGTGCGCTGGCGGTTCGTCCGACGGTCTATTTCACCAAGTACCTACACACGGCGGTCGAGCTGTCCTATCAAGTGCGCCGTCCCACCACTGTCGATCAGGACACTGCGCGCTACATTCGTCCGATGGTGGCGCGGGCCAGCTTGATTCCGATTGTGGCACCGCTGGGACGCGGGACGTACTCGCGACCTTTTTTGTACGGAATCTATACGCTGAGCTGGCTGAGCACCGACGCGCAGTACTATCTGTTCGAGCCGCAAGATGTGCGCGCAGGACGATCGATCATTCACTATCTGGGGCTTGGTGTGGAGTGGTGGTTTAACAGCTCGTATCGCTAGCGCTGACACAGATTCCCAGCGCGATGCTGTGGAGTGCAGAGATCGCGAGCTGGGCGTCTGTTTGCGTGCGCTTAGGAAGGCTGTCGGAAGCGAACCTGCGCGCGCATTCCGTTCTTCGGACGCAGCGTAATCAGCGGCTCTAGCTTGATCTGTTCTGGTGCAAAGACCGTGATCTCGACCTTCTGAATCAGCGCGGTCAGCACAAGCTGAAGCTCCATCATCGCAAAGCCCATTCCGATGCACTGACGCGGTCCGGCTGCGAACGGAAAGTAGGCTCCGTGATGTCGCTTGCTGACTTGATCCGGTGCAAAGCGCTCGGGATCGAAGCGCAGCGGATCAGGATGAAAGCGTGCATCGCGCTGCGTCAGAAACTGGGACATCAGGATGTGCGTTCCCGGTGCCACGGCGTGTCCATCGATGACATCGTGTGCGATGGCGCGCCGACCGATCGCCCAGGCAGGCGGATACAGGCGCATCACTTCTTCGGCCACTTGCTTGGCATAGCGAAGCTGCGGCAGATCTTCATAGGTTGGGGGTCGATTCCCAAGGACAGAGATCGTCTCTGCATACAGCTTGTCTGCGATGTCGCGATGCTGGGTCAGCAGCAGAAACGCAAAGGACAGCGCGTTGGCGGTAGTCTCATGTCCTGCGAGCAGGAGCGTCATCACCTCATCGCGGATTTCTTCGACGGAAAGAGGCTTTTCCTGTTCGCTTCCTTCGGTGTGAAGGTGCGCGCTCAGGAGCAGTCCCAGAAGGTCTTCTCCGGTGTCTCCTTCCGGGTTCATTCGCGCTTCGATCAGCTTCTTGACCACGCGGTCCAGCACCGCCAGCTCGCGACGGAACTTGATGGTAAACGGAGTCGGAAACCACAGCGGAGTCGGCACGAGCGCATTGATGTACTCGTTGGTCATGCGGAGCAGCTCGGCAAACGAAAGACCAACTTCTGCGGATCGACTGGACAGATCGGTGGAAAACAGACTCTCTCCGGTGATCTCCAGCGTCAGCGCCATCAGCTCGGCATGAATGTCGAGCTGTAGCGTCGAGCCTTGGCGGTGCCAGCCATCCAAGCGCTGCGCGATCTTGCTGAGCATGGTGGTCGCAAAGCCCGGAAGTCGCTGTCGGTGAAATGCAGGCTGCGCCAGCTTGCGATGTCGCTTCCACTCGGCTCCGTTCGCGGTGAGGAGTCCCTTTCCTAACACTGGCTCCATCCGCTCATAGTCCTTCCCTTTGTCGTAGTTTTTGTGATGTTCCTGAAGCACGTAGCGAACGGAGTCAGGATGCGTCACCGACAGCAAAGGAAGTCCAAGCGGAATCCGAACGGTGTCTCCGTAGCGCTGGTGGATGTCCTGTAGGAATCCGATGGGATCGCTGCGGAAGGCAGAAAGACAAGCAGGTGTTTGCCAGATCGAGGGGCCAGGGGTCTGCTTCTTTGGGATGGTTTCGCTGTGCGTGTTCATGTTGCGAATGGCTCCGATTGGGATAGCGTGTGAAGATGAGAATGCGAGCAATTGCTCAGGTTTTGTACTCGCGACTTGCTCGCGTTTCGCTCGCATTTGACAGAGACGGAAATGGTAAAATATGAAGAAGAAAGCTCGTATCATTCCTCGCAAGCTTCCTACGCAAGATCGATCGAAACAGCTGGTGGATTCCTTGTTGTCCGCGACCGCGAAGATCTTGGTGCGGCTGGGCTATGAAGGACTCACCACCAATCGGGTTGCGGAAGAAGCGGGCGTGAGCGTGGGATCGCTGTATCAGTACTTTCCGAACAAGGAGTCACTCATCGCGGCCCTGATTCAGCGCTGGTCCGATGGCGTGATGGAAACGATTGCGGGTCAGTATCTGGAAGTGCGTCATGAGTCGATTGAGACGGCGGTTGAGACGCTGGTTTCGGCGGCGCTCGATTCAACCAAGATCGATGTGAAGCTGCATCGGATCTTGATGCAGCAGCTTCCTCACGTTGATGCGATGCCCGCGCTGGAGCTGTTCAATCGGCGCATGACCGAGCGCGTCGCAGGCTGGCTGGAAGTTCATCGTCAGGAACTGGAAGTCGAAGATCTGCACCTGGCGGCAGAGATCGTGGTGATGACGCTGTCGGGTCTGTCGGATTACGCGCTGGTTCAGCGGCCAGAGCTGCTCGATTCGCCGTCGTTTGTGCAGCACTTGTCGCGCCTGGTCCTTGGTTACTTGGCTCCGACGCGGGCGAGTCAGCTGTATGCGCCGAAGCGTCGCCGCAATAGCAAGCGGGCTGCGCAGACACAGTCATAGTTGTGCGTTGCCGAGAGACGCAAGGACGTGGTAAGCCTTGCGGCAATGGCAATGTTAGAGACGCTAAGTAAGGGCTTTCGCCTCGCTCGTGAGAAGCTGACTGGGCAGGCCGAGCTAACCGAAGACAACATCGAAGCAGCACTGCGCGACGTTCGGATGTCTCTGCTTGAGGCCGACGTTGCGCTGCCGGTGGTCCGCTCGTTCCTACAGCGGGTCAAGGAAAAGTCGGTCGGTCAGATCGTCAAGCTGCGCGCCAAAGCAGAGCTTCCGTCGGACGGAAAGCTCGGCGAAAAGACCCTGAAGTCGATGGAGGTCACGCCCGAGTGGCACTTCATCAAGATCTGTCAGGAAGAGCTGACCGGGCTGATGGGCAACCCCGAAGGGGGCCCGACGGAGTTTAACTGGGCAAAGAAGGGTCCAACCGTCATCATGATGGTTGGTCTGCAAGGCTCCGGTAAGACGACCACCGTCGGAAAGCTGGCGCGCTGGCTGCACAAGATTCACAAGCGCAAGCCGCTGCTCGTCGCCGCTGACGTCTATCGTCCCGCCGCCGTGCAGCAGCTTCAGGTCATCGGCGACAAGCTCGGCATGACGGTGTTTACCGGCGACGGCAAAAACCCGGTCGAGATCTGCGACGAAGCCTACAAGTACGCCTACACCAAGGGCTACGAAGTGGTGCTGCTCGATACCGCCGGACGACTGGCCATCGACGAGCCGCTGATGCGCGAGCTGGACCAAATCAAGCAGCGCGTCAAGCCGCAAGAAGTGTTCATGGTCGTCGATTCGATGATCGGTCAGGACGCGGTCAATACGGCGCGGACGTTCCACGATCGCGTGGCGACGACGGGCTTTATCCTGACCAAGCTCGACGGTGATGCGCGTGGTGGTGCGGCGCTCACGATCCGAGAAGTCACGGGCCAGCCGATTCGCTTCCTGGGCGTCGGTGAAAGCCTCGACAAGATCGAGGAGTTCCGTCCCGAGGGTCTCGCGAGCCGCATCCTGGGCATGGGCGACATCGTTGGCCTGATGAAGGACTTCGAGCAGGTCGTCGATACCCAGAAGGCTGAGCAAGACGCGATGCGGATGCTCAAAGGGAAGTTCGATATGCAGGACTTCCTCGAGCAGATCAGCGTCATTCAGCAGCTTGGGTCGCTCAAGGACATCCTGGCGAAGATGCCGATGTTCGG
>CALMML010000433.1 GCA_937868485.1 uncultured Myxococcales bacterium | reverse complement strand
GTTTGATACGCAGGCCGTTTCACGCTTTGGAACGCTCCGATTCCTGGGTGAAGGGATCAAGGTCGAGACTCGCAGTGGCAACGTCCAAAAACCCGACGCCGCCTGGAGCCCATGGCAGCCGCTCGGTAGGCCGACCAAGATTGCAGCGACGGGAGAACAGACCGGAGAAGTTGCGTCCCCGCCGGGGCGATACCTGCAAGCGCGCTTTCTGTTTGCCGAGCAAGGCATCCTTCACGACTTCACGACGTACTATCAGCCCGTCAATCTGCGTCCACGCATCACGGAGGTCACCGTCGGAGAGGATCCACTCTCGCGACTAGCCAAGGGAACCAAGCCAAGCATCTACCGTCCCAAGTCGCCGCTCGTAAAGCTGCGCTGGAAAGTAGAAAATCCCGACGAAGATGAGCTGAACTATCGCGTGTTCATTCGCCGGGCACAGGCGGGACTCGGCGGAGATCCAAGCTGGCTGAGGCTCACCGGAGCGGATCCGATCACGCGAACGGAGCTGGACTTTAATACGGAGACGCTCAGCGACGGACTCTATGAACTAAAAGTCACGGTCAGCGATGAGCGAAGCAACCCGACCGAGCTTGCGCTCACCCACGAGCTTCAGTCTGCGCCGTTCTTGATCGATAACCGCCGACCCGATTGGCAAGACGTTCGCTTTGATCCCGTAGCCCAGGTTGTCAGCGCCAAGATCTCGGATGCAGCATCTGTGGTCAGTGACCTTGCGATCTCCGTGGATGGCGGGGACTTTCAGCCCATGACATCCAAAGATGGCGTACTGGACAGTTCCAGCGAAGACGTGCAGCACAAGGTCACCAAACTGCTTGCTGGGCCCCACACCTTGTTGCTGCGTGCCAGCGATGCAGCAGACAACGTCGCAACTGCGCAGCTAGTTATCCA
Source organism: uncultured Myxococcales bacterium (assembly GCA_937868485.1). Taxonomy (GTDB): domain Bacteria; phylum Myxococcota_A; class Polyangia; order Palsa-1104; family JAEUJZ01; genus JAEUKA01. The sequence goes on along the minus strand of CALMML010000433.1, from coordinate 20,274 downwards.
AGTCAAATGACCGCCAGGCTGTGATATAGTCGTGCTGCAAAAGTGACTAGACCCTGGGGAGAAGATTCCTGTGCCAAGTGTTAGCTATGCGCTCCGGTTCATCTCGGGCAAGTATCAAGGTGGCGAGTTTCCGCTACACAAGGGCCGCGAGATCGTTATCGGTCGGTCAAGCGAACTAGAAATGGTCCTCATCGAGGACATGGTTTCGCGCCGGCATGCAGCCATCACTGTCAACGGTGAAGAGCTGACGATCGCGGACGTTGGCTCGACGAACGGAACCTTCGTTAACGGGGAAAAGATCAAGCGTGCCCGTCTGAAAGAAGGCGACCGCATCCTGATTGGCACCTCGATCATGAAGGTCGTCACCGTCGATCCGAGCAACAACCTGACCGAAGCAGAAGCCAAGAGCCAGCTTGAAAAGCGCGGCCAGCAGCAGATGCAGAAGACCTCGGCATCGACGCGCGCAATGACCGGCAACATCGAAGAGATTCCGCTGCCTGACCTGCTGCAGCTCTTTTCGACGTCGAAGCGAACGGGTGTGCTGACCGTCAACGGACCGAATGGCACGACGGGTCAAATCTATCTGCGCAAAGGTCAGCTCTACTACGCGACCATCGACGATTCGTACGAGATGAAGCCGGACAAGGCGGCGTACCGAATCCTGACGTGGGAAAAAGGCACGTTCGAGCTGGACTCGACCGAAGAAAAGACGTTCCTCGAGGAAATCAAAGACTCGACCGAAGGTCTGCTGATGGAAGCGATGCGCATCGTCGATGAGATGCAGCGCCTCGATCCCGAGCTTCCGCAGCGGTCGGCTGTGCTGATGATTCCCAAGCCGCTGGTGCCACCGATTGCCGAGCTGTCCAAAGACCAGCTGGATGTCTTCCAGGTTGTGCTGAACGGCGCCACCACCCAAGGCGTGCTCGATAAGAGTCGGCTGGCTGACTGCGACGCTGCGCAAGCCCTGGTCGATCTCATCAAGAAAGAGTACGTGGCCGTTCGCGGCTAAGCGCTCGTCTCGCCAAGTCCGCCCATTCTGTCGCTCAACACACAATTTTTCCCTGCTTGGTAATGCTAAGATGCGTCTGTGAAGACCATCGTCGCCGCATTCCATCCCTCGTCCCCAAGCGAGCTGTATCAAGGGCTTCTGCATCGCCATGATCTGCGCCTGCTGACGGCCAGCAGCTTGCCAGAGCTGACCGATCGCTTGTCCAAGGGAGCCGACCTGTGTCTGCTGGGTCCACAGCTTGCCGATTGCGGAGCAGCCAGCGCGAGCCAAGCACTGCGCAGTCATCGTCGCGGCCAGCCCATTCCCATCATCTTGATTCACACCGGAGCCGCGCACGCCGTCTCGCTGCCTCCGAGCTTGTTCGATGAAGTGATTGAGTGGCCAGCGCAGCAAGCACTGCTGCCGCAGATCCTGGCTCGTTATTTGGGAGTCCCGGCTCGCGCAAGTGACCGTCTGCCGCTCAAGCTTCATGTCTATTCGGGATCCGTTGCGGCCAATCATCCCGAAGCGTTTGTCGGACTTTCGATCGATATCAGCCTCGATGGAATCCTGCTGCGAACCAATCGCCCGATCCACGTTGGAGATCGGCTCGCCATTCGCTTTACGCTGCCGAGCCGTCCGCAAGCGGTCAACCTGACAGGACGAGTCGTCCGAATCGACATCAAGACACACGCGCCCGATGCAGCAGTTGCCATGGTCTTCGAGTCGCCAAGCGATGAAGCCAAGCAAGCGCTGCAAGAGTTCTTCAAGTCGGCGAGTGGTCGCACCTGTCGCTGGAAGATCATCCGCGAAGGACAGCGTCAGATCGTCAAGCTGTCGGGCGTGCTCAGTGCCGATGTGGATCTGTCGCCGCTCAAGCACCTGCGGGGCGAGATCGACTTTCACCTCAAGGAGTTTCGTCGCATAAGCTCCGACAGCATTCAAGCGTGGCTGGATCTGGTTCGTGCGCTGCGTGGCGTCGCCAAGATTCGCCTGTTCGAGTGTCCGATTCAGTTTGTCCAGCAAGCCAGCGCCATCAGCAACCTGCTCGATGACACCGAGGTCGTCTCGTTCTACGCGCCCTACGTCTGCTCGCGCTGCGGCTTGGATGAAGAACAGCTCATCGATGTCCGCCGCGATCTCTACAGCCTCGCGGGCACGATTGAGCGTCGGCCTCCCTCGTTCGGCTGTGTGCGCTGTGGCGTCGCGATGACGTTTGATGACATCCCTGAGCGCTACTTTATGTTTCTGTGACGCTGATTCCTGTTCATTCATCCATCTTTGTGAAGGGAGTGCCCCATGCCAGAGCTCGCCACCCCGGTTGTTCTTCGAATCTCTGACGCAGAAGGTGGGCCGCCGGTCAGTATCCCCGGAACGCTCATTGCCGTCGGAAAAGAGGCGCAGCGGGTGTTCACATCGCACAAAGAGAGTCCAGGCATCCATCTGTGGCTGAGCGGCGATCGTGACTACTACATCGCCATCACGCAGCTTATGGATGAAGGCACGCAAGCTCGACTGCGGGCGCAGGTTGGCAAGAGCATCTCGGCGGCATTTGTCGGACGCCCGGAAGTCCGTCGCAGGCTTGCGCAGCTGTTCGAGACCAAGCTGAGCGATACACAGCGCGAAACAGATCAGCAACCAAGTCGCCAAGCGAACGGGACGAGCGATCCGAGTCAGCCACTGAACTTGCTTGAAGGCATCTACGGAGCGAGGCCGCTGTACCTGCTTCCCGATGGAAAGCTGAGCCAAAGTGCGACGGAAGCGGCTCCCACCAGCCTCGATCTGTGTGAGGTGTTTGTGGCAGCGGCGCGCTGGATTTCGTCGCGTCGAAAATCGACCTTTGAGTGTCTGTTTCCACCGAGCGCGTTCCATCCCGATGTGACGCCCCGAACGGAGAGACTGAGCGCAGTACAAGCCGAAGGACTGCTGTCGCAGGTTCGGGATGGACTCCTCTCTGCGGCTGTCGGTGGTGAAGGAGCCGTCGATGATCCGCTGCGCGCGGTCCAGCTTCGCTCCGCTGCGCTGACGATCTTGTCGCACCTTCTCGCGACCGTGACCAAAGATGGCAGCTTCCGCTCCGTCGCGGATCAAGCGGCAGAGCAGATCTTTGCGCTGATTGATGACGAACAAGACGATCCGAGCGCACGTCCCGCGCTGCGCAGCCATGCGATTCAGCTGTTGCAAATGCGAGCCCCCGCGCTCTGTCCCGCGCACAAACACAAAGCAGAAGAGCTTCTGCGTGGACTGATTCGGCAAGCACCTCCGTATGCCGAGCTGCCATCGATCTGGCGCTTTGCGATGTGCTCGGCTTGGGATTTTCACGAGGGAGAAGTCGATCTGCTCAAGTCTCGCTTCGGCTTCAAAGAAGTCACGCCGACCGAGCAGATTCCCAACCTGCCGTTTTCGCTGGATCGCTATCACATCCTGCAAGCGCCGTTTGTCGGTCCCAAAGGAGAGCGCATTCAGCTGTTTGCGCGCACCGCGTCTCCGAAAGATGAAAACGCAGAGATGGGAAGCGACGCGTTTGTAGGAATCCTGATCAACCGACATGCGCAGCTTGGTTCCTTTGACATGCAAGCGAGCGCTTCGACGGTGCGTCAGGTCGGCTACAAGCTGATGATGAACTCGCAGTGCGCCGGACTGACCACGCGCTTTGCCATCGCAAAGATGTTTCCCGATGCCGATATCTATTCGTCGTGGGATTCGACGTACTTTCGGACAGACAGCAAGTCGGGAAAGGTGATCGCATCCGAAGGACTCGACTGCTTCGTCGCTGTGCTCGAAGGAATGAGCAAAGCAGAGCCGCACAGCGCGCTGAGTGATCGCATCCAAAAAGAGCAGTGGCATCACGAGCAAACCCAGCGTGAAGGATTCGTGCAGTTCGTCGGTCCCGCGCATCCGCTCGTTGTGTCGCGCTATTCCGATGTGAATCAGGATGGCAAAGCAGACTTCTACGATGGCTTCCTGGACTTCACGATTCAAAACATCCAGGTCGATCTGCAAGCATCGGCCACGCCGCGTGATCCACAGATGGCTGCGTCGCAAGTTGGCGGCGAAGCAGCGATGGGACTCAACTGGGCAGCGGGAAGTCTGAACCGTGTCACCCAGTATTCCGATCTGTGGCGCGGACTGCCCGGTGACAGCGAGCTGTTTTACATTTTCTCTTCCGGTGGCTTCTATTCCCATCAGGAACCGCCACAAGATGTTTCCGTCGGAAAAGATGCTCCCAAAGAAGAGCTGGGAAGACTTCCTGCGGTGTGTCGCTACATCGAAAAGTCGGAACCAAGCAGTGAAGGCCCCGGACTGTCTGTCGATGTGATGTTCCATAGCTTCCTTTCCCATGCAGCACCGGAGCTCAAGCGGCTACTCTGTGCGGCAGAAGCGCTGCGCCGCGCACTGGACTTAGGAATCCTTCCTCCCGTTGGTGGACTGGCATCGCAGCTCGCGCAAAGAGGTGCCGTTCTGCTTGCGCTGGCCGGGCTCCTAGAGTTCCCTGCCGATCAGAACTTCATCGATGGTCTGTGGAGCATGGCGCTCAAGCTCCTCAACCTACCGAGCATCTCGCGATCCCTGGTTCGGAGCTGCATCACAGAAGCGGATCATCATCTGTCAAACTACTACGGATCGCAGCGCGGACTGCGTCAGCTGCTCGGAGATGACAAGACAGAAGGAGCGCTCAAGAAGTCCGATCCAGTCGCGTTTGCGCGGCTTTCCAGCGACGATCCAAGCATCGGTCGTGCCCTGCCCTTACAGCTCCCAAGCGGTCCCTGATTCACACATCTGACCCACTGCGCGCGCAGCCTTTCACGAGCGCAGAAATCGATTCACACCCACCGATTCCCACGCAGCTCGGATCGCAGACAGAGACGCATCGCTCGCTCCATACAAGTCCTGCGCAGCAGCCATCATGGCATCGGCCAGGTCATCTGCATCGGAGTAGCGATGCAGATACGTTGTCAGTGCGCGATACACAATCGCTGCGGTCTTCTCGCTGCCAATCTTTGCCGCAAGGAGGAATCCTGCATGACCGACAAAGCCGGCGTTGTAGCGACGAAGTGACCGCTCGAGCAAAGACAGCGGAGATCGCGCCGCGCTACCTTCGGAAGGAATCATCTGTTCACTCCGAAGTCGGGTCTGCTGCGTGCGCGCTGGATCTTCCAGATCCGCCAGCGCGGCCACTCCTTGAACTGGTCGATAGATTGACTCTCCCACGGTCCAGTTTGCGCGAAGCGGAGTGATCGACTGTTCCATCAAGCAAGCCCACAGATTGGACAGACCTTCATCGATTGCACCGCTTTCACCCTCGGCAGCCAGGCTTGCGGTCGCGCGAATCAGTGCGTGTCCGTATTCATGTGCAACCACATCCAGCGCAGCGCCAATCGGCAAAAACTCAGGTGGAGCGCTGGCACCAAGCAAGATCCGCTGACCATCAAACAGTGCAATCGGAAGCGGTGGATTTCTCTGTTCTCCGTGAATCACAGCGACGATTCCATGACCTTCTCCATCCCAACCAAAGCGCTGATGTGTCTTCGCAAAGTAGTCCCAGACCAGCGACAGATTGGCGAACACAGAGACTCCGTACGCTTGTTCCCACTCATCAGGTTTGCTGCTGACAATGGTTCGTCCCGGGATTCGTTCCTGCGGCTTGACCAGCGTGGTGCGCTGCGATCCGCGACGGAGATCTTCGAGTGAATAGGAGTCCCCACGCTGCGTAATCGATAGCTCGCGCAGCGCTCCCAGCACATCGACTCCGCGTCCCATCACAGCCATCGGAACATCGGAGGCAACAACCAGCTCTTCTCGGCAGCGCAGCGACAAATCCAGGGCGGACAGACACAGCGCTTGGCGAATCGGAAGCTCTCCGTCTTGTCCTGACAGCTCGATTCGATACACCAGCGACAGCCGACGACCCGCAGCCAGATAGTACAGCTTGGGCGTCGAGGTCGAAGCGCTCACCTGCGGAAGTTCCTGAACCAAGATGCGCAGCGCTTCTTGACGCGCTTGCTCAGCGGAATACTTGGGTGTCTTGGCATCTGTTGGCCAGCTCATGAGCGGAACGGTATGCGCCACAATCCGTCGCAGATTCCCTTCCGCATCGGCGTGTCCGGCCACCACGCTGCCCCACACGATGATGTCGTTTTGCACTTGGCGCAGCGCAATGTGGCGGGCTCCGTCTCTGTCCGTGACGACTCCGATCAGCTCAAGCTGTGTGCTGCTCTCGCTCCCAAACAGGGTCGGATAGCGCAGCAGGACTTTTTCGAGCGCCGCGCCAGGTGTCAGGTTGGACGGCAGCGCAACCGTTAAGGAATCGGCCACAGCGACGGTCCGTAGCTCAGAGTGATAGCGCAAACGACCGCCAAAGCTACGCCGCAAGTCCACTTCCGCCTCGGCCTGCGCACGCGCAAGCTGCGAGTCATCAAGCATCGGCGGTCGAAACATCGGCTCTGTCTGTCGACAGCCCAGCACAAACAGACTCAGCACGGCCACGAGCAGCGAAAACAAGCGACTCTGCATCGACATCGGTATCCCTTTCGGAGGTTTCCCGTTCCGCAGCGAGCCAATGCACGGACGATGCCAGGGAATCTCCGACGGAACGAGTGACCGACTTGCGATCCCTGCGTCCGCAATACGGATCTCGTCCGACCGACCGGACAAGTCGCTTGAGACTCGCTGCACCTGTGGCTATTGTCCGCGCATGCTGCACACCTCGTCGCCTGAGAATCCGACTGGTCGAAGCGCTCGTCGTCACACGCTGTCGCTGCTGCTGTGTGGGGCCGCGTCGCTGTTGTCACTTGCCAGCTGTGATGAAGCGGACATTCAGACCGGACCGGGCGCGCTCGCGATCCATGTCTTGCCGGGTCGCAGCGACGTGGCGCAGTCGGACTACTTTGCGCTGCCGTTTCCAAACGATGTACGACTCAAGCAGCAGCCGAGCAGCACAAATCCCGTCGGAGAATCCGAGCTTCGTTCGGGATACGATCTGTCGGGACTGCCGCTGCCAGCGGGTCAGCCAGGAAAGTACGTTGCGTTTCTGAACGGAAAAATCCAAGGCGCAGGCCCAGGCGCAGCGATGTATTTCCGCTTTGATGCGCCGCTCGATGAAGCGTCGTTACCGACGGCAGATCGCAGTGCAGAGTCTTCTTCGCCAGCGTTTGTCGTCGATGTCACCAAAGGATCTCCGACGTATGGACAGCGCACGCCGGTCCTGGCGACGTTCCATCGCGAAGGGAATCGCTACATCGGGGACAACTGGCTGTCGCTGCGTCCAATTCCGGGTCTGCCGCTGCGGGAAAAGACAACCTATGCGGCGATCTTGACGACGGGAATCAAGGCAAAAGATGGCGGTCCCATTCGCGCGGACGCTGACTTGATTGCGCTGCTTGCAGCTTCGCAGCCACCGAGTGAACCCCAGCGCAGTGCGTGGCTCCGTTATGCGCCGCTGCGCGCGTGGCTCGGCAGTGTCAGCCTACAGCAGGAACTTGCGGCAGCGACGGTGTTTACCACGCAAGATGTGACGTCGGTGATGCACAAGCTGCGGCAAGCGGTGTACGACACAGCGCCGTCTCCGCAGCCGCAAGATCTGGGTTATCTGCGCAGCCACGATGGAATGACCGATCTGTATACGGGCACGTTTCCATCGCCGAACTTTCAGACGGGGATGCCTCCGTACTGGTCCGAAGGGGGCGCGATTGAGCTAGACAGCAAAGGCATCCCCAAGGTCGTTCGGACGGAAAACCTGCGGTTTGCGCTCGCGGTGCCCAATACGCAGATGCCTCCCGACGGCTGGCCGGTGATTCTGTATGCGCACGGAACCGGCGGCGATTATCTGACGTTTGTGCGAGAGATGCTGGATCTGCGTGCGTCGCTGATTGAGCGCAAAGGAAAGCCGCCGGTGCAGATGGCGATGATCGGCATCGATCAAGTGCTGCACGGACCGCGCGATCCGTCGGGCTCGAATCCAGAGATCACGTTTTTTAACCTGCAAAACCTCGATGCAGCGCGCGACAACGTCAAGCAAGGTGCGACCGATGACTTTCAGCTGCTGCGGCTCGTCGAGGACATGAACGTTGCCAAGGCGCCGGTGACCAGTCGTCCGCTGCGCTTTGACAAAAAGCGAATCTACTTTATGGGGCACTCCCAAGGAGGCCTGACCGGACCGCTGTTTCTCGCCGCTGAGCCGAAGATTCCGGCAGCGATTTTGTCGGGCGCGGGCTCGGTGCTGATCTTGTCACTGCTCAACAAAACAGAGCCGAACAACATCGCGGAGCTTGTCGAGAGCCTGCTGCAAGAGACACCGCTCGTCGATCATCCGCTGCTCAACTTGCTGCAAGCGTTCTTCGAGTCCGCCGATCCGAACAACTACGGACGCCTGTATTTTCAGGAGCCACCGAAGGGAATGCCGCCCAAGAGCATCTTTCAGTCGCTCGGGCTGTGGGATCACTTCACGCCGGTGCCAAACATTGCGGCGTTTGCGCTGTCGATGGGCGTGCAGCCTGTCGAGCCTCGGCTCTATGAGCTGCCGTATCTGAACCAAACCGGACTGAAATGGACGCGCGGATCGGTGACGAAGAACGTCGGAAATGGAACCGCAACCGGCGTGCTGAAGCAGTACGTGGCACCGCCGAAAGACGACGGACACTTTGTGATCTTCGATCTGTGGGCAGCGCGACATGACTGGACGCGCTTTTTGGCAAGCCACGCGCAGACGGGCATCGCGACGCTGGAGTAGATCCCTGTGCGAACCAATCAGCAGCTGATTCTCAAAACACGACCACCGGCGCGCGTCTCACTCGATCACTTCGAGCTTCGTCAGCAGCCGCTAGAGCCACTACGCGACGGACAAGTGCTGATCGAAACGCACTATCTTTCCATCGATCCCACCAATCGCGTCTGGATGTCCGATCGTCCGCAGTACATGCCTCCGGTTGCGATCGGCGACGTGATGCGCGGCTTCGGAATCGGGCAAGTCATCGAGTCGCGTCATCCCGACTATGCGCCGGGAGACTGGGTGTCGGGGCTGCTCGGCTGGCAGCAGTACGCGCTGTGGGAGTCTGGGTCGCTGCGTCCGCTGCAAAAGCTACCGCGTCACCTCGACGTTCATCCGACGGCGTTTCTTGGCACACTCGGCGTCACGGGCGGACTGACGGCCTACTTTGGCATGCTGGCGATTGGACAGCCGAAGCCCGGTGACACCGTGCTCGTCTCCGCTGCCGCTGGGTCGGTGGGATCGCTCGCCGGACAGCTTGCCAAGCGCGCCGGTGCTCGCGTCATCGGCATCGCCGGGTCCGCCCACAAGTGTCAGTACGTCACCGAGGAGCTGGGCTTTGACGGCTGCATCAACTACAGCCAAGACGACGTGGGCACCGCGCTCGATCGGCTCTGTCCCGACGGAATCTCGGTGCTGTTTGAAAACGTCGGTGGCGATCAGCTCGAAGCAGCGCTGTCGCGACTGAAGGTGCATGCGCGCGTCGTGCTGTGCGGGCTGATTTCGTCCTACAACGACTCGCAGCCTCGCGGACCGCGTAACTTCGACATGCTGCTGCACAAGCGAGCCACGCTCACAGGCTTCATCGTCAGTGACTTTGCCAGTCGCTTTCCCGAAGCGCTGGCAGAGCTGGCCCCGCTCGTACGCAGTGGATCGCTCAAGTACCGTCAGCACATTGTGCTGGGACTGACCCAAGCGCCCGCCGCCGTGAACATGCTATTCGACGGGACAAACCACGGAAAGCTGCTCCTACAAGTGGCAGATTCCGCCGATTCGTAAAGAAAGACAGACGAGATGAAACACGTAGTGGTCACAGGTGCCTCTTCGGGAATTGGTGCGGCGCTCGTCGCAGAGTTTGTCCGGGTCGGTGCGCGCGTCACACTCGTTGCCCGACGACAAGCCGAGATGCAGGCCATCGCCAACGAGGCAGGCGGACAGACCCAGATCTTCGTCTCGGATCTGAGCCAACTCGACACCTCGCTCGACTGGATCGCTCCCGCCGAAGCGCAGTTTGGTCCCATCGATGTCCTCATCCACAACGCCGGGGTTCAGCTCGTCGAGCCCGCCGAAGAGCACGATCCGCAAGCGCTCCAAGCGATGCTGCGACTGAACCTGCTCGTGCCGCTGCACATCACCCGCGCAATCCTACCCAGCATGCTCGCGCGCAAAGAAGGAACCATCGTCGACATCGCGTCGGTCGCTGGACTTGCGCCCACCCCAGGCATGTGGGGCTATAACGCCAGCAAAGCGGGCTTTGGTGCCGCCTCGGAAAGCCTACGCGGAGAGCTACGCGGAACCGGCGTTCACGTCGTCACCGTCTATCCCGGACCCGTCGATACACCGATGGCTCGCGCTGGCTACGCCGCGTACCCGGAAAATCCCGCGCTTCAGATCCTTCCCGAAGGCATTCCCAGTGAGCTGGCTCGTCGCATTCGCGAGGCCGTTGACCTTCGCCGCGATCGCGTCATCTATCCGCGAATGTACGCCATCTTGCGCTACTTCCCGACGGTCGCGCGCTGGTTCCTCGATCGCATGACGCCGCGCCCGCACTCACGGAAAGGCCGGTAGCATGCGCGTCGCTCGCGACCACCTCTTCGACGAAGAGCGCCAGCGCTTTGCCCTTCGTCACTGCTGCGAAGACTGCGGCCTGTTTAACGTCGCGCGCAGCGCCTGCGCCCACGAGTGGCCCACCCAAGAGCATCGCCGCAGCGACTACGAACAGCCCACGCCCGACATCCTGTTCTGCAAAGAGTTCGAGCTGCGCTAGCCGAAGCCGAGCCGTCGCCCCCGCTACGGCGCTTGGTTCAAGTACGCAGTCAAATACAACCCAGGCCCACCAATCGCGATATCTGGACTGTCGTTGCCATCGATCAGACCCACATCCAGCGTCGACGCGGTATCTGGCAAATCCACCAGCACCGACGGCGCGGTAAAGGAGTGATCCGACTGCGTGGCCAGCCACTGAAGCTGGCTCTTTCGGCTCAGCACCACATCCGCCAGCCCATCGCGATCGAGATCCGCAACCGCCAGCGCCCGCACCGGCTCACTGCCCAGCTGCTGCGCCAAGCTCTGCGACGCCACCGCATCCAGCGCCAAGCCCGACCCCGCCCCAATCAGCACCGACGGCGTGCCATCTTTGCCAATCGTCAGCAGATCCGCCTCGGCGTTGTCGTCCAGCCCGCCCACTGCCAGCTGCGCCACCGGACCCGTCACATCGACCGCCAGCTTCTGCGCCGCCGCAGTCCCCCCATCGGGGAGACGAAAGACCCGCAGACCTTTGCCCGCTCCGCCCTCGCCCGCCATCGCCAGCAAGTTGCCCGCGCCGTGCTTTCCCACCGCCAGCCCCAGCAGCGACACATAGTCCACGCTCGGCTCAATGTCGGTGTAGCGAAGCTCTCCCACCGGAGACTGCTGAAGCTGCCAGCTCGATCCACTGGGCATCAGCCGCACAAACGCGCTGTCCGTCATCGCAAACAGTGCGGTCGCCGGAACGGTAAACGCCATCGACGCAGGCACAGAGCCCGTCCGATTCAGCAGCGGCGCTTGATACGTCCAGTCGCCAAAGGTTCGCTCCGTTGCGCCTTGCTCCAGCGTGATGACGTGACGATTCACCACCGACAGCCACAGCACGCGCGCCGATCGCGACACATCCGGCCCAAACTGCGGCGGCACAAACAGTCGCAGCGTCGCATCCTGGCTTCCTTGCGGCGTCCGTAGCGTCAGCGGCAGCGGCCCCGGTCCAAGCTGAGGCCACAGCTCTTGCGGCTTCAGCTTCACGATCCACTCACCGTCCGCACCGCGCACAAGAGGCAGACGCTGCTCCGGCAGCCCTTTGGGCGACAGCACCGCTTCGACCGACGCCGGATCACCTTCTGCCTTCACCCGCAGCTCGCCCCCTTTGAGCGGCAGCCGCAGGCTCAGGAGCGTCACTCGCTCTGCACCTGGAACCAGCACACACTCGGCGCGCGTCGGTTCCTTGTCGCACAGGTTTTCCACCAGACAGCCGCTCTCCACGAGCAAAGCGGCACAAACAGCCATCGAAAGTTGGGTCCGCGCGTTCATCTGCGGCTCCTATCGACGCTCAGCCGAAGCCGGGGCCGCTGTCTCGGTCGGCCAAAACAAGGTCAGCGCCGCGCCAATCAGCAGTGCGCTGCCGAGTCCATAGCCCGTTCCGTACAGCCACTTCGTCGACCACACGCACGACTGCGGCGATCCGCTCGAACCACAGCTGAAGTCGGTGGCGCGACCGTCCAAGCCTTGGAAGGCGCCCGCCGTCGCAAACACCGCCAGCGACAGTGCGCCCAGCACACCCGACGACACTTTCCGCCGCAGCGACAGCTTGTCCAGATAGCTCGACGACTCGCCCGGCTGCGACAGGACCGAATAGCTCGGCGCTTTGCCCCACACAAGCGGCGGCGGCGCAGCGTTCGGAGACGAAGCCACCGTCAGCTCTGGCGTGCGAATTTCCAAAAACAGCTTATCGGCCAAGTCCGTCACCCGGCTGGTCAGCACATCGCCCTTGCAGCCCACGCAGTCGAGCGTCGCTTGCCGAGGCCAGTGCCGCACCGAGTCATAGAGCAGCCCCGTCAGGTACAGGTTTTCCGGTCCCGAGCGCTGCGCCGTCACACTCAGCACATACTTGGCCGTGCTCCGCTGCGCCACCCGATCCAGACACTCCTGCGACGTACACTGCTGCTCCGCCGGACTGAGCCGAGGCGTCTGAACGACCCGCTCACCGTTGCGCGCCAAGTGATCCGTCAGACGCTGCCACAGCACGGTGTCAGGTCGGCCATCCCGAAGGACGCTCAGCACCACCACGGGTTCGTCGCTGGCCGCAAAGCCAACCTGCGGTCCCAGCAAAGACACACCGAGTACCACCGAGATCCCTCGACGTGCCACCGATGAACCGCCGCTTGGACTGCGCGACATAGACGACCCTTCGCTTGTTAGCTCTTTTTGGAGGCGTGAAGAAACTTCAGACGAAGATCATACAGCGCAGTCTCCACAACACGATCTTCTTCTGCCGTCAGGTTGCCGCGCGTCTTTTCACGCAGCATGCCAATGATGTCGATCGTCTGCTTCGCCATCGGCAGATCGACCGGTCCCGGCTCGCCATCGTCATCCGATTCACCCATCTGAATCAGCGCCGAGGCCGCCAGCGACATCACAAAGGTGACAAAATCGATCTCGGGCTCTGGACCACTTGCAGACATCTCGCTTGGCTCCGTCTACTCGTCCTCGTCATCCAGATCGTCGTCGTCATCATCGTCTTCATCGTCGATGAGGTCGCCATCGTACTCGTCGCCATCATCCATTTCTCGACGGGAAACAGGAGCCGCCGTGATGCGAACCTGCGGACGACGGGGAGGCGGACGCTCAATCGGCTCCTCCAGCGGCACCGATGCGGTGGCTTTGTCTGCCACATCCGGCAGCGACTGAAGGTGTTCAATGAGCTGCTTCTCGGTCAGCTCGCCACGGCGAAGACGCCGCTCTTGCACGCGAACATCCCAGAAGATCGGTTCGTTACTGACGTGAGACATGATGCTCCCCATATAGAAGCGATTTCCCTGTGGTGTCAACTCAAACTCCCAACCCGTGCTGCGTGAACCAAGCTGCGTGCCCGCACCGCGCAGGATTTTCGGCCTGCCCCGCCCAGGTGTCCGACGTCCTTCCGTTTTTCGCGGACATCTACGATGATGCGCCCACGTTAAGGAGCCGCTACTCGTGCCCACACCTCGTCCCCTTCTCGCTTGTCGCGATCACATGCCGCTTGGTCCTGCCGCAGAAGAAGCAGCCCAGCGCGGTCTGTCGCCGCTCGCGTTACAGCTTGTCGGTTCGGAAATCCTGAAGATTGCAGCCTCGGTGCGAGCCCTTGCAGCCCAAGGCCATGCCGTCTGCAACCTGACCGTCGGAGACTTTCTGCCCCAGCAGTTTCCGATTCCGCGCGCCCTGCAAGATGCCGTCATCGCCGCCTACGAGCGTCGCGAGACCAACTATCCACCCTCCGATGGCGTTCCGGTCATGCGCGAAGCGGTGATCGATCTCTATCGCCGCACGCTCGGGCTCGACTATCCGGTCGAAAGCGTCGCCATCTTCGGTGGCGCCCGTCCCGCCATCTACGGAACCTACCGCGCCATCGTCGCCCCCGGTGAGCGCGTCATCTATTCCACCCCTTCGTGGAACAACAACCACTACGTCCGGCTGTCCGATGCCGTGGCCGTTGAGTGCGACACCTCCGCCGAAGAGGGCTTTATGCCCACGGCCCAGCAGCTTCGGCCCTTGCTCCCCGGTGCGCGCCTTCTGTGCCTCAACAGCCCGCTCAATCCAACCGGCACCGTCATCGATCAAGATGAGCTTCGCCGCATCTGCGAGCTGGTCATCGAAGAAAACCGTCATCGTCAGCGCAGCGGCGAAAAGACCCTCTACGTCATGTATGACCAGGTCTATTACGCCCTGACGTTCGGCGACACCAAGCACTACACCCCGCCAGAGCTTTGCCCCGAGATGGCCGCCTACACCATCTTTGTCGACGCCATCAGCAAGTCGCTGTGTGCCACCGGCCTGCGCGTCGGCTGGGCGGTCGCTCCTCCTTATGTCATGAGCCGGATGCGCGACATCTTGGGTCACGTCGGCGCCTGGGCCCCAAGACCCGAGCAGATTGCCACCGCCGCCATCCTCAAAGATGCCGACTCGCTGTCGTCGTTCCAGGTCGCCATGAACCGCGAAGTCGAGCAGCGCCTGTCCCTTTTGTATGAAGGCATCAGGACGCTACAAGCCGCCGGGCTGCCGGTGCGCGCCATTCCGCCCCAAGGTGCGATCTATCTGTCGGCCCAGTTCGATCTGCGCGGACGCAAGCTGCCCGATGGAACCGTCGTGACCACCAATGAGCAGGTACGAAACTATCTGCTCCACGCCGCAGGCATGGCCGTCGTTCCCTTCCAAGCCTTCGGCATGCGGGCCGAGACCGGCTGGATGCGTCTATCCGTCGGCGCCGTCAGCCTGGCCGACATCACTGCGCTGCTTCCGCGCCTGCGCGAGGCACTCACCGCCGTCTCGTGACGTACCATGGGGAGCATGCGCGCTAGCTTGGCTTGGCAGAAGAAGCGACGGGTTCTGACGCTGGGTCTAGGAATCGGCCTTCTGTCCGCGTGTACCGAGAGCACCGAGACGCTGCCGCTTGCCCCGATTCCACTCGTGTGGAAAGACAAGCTGCTCTATGCCGTCGGCGACATCCAGCCGACGCTCGACAGCCGCTGCACCGCAGAGCCCGAAGAAAATCCGCCGTTTGGCTCGGGCTCGCAGTCGCTGCTGTTTGACACCGGAACCCCGCTCACCGCCTTGGTCCCCAGCCAGTCCGAGTCCGCTCGCCAGTTTCCCCACGGACAGATCAGCCTCAGCGCCGCCCGCAGTGACGGCAGCGCCGCAGGCACCCAGTTTTTGCGCTGTGACATCCCCGTCGTCCGCAGCGGTCAGACCGTTCAGGACTTTCGCTTGCGCTGGGCCGATCAGCCCCTGCCGCCGCTGGGAGGCGTGATCGGCGGCGATCAGCTGTCTCACTTTGCCCTGTCGCTCCACTTTTCGGGCAGCCCCGCCACTGGAGAAAGCGCCTCTCTGCTGCTGTCGCGTGGTGACATCGCAACCTGGTGCCGCATCGATCGCGCCGTCATTCCCTTCAAAGCCGTTGGCGGCGAGCTGGCCGTCGAGCTAGGCGACACCGTTACCACCTATCCAGCCTCACGCGTCACCGTGGGAGCCTGCATCGAACCGCTCGCCAACCCACTGGCCGAAGGAACGATGACCGCCTGCGTGAACATGACCCGCGTGCGAGACGTGCTCACCCAGATCCAAAACCAGCTCATCCAGTTAAACCAAGCCACCCCGCGCGATGACGATCGCATCGGTCGCCTGCTCAGCTATCAGCAGCTTTTGCTTGGGATCGCCACCGACGGCCAGTGCGCCAGCGCGTCCGAGACCTTGATGGGCGACCTGGCCGACGAGTTTGGCCTGCGCGATTCCGCCTACACCGTGTCCGGCACCAACATGCGCTTTCTTGTGTCCACCGCCCTGCCCGAGCTGGTGCTGACCGAGACCGCCTGTCGCCGCTTGACCGGCAAGCCCTGCACCTGCGCCGAAAAAGATCAGGTGCAGCTGGCCCTGCCCGGACTCAACTCCACCCGCAATGAAGACGGCAGCTACACCGAAAAGCCCGACGCGGCCTGTCGCATTTCACTGGGAGACACCTTTCACGCCGCACTCGCCATCGTCGCCAAGCAGCGCCAGCTATCCCCCTGTGACGAGCTGGCCCGCAGCCGTCGTCAGCGCTATGCCTTGCGACCCGCCACCTCTGCCGATGTGCCCCAAGAGCAGTGCCTGCGCAACCTCTGCATCCGCAACCTCGGACGCGATCCGGCCCTGCTCAACCGCCGCTGCGGCTACACCGGGCTCGACTCCGATCTCGCCTGCAATGATCGCCTGTCCCCCGTCGCATCCTGGATCGAGCTAGGCGGCCCGTCCCCAAGCGGCACCACCGACACGCTGAGCGCGCTCGTTGTCTCGGACGCTGCCGCCATGATCCAGTCCGCCAACGCCGACATCCGCAACCTGTCCGCTCAGATCGACGGCATCATCGGCGTGTCCGTCCTGCGTCGCATGTCCAGCACCATCGACTATCCGCAGGCCCGCCTAGAGCTTTCCTGCCGCTGCGGCGACATGAGCACCGCCTGCCACGCCTACCGCGCCGTCACCTATTACACCGCCGATTCCTGCGTCGATCGCGACGAGCTGGTCATCCCCGACAACCTCGGCAGCACCGCCTGCCAGCGCTGACCTCCCACAATTTTCGCCGAGCCTGTGGTATGGCAGACCCGCCTGCCATGACTGACCACGCACCTTTTCAGCCTCGGGTTTCTTCGCTTCTGTGTCGCCTCGTCGGCTTTGCTGCCCTGGGATCGCTGGTTGCCACGGCGACCGCATCGGCCCAGCCCGCCGACTTGGTCATCCAAAACGCCCACGTCCTCACGATGGATCCGGCCCGCCCGCAAGCCAGTGCCATCGCCGTCCGCGATCACCGCATCGTCTATGTCGGCGATCAAGCGGGCAGTGCCGCCCACATCGGACCGCGCACCCGCGTCATCGCCGCCAGCAGCGACACCACCGTGCTGCCCGGACTGCACGACGGACACGCACACCTTGTCGGCCTCGGCCTGTCCCTGCGAGCGCTCGATCTGCGCGGGCTCGACTCCGCAGCGGCCATCGCCCAAGCCGTCGGTCACGCCGCCCAAGCCCAGCCCGAAGCCGGCGCATGGCTGCTCGGTCGCGGCTGGGATCAGAACCGCTTTTCCCCGCCCGAGTTTCCCGACGCCGCCGCCCTGCGCACACTCGATGCCGCTTCCGCCGGTCATCCCGTCTGGCTGCGCCGCATTGACGGACACGCAGGCTGGGCCAACCACGCCGCCATGCAGCTTGCCGGCCTGTCCAAAAAGACCCCCGAGGTCGACGGCGGACGAATCCTGCGCGACCCCAGCGGAGAGCCCACCGGCGTCCTCATCGACAACGCCATGGATCTGATCGAGCGCGTCCTGCCCAAGCCCACCGGCCCCGAGCTAGAAGCCGCCATCATCAGCGCCAGTGGCTACGTCGCCGCCCGTGGACTCACCGCCGTGCATGACATGGGCCTGTCCGTCGAAGCCGTCGGGGCCTACAGAAGGCTCGCCGAGCAAGGCCGACTCCCCATCCGCATCTACGGCTATGCCGACGATCCCATCCCCGCCAAGCTCCAGCAGTTTCCCCAGTCCCCCGCCTATCGCGCCGAGCTAGAGCGCCTGTCCCAGCGCATCGGTCCCCCCGAGCACAGCAGCCACTTTACCCTGCGCGGCATCAAGCTCTACCTCGACGGAGCACTCGGATCTCGCGGTGCCGCCCTGGAACAGCCCTACACCGACGATCCCCAAAACAGCGGCCTGCTGCTCACCACCCCCGATCACGTCGAGATGATGTCCCGCTGGGCGCTCATCCACGGCTACCAGATCGCCACCCACGCCATCGGCGATCGCGCCGTCCACCTCGCGCTCGACGCCTACCAGCGCGCCGGGGTTCGCGCCGAAAGAAACGCCCGCTTCCGCATCGAGCACGCCCAGGTCATCAGCGAAGACGTCCTCACCCACCGCCGCTTTCAAGAGCTGGGCGTCATTGCCTCCATGCAGCCCCAGCACGCGGTCAGCGACGCACCGTGGGCCGACAAGCGACTCGGAGCCCGCAGCCGCTACGCCTACGCCTGGCGATCCCTGCTCGACTCCGGGGCCCGGCTCTGTGGCGGGTCCGACTTCCCGGTCGAAGACGCCGATCCCCGCCTGGCCCTGCACAGCGCCTTGTGGAAGACCACTCCCGTCACCGCCCCCAAAGCCCCCGCCGATGCGCTGTCTGTCGGCGAAGCCGTCCGACTGTTTACCGCCGATGCCGCCTACGCGACCTTTGCCGAAGACAAGCTCGGACGAATCGCCGTCGGCCTGCTCGCGGATCTGACCGTGCTCGAAGGCAAGCTGTCCCTCGATGACCACCTGCCCCCGCCCGCCGATCTGCCCCGCCGCAAGGTCCTGCTCACCGTAGTAGATGGTGCGGTGGTCTACGATGGCCTCGGCCAAAGCCAAGCCAGTCGCCCCCGCCGTCGCGGACGCCACATCCTGCGCCACTAGCCCGCGACCCGATTCGCAGCGCAGCCCCCCCGCGATATGATGGGTGCTATGCCTGCGAGTCTTGTGATCGCCACCGAGGAGGGGCTCACCCTCGAGCTGCGTCTTGGCAGCCAGCCGGTGAGCGTAGGTCGAGCCAAAGACAACACCCTGCGCAGTGATGACCGACGCCTGTCGCGCCATCACGTCGTGTTTCGCCAGCGCGAAGACAGCGCCTACGAAGTCGCCGACGTCGGATCGTCCTACGGCACGCTGCTCAACGGACGACGCATCAAGAAGGAAACCCTCAAGCCCCAAGACTGGGTCCGCTGCGGCGGCCTTCAGATCCAGCTCGTTGAGCGCGAGTCCCCAGCCGATGCCCCCGACGTGTCGCTGCTTACCGAAGCCACCCAGGGACTCAAAGAAGCCCGCGCCCAGATCAAGCGAATCATCGAAGAGCAGGCCATGCTCCGTCGCGAGGTCGGCATCGCCCAGGAAGCCGAAGATCGCGCCAAGCGCCTCCGCGACGAAGCCCAAGACGAGATCGAGCGACTCCACGACGTCATCGCCGCCCAGAGCCGCGACAAAGAGTCGCTCACCACCAAGCTCGACGAGCTGGGCAAAGAGCTGCGCGATCGCCTGTCGAACAAGTCCGATCCGCGCACCGACGAGCTACAGCACAAGCTCACCGAAGCCAGCAAGCAGCTCGACAAGCACAAGGCCCGCATCGCCGAGCTGGAACAAAAAGACGCCACCCGCCTGTCCGCCGAAGGCCCGCTCCGCAAGGAAGTCGAGCGCCTCACCGACATCCTCAAAAAGCGCGATCAGCGCGAGCTGGAGCTGCAAGCCGCCCTCAAGCCCGCCCTCGTCCGCATCGCCGAGCTGACCCGCGAGCTAGAAGCCACCCGCCTAGAGCTAGCCCACGCCCACGCCGACCTAGAAGACCTAAAACGCCCCCCCCGCCGCTAGCCCCCACTCACGCCCGCCCCGCCACCGCCCGCTCCGCGTACCACCTATCCCGCGCCGCAATCCAATCGAGGATGAGCTTCCGCGCCTCCGCAATCGTGATCGTGATCTGCGGCGGGTTGTCCTGTTCATCGTCTGCGAGCCGAGTCCAGAGCGTTTCAATCACCACTCGCCCATCGGGATGCATTCGGGCTGCGACGTAGTGGTTGCACCAGTTCAGCTCCGGCGTTCCCGCTTCCGCCCGGTCGAGCGCCGCAAGATATAGGTCTTCGTTTCCTTCGCAGTCCGCGAGAAACCCGCTGAGCAGGTCCAGCCGCAGCTCGTCGGGTTCATCGGCCACCACCGAATACGCACTGTCCGAGCCTGGGATCGCACTCGCCTTCACGATCATTTCTTCGGTCCTTCGTACTTCGGGCCTTTATACACGGGATAAATGGTTCCATTTGGACCCGGTTCGATTTCGATCTCGACCCCCGACGACGACGTACCGCGATATTTGTTAGGACGTTTGGTTGGCACCCGGTTCCGATTCGCTTCCTCAATCGCCGTCGCAACCTGTTCTTTCGTCCACTCTTTGGGAAAGAACGTCGAGCGAGACCCCTTCTCCACTCCTTCGATCACCACATTCGCCGCATAGACGCCGTGTTCATCTGGCGGACTGCGCGTTT